>JANPDV010000486.1:0-6977 GCA_031431655.1 Gammaproteobacteria bacterium | reverse complement strand
CGCGAGAGCGGTTGCGACCAGCGAGGGCTCCTCCGCAACCGGCGCTCCGACGTCCCGGATCGGGCGCGCTGCCATGGGCTCGGCGGCCGGCGTTGCAGCGGGTGCTGCCTCTACCGGCGGCGCTTCGACGCTGGCCGCGGGAGCAACGGGCTCCGCGGGCGCTGGCGAGGCACCAGCAGCGGCTGCCGGTGGCTCGACCGGCGGCGCTTCCGACACGGTCGTACCGGCAGTCGGCGCAGCCGCAGCTCCGGACGCGGCATTGCGGCCGGCCAGGCGCTGCTGCAACTGGGCAATCTCATTGGCACGCAGGTCGATCAGGCGCCGCGCGTCGGCGAGTTCCTTCTCGAGCTGTGCGACGCGCGCACGCGCGGCATCTGCACCGGCATCCGCTGCGGCGCCTGCGCTGCCGCCCGCTCCCGGTGATGCCTGCTGGGACGGTGGCACCAGCCGGAGCCGGCCGTCTTCAGCCGCGCCGGCACTGCCGCCAGCGGCGGCCACCCGGCTGCGCCACTCGGCACGCTGGCGGCGCACTTCGGCCACCGCCGACTGGCGTGAAATGGCGGCCATGCCGGCCGGGTCGACCCGCAGCACGGCACCGGCGCGCAGCTGATTCATGCTGCCGTCGAAGGCCGCGGCGTTGCCGAGATACAGACCCAACATGGCCTGCTCGAGCGACAGGTCCGAGCCTGCGGCGTAGCGCGCAGCAATGCCCGTCAGCGTTTCGCCGCGGCGCACCCGGTAGCTGTCCGTCTGAGCCGAAGGCGACGAGCTGCGGCCAGGCGACTCCGAGGCACTGGGCGCCGCCGCGGCTGGCGCTGCAGCCGGCCGTTCAACCACGCCACTGCGGGGCGCAGCGGTCTGCGGCGCCTGGATGGCGGCCGACGGCGCAGGCGTCGGCGAAAACACAGGGGGGTCCAGCAGTACGGTGTACTCGCGCACCAGTCGGCCGCGGCCCCAGTTGGCATCGACCAGCAGCGTTACGAACGGCTCGGTGATGGCATCGTTGGAGCGCAGGCGCAGGACATCCCGACCCTCAGCGTCCTTGCCCTTGGCCAACGTGACTGAATTCAGGAACGCCGGCCATTCCAGGCCGTAGCGTGCAAACGTTTCGCGCGTGGCGAGCTGCGCGCGCAGCCCGGTCAGCTCTTCGGGGGTGGCATTCACCACCTCGATTTCGGCTTCGAGCGGCGCATTGAGCGCGGACTTGAGGCGGATATCACCCAGACCCAATGCCCACGCCGCCGACGGAATCGTCGACAGCACGAGGATGGCTCGCACCCAGTGCTTTACGCCCATCTGTTCTCCCCGCCCGTTAGGCGGCTTCCGGACCGGACGCCGCTGATCACGGCCCCCAAACAAAACAGACACTTGGGCAAGACACCCCAAGAGTCCTCAACGTTGGAATATAACTTATAAGTACTCACGAACCAAAATCTCGGCAATCGGGATACTGTCGATGGCGGTGCCCTCGTGGACGTGTCCGGCGACCACGCCGCAGGCTCGGGCCACCTTCATCGCTGCTGTCCTCGCGATTCCGACCGACTCAGACCAGGCCAGCGTCGGCGACGTCGGTCACACCGGCCGGGTAACCACCCGGCTTGCGCTCGTGCACCAAGCGCGTCGCCGTGGCTTTCACCCGGATCCTGTCTCCACGGAGGATCTTGCGTGTTTTCCAAGGGATTTTCATCTCTTCGATGGCGAAGGTGTGTCCTGGAACACACTGGTCTGCGGCGCGACGTCGAACGCGATCGGCCACGCGATACCCGCGGCATCGCTAGCCGCGGTCGGCAGGCGCGCGCGTGATCACGGGGGTCGGGGAGCGCACGTCGGCGTTCTGGCCGCGGTGCCGCAGCCAATGGTCCACCAGCACGCAGGCGAGCATCGCCTCCGCAATCGGCGTGGCACGGAGGCCTACGCACGGGTCGTGGCGCCCGGTAGTAATGACATCGGTCAGGTCGCCATTCACGTCGATCGTGCGCCCGGGCACCTGGATGCTGGACGTCGGCTTGAAAGTGACGTGAACGATGATGTCCTGGCCGGTGGAAATCCCGCCGAGCATGCCGCCGGCGTGATTGCTCAGGAACCCGGTCGGCGTCAACTCATCGCGATGCTCGCTGCCGCGCTGCGTGATTGCGCGGACGCCCGCACCGATCTCGACCGCCTTCACGGCATTTATGCCCATCATCGCCGAGGCGATGTCGGCGTCGAGCCGGTCGAAGACGGGCTCGCCGAGCCCCGGTGGCACGCCGTGTGCCAGCACAGTGATTCGTGCCCCGATCGAATCGCCGTCGCTGCGCAGCTGCCACAGCAAGGCCTCGAGTTCGGGGATGCGCGACGGGTCGGCGCAGAAGAACGGGTTTTCATAGGCGAACGCGGGCTCGGGCGCTCCGAGCTCGATCGAGCCGATCTGGCTGAGGTAGCCGGACAGCGTGACGCCAAGCCGCTCGCGCAGCAGCTTGCGCGCGATCGCGCCAGCGGCCACGCGCATCACCGTCTCGCGCGCCGACGAGCGGCCGCCGCCGCGATAGTCGCGGAACCCGTACTTCTGCTGGTAGGTGTAGTCCGCGTGACCTGGACGGAAGCGGTCCTTGATCTTGTCGTAGTCGCGCGAACGCGCGTCGGTATTCTCGATCAGGATGCCGATGGGCGCGCCGGTGGTGCGACCTTCGAACACCCCGGAGAGGATCTTCACCTCATCGCCTTCCTTGCGCTGGCTGACGAAGTGCGACGTGCCGGTGCGACGCCGGTCGACGTCGGGCTGGATATCAGCCGCGCTGAGCTCGAGGCCCGGCGGGCAGCCGTCGACGATGCACCCCAGCGCCGGGCCATGGCTCTCGCCGAAGGTGGTAATCGTGAACAACTTGCCGAAGGTATTGCCAGACATGTCTTGCGTCAGCTCCCAGCAGGGTTTGCCGGCCATTGCTCGCGACGCAGCGCGAACACACCGCCACCGCCACGTTCGAACGAGAGCCAGGTGAATGGCCAGTGGCGCCAGGTGCGGCGCACTGCGCGCTCGCTGTTGCCTGCCTCGACCACCAGCAGCCCGCCCGGATTCAGGTACGCGGGGGCCTCGCGCAGGATGACTCGCACCGAATCCAGCCCGTCGCGTCCTGCCGCCAGCGCACCGCGCGGCTCATGCGCATACTCAGCGGGCAATCCGCGCATCTCCCGTTCGCTCACATAGGGCGGATTGGACACGATGATATCGTAGCGACGCCCGGCGAGCGCCGCGAAGTGGTCCGACTCGATGCAGCGAACTCGCCGTGTCAGCCCCAGTTCGCGCACGTTCGCGCGCGCGAGCGCCAGCGCCTCGCGCGACACATCCACGGCGTCGACACGGACCCCGGGCAGGTACGCCGCGCAGGCGATCGCGATGCAGCCGGAGCCGGTGCCGAGGTCGAGCACACGGCGCACGCGCCGCGGATCCGCCCACGGCACGAATTGCCGCTCGATCAGCTCGGCCAGCGGCGAACGCGGGATCAGCGCGCGCGCGTCGGTGGACAACGGTATGCCCGCGAACCAGGTGCGGCCGGTCAGGTAAACGGCGGGTTCGCGAGTGCGTATGCGGCGCTCCAGCAGCGTCTCGAACGCGGACTGCTGCGCGCGCGTAACGCGGCGACTGCCGACACGCGCGGGAGCCGGCCATGGCAGCCCCAGCACGTGCCACAACAGCGCCGCCGCCTCGTCGCGTGCGTTGTCGGTGCCATGGCCGAAGTGAACGCCGGCGCGCTGCAAGCGGCGCGCGGCACGCAGCAGCAGGGCATCGACGGTGACCGGGCGGACCGTGTGGGATACTTGCGCCATGATCGAAGAGGCAGATTCAAGTCCGGCCACGCCGGCCGGCGCCGATTCTACGGGCAGTTCCTCGGTCGGCGCGCATCTGTTCGCCGCGCTGCAACGGGTGCTGCCGCAGCACGCCATATCGCGGGCGGTGCTGGCGGCCACCCGCAGTCGCCACCCGGCCTTCAAGAACGCGCTGATCCGCGGCTTCACGGCGCTGTTCAGGCCCGATCTCAGCGACGCCGTGGTTACCGAGCCGACCGGCTACGAGTCGTTCAACGCCTTCTTCACGCGCGCGCTGCGGGCGGGGTCGCGGCCGCAGCCGGTTGATCCACAGGCGCTCGCCTGCCCGGTCGACGGCACGATCAGCGAAATAGGCCGGATTCACTCCGACCGCCTGTTGCAGGCCAAGGGCCATGACTACACGCTGGCGGCGCTGCTGGCCGGACGCGAACCATGGCTGGCCGCGTTCCGCGACGGGCACTTCGCCACGATCTACCTGGCGCCCTACAACTACCACCGCATCCACATGGCGACGGCCGGGACACTGGCAGAGTCGTGGTACATCCCTGGCCGTCTGTTCAGCGTCAATGCCGCTACGGCGCGTGCGATTCCTGGCCTGTTCGCGCGCAATGAACGGCTCGTCCTGGGGTTCGACGACGTCGAGCTGCGCCATGCCATCGTGCTGGTCGGCGCGCTCAATGTGGGCTGCATGGAAACCGTGTGGCACGGGGTGGTCACACCACGGCGGCCTCGCACCGTGACCACCCTGGAACTGCCGCGTCCCACGCCTCCGACCTACGCGGCACGCGGCGCTGAGCTCGGTCGGTTCAACATGGGTTCCACCGTCATCCTGCTGTTTCCGGCCGGGAGCATCTGCTGGGCGGCCGACATGCGGCCCGGCCGCCGCGTGCGCCTCGGCGAGACGCTGGGCCGGCGGCTGCGCTGAACGGCCGGCCGCTCAATGCCTGACAGAACAGCACGCAGCCCCGCCGAACTGCGCCAGTTGCTGCATTCGCGGGCGCAGGTCGTCGCCGCGCTGCGTCGCGCGCTGGACGAACGCGGCGTGCTCGAAGTGCAGACCGCGTGCATCGTCGGCGCGCCAGTCAGCGATCCGAACCTGCAGTCGCTGCTGGTACTGGACGCAGCGGCGTGCGAGGCGCCAGGCAGCGGTGCCGAGCGCTTCTTCCAGACGTCGCCGGAATACCTGATGAAACGGCTGCTGGTGGCCGGCTCAGGGGATATCTGGCAGTTGTGTCCGGTCGCAAGAGCCGGCGAGCGTGGGCGACTGCACAACCCGGAATTCACCATGCTCGAGTGGTATCGCCTCGACTGGGACATGGAGCGCCTGATCGATGAGGTCGCCGCGCTCTGCAACCTGGCCCTGGCCGCCCTTGGCAAGCCCGCGCGCCCCGTGACGCGGCTGCGCTACCGCGACGCTTTCCAGGATGCGCTGCAGCTCGATCCTCTGGTCTGTGACGACGCAGCACTGCGCGAAGCCGTGGCGCCATTGAATCTTTCTGCGCCCACGCGCAACAACGCGTCACGCGACGAACTGCTCGACCTGCTGATGGGCGCGGTAATCGGCCCCGGGCTGGGCCGCGGCGACTGGTGCTTCGTCACCCATTACCCTGCAAGCCAGGCCGCCCTCGCCCGACTCGATCCGGTCGACCCGCGCGTGGCGCTGCGTTTCGAGCTCTACGCCGACGGCATCGAGCTTGCGAATGGATTCGATGAACTCGCGGATGCCGGCGAGCAATGCGCTCGGTTCGAGGCGGACAACGCCCTGCGGCGCCAGCGTGGCCTGCCGGTCTATCCGCTGGACCGGCGTCTGCTCGACGCGCTCGCCGCGGGCCTGCCAGCCTGCTCGGGCGTCGCCGTTGGCGTCGACCGGCTGCTGATGGTCGCCTGCGGCGCCCGGCACATCGACGCCGTGTTGCCGTTCGCATGGGAGGATGCATGAGCGAGCACGGCGAGCGCTTCCGGATCGACTTTGCAGACAAGGCGGCTGGCTACGGTGAGCTCGACCGGGCTCTGGCCGCGATGCTCGCCGGCGAGCACGACCTCGTCGCCAATCTGGCCAACTGCGCGGCGCTGCTGTTCGAGCACCTGCCGGCCCTGAACTGGGCCGGGTTCTACCTGTTGCGCGGCCAGGAACTCGTACTGGGTCCGTTCCAGGGACGCAGCGCCTGCGTGCGTATCGCCATGGGCCGCGGGGTCTGTGGCGCTGCGGCGGAACGTCGTCGCAGCGTCGTCGTACCGGACGTGCATGCGTTCCCCGGGCACATCGCCTGCGACAGCGCGTCACGCTCGGAGATCGTCGTGCCGCTGGTGGACGGGTCGGGCCTGCTGCTCGGGGTGATGGACCTGGACAGCCCGCGACCGGGCCGCTTCGATGAGACGGACCGCATCGGGCTGGAGCGCGTCGCGACTACGCTGCTCGCCTCGCTTCGCTCGTGAGTGGCGGCCGTGCCTTGCCGGCCGGTGAACCGCTAGGCCTTGGCGCGCGAAATGTATTCGCCAGTGCGGGTATCGACCCGGATGACTTCACCCTGATTGATGAACAGCGGCACGCGCACCACCGCGCCGGTCTCGAGCTTGGCCGGCTTCTGGCCGCCGGTGGCGGTATCGCCGCGTACGCCCGGATCGGTCTCGACGATCAGCGCCTCGATGTGCGGCGGGGGTGTAACCGTCAGCGGTTCACCGTTCCACAGCGTGACGATGCAGGTGATGCCATCCTTGAGCCACTGGGCGGCGTCACCGACGGCGGTCTTGCTGGCGGTGTGCTGCTCGTAGTTGTCCGCCACCATGAAGTACCAGAAGTCGCCGTCCTGGTACAGGTACTGCATGTCCATGTCGACGACGTCGGCGGCTTCCGCGGAGTCACCGGACTTCCACGTGCGCTCGATGGTGCGGCCGGTACGCAGGTTGCGGATGCGGACCCGGTTGAAGGCCTGGCCCTTGCCTGGCTTGACCATTTCGTTCTCGACGATCGCATAGGGATCGCCGTCGACGAGTATCTTGAGTCCGGAGCGGAATTCGCTGGTGTTGTAGGTGGCCATTACTTGTTCGCAGAATACCGCCCCCGGAAAAAGGGCCGCGAATGATAACCGCAACCCCACTTGCCCGCCAGCCGCCACTCTGGCAGCAGGAGCTCGCCGCAGGCTTTGCACGGCCCGCGGAGCTGCTCGCGGCAC
>JANPDV010000485.1:0-1688 GCA_031431655.1 Gammaproteobacteria bacterium | reverse complement strand
GCGGCGCCGCGCCGCGCCGCACAGCGCCCCTCTGCCTCGAGTACGGCCAGTACCTGTTGGGTATCCGGCCGCCCGCCGCGCCACAGTTCGAAGGCTTCGGCGGCCTGCTCGACCAGCATGCCCCAGCCCTGCACCGCGCGGCTGCAGCCTTGCTGCCAGCCCCACTTGACGAAAGGGGTGTCCCCGCGACCGTAGGACATGTCGTAGCACAGCGTGGCCGGGCCGATCACGGCCGGGTTGACGTCTGGCGCGCGGCCGCTGAGCGCAGCCGAAGTCGCGTTGATGACGAGGTCGAACGGTCGCAGCGGCAGTTCGTCGAAGCCGCAGCCGCGGATGTTGCCGATGTCCTCGAAGGCGCGCGCCAGTTCGTGGGCACGCTCGGGGGTGCGATTGCCGATCACGACTTCGGATGGGCCGGAGTTGAGGATGGGTTCGAGCACGCCGCGCGTCGCGCCACCCGCCCCCAGGATCATCACCCGCTTGGCCAGCAGGTCGAAGCCCAGGTTGTGGCGCAGGTCCTTGGCGAGTCCGGCGCCGTCGGTGTTGTCACCCAGCAGTTGCGGGCCGTCGTGCATCAGCGTGTTGACGGCCCCGGCGCGCTCGGCGCGGGGCGTGCGCTCACCGGCGAGCGCGAAAGCGGCCAGCTTGTGGGGCACAGTTATGTTGAGGCCCGAGCCGCCGCCGGCGAAGAACTGCTGCACCCAGGTGGCGAAGTAGTCGGGCGGCACGTCGTGCAGGCGGTATACGAGGCTGTGCCCGGTCTGGCGTGCGAACATGCCGTGAATGAACGGGGAACGGCTGTGGGCGACGGGGTGTCCCACCACGCCGTACCGGTCGGGCGCCGGAGTCTGCATGAGGTTGTATTAGAGTGTCGGAAATGAACAGGGGTCTGGCCCGGTCTTATACATGAACGACACCGATTCCGGGAATCCGGCAGTGGAATTCGAGCGCGCCATGGCCGGCCTGCGCGGCGACCTGCTGCGCTTCGCACTGTGGCTGTCGCGCGATCGCCAGGTTGCGGAGGATGTGGTGCAGGAATCGATGCTGCGGGCCTGGAAATCGCGCACGGAGCTGGACGACCCGGCGCGGCTGAAGGCGTGGATGTGCACCATCGTGCGGCGTGAGCACGCGCGGCTGTATGAGCGCAAGCGACTGGTGATGGTGGACGTGGACGAACTGGTGGCCGCGGACGATCCGCAGCTCGGTGCCTCGCAGGAGCGCGAGCTCGCCGAGCTGCGCGCAGCGATGCTGCGGCTGCCGAATGAGTACCGCGAGCCGCTGGTGATGCAGGTGCTGGGCGGCTTCTCCACGCAGGAGATCGCCGCCGAGCTGCAGCTGACCCAGCAGGCAGTGCTGACGCGGCTGTTCCGCGCGCGCGACAAGCTGCGTGCGGTGTATGGCCTGGCGCCGCGCGCTGCGGCGGACGCGGCCGAGGACCCGGCAAAGGATTCGTTATCGTGACCTGCGAGCATGTGAGATTGCAGATCGGCGCGGAGCCGCTGGCGAACGACGCGGCGGTGGCGGTGCACGTCGCCGGTTGTGCCGACTGCGCTCAGTACCAGCGCGAGATGCGCACGCTGGAAGCGAACCTCGGGCGCGCGATGCAGTGGCCTGCCAGTGCGGCGGATGCCGCGGCCGGACCGGCCAGCGCGGCGCGGCGCGGCAACGTCGTGGAGCTCGATGCGGCG
>JANPDV010000484.1:0-6372 GCA_031431655.1 Gammaproteobacteria bacterium | reverse complement strand
TTGGCCGCTTCGGCAAACGGATGCAGAGGAGACCTGGCGCCGCCATCGCGGTCGCGAGGCGGGCCGGGTTGCGTCTGTTGTGGACCAGGTCCGATCGAGCTGCGCTGCAGTGCAGCTCCGCGCGTCGCGAAGGCGGGTATCAAGCCCGATTGAGCCATTCCGGACCGATCCGGACTTGGCAAGGCCGCTCCGTGGCGCCGTCCGTCACCGTCAGCCGCGGTGAGCCGCGGATCCTCGATGCCGGCGATGATCTTGAGCTTGCCGCCGCAGCGGGCGCAGCGGTCGATCTCGATGCCGAACACGCGCGTGAGCCGCCGTGCCAGTTCATCGCCACATGCCGCAGTGTCGGCGGTCTAACCGGATCAACCAGTCGCGCCATCAGGTCCAGCGGCTCCAGCACGTGGTGCGTGGTGCCGTCGCGGCACGGGTCCTTCAGCGTATAGCGAATATCGCCCGACGCCGTCAGCGCCCGGCGCTCGCAGGCCACCGGCGGCCGGCTCACATTGCGGCGCAGGCGTTCGAGCTTCTCATGCTGGTGCGACGCGATGCCCACGCCGGAATGCGATTGAAATCCCGCGTGCGCGGGCCGCCCCGTTCGGGTCACCCTCCAGGCCCGGCAGCCGGGGCGCAACGGTCTGCAATGTGACCAGCTTCCGCCTGGCCCTGGGCCCCACCGCGAGCTGCCAGCAGCGGCATTTCGCGCCCACGCCAGGTACCCGCACGGACCCCGAGAGCGAATCGCCCCGCGCGCAGCGACAGCGCCGGGCCGGTCCGCCCGTTGCCATCGGCGAACGGATGACCGCGCGCGAATCGGCAGTGCAGGTTCGCGGAACTCAAGACCGCGCAGCCAGCGATCGTTGCTTCGGAACAACAGACAATTCATCGGCTGGACCCACGCTGCGAAGGGCTTTGCGGGAAGACGTAGCTTCGTGCAATCCTCGAGAGCCATTCACGTTCGATCAATCAGTCCACGCCTGAGAATCGACCGAAGGGGTCCCGATGCATAATATTAGTGTTGTTCGCCGTCCTCGCATTCGCGCGACCATCGTCTGCGCCGTGGCGACGGCCATCCTGGGCGGCGACGCGCTCGCACAGACGCTGGAGCTCGAAGAAATTATCGTCACCGCCCGCAAGCGCGAGGAGTCATTGCAGGACATCCCGGTCGCGGTCACCGCGTTTACATCCGCGGACATCGCCCGTCGCGGCATTACCGAGCTCGAGGACGTCGCCCTGTACACGCCGGGCTTGGTTTTCGAGGACTTCGCGTCGAGTTTTTCCGCTGCGCCGACACTGCGCGGCCTCACGCAGATCAACGTCTCTTCCGAGGTGCAGAACGTCGCAACCTTTGTCGACAGCATCTACATCCAGCGCAACTACGCGGTCGATATCAGCGGCGCGGACGTCCAGCGCATCGAGGTCGTCAAGGGTCCGCAGAGCGCTCTGTACGGCCAGAACGCTTTCGCCGGCGCGATCAACTACGTGCTGAATCGCCCGGGCGAGGAGCTTGACGGAACCGCCGAGGTTACCGGCGGCACGGATGGGCGGCTCGAGTACCGTGTCGCGCTAGGCGGCCCGCTGATCGACGGCAAGCTCGGCCTGCGAGGCTCCTTCTACAAGTCGGAGTTCGACGGCACTTGGGAGAACGAGTACCCCGGGTTGTCCAAGGATCAGGCGCGCATGGGCAATACGGATAACCAGACGGTCAGCCTGATCGCGAGCGTGACGCCGACTGAGTGGCTCGAGCTGAATGCGACGTACATGGAAGTGGACCGGCAAGTCGGTATCCGGGCCGGCTACAACATCAACACCGGCGACGTGCAGAACACCGGCAACTGCGGACTGCGCAATGCCGCACCACCCGCGAGCAACGGCAATCCGCGATTCATCTGCGGCGAGCTTTCGATTGATCCCGACGCGTATCGCAGCGCCGCATCGACGCGCCCCCGCGGAGCGCAAGTGCTGTACCTGCCGACGCCCGGTTTCCGCAACGAGACGGCGTTCCTGAACTTCAACGCCGAGGCCCGCTTCGCCGGTGCCTTCGAACTGGTCTATCACTACGGCAAGGTTGACTCGCTCGGACAGGAGATCAGCAGCAACGCGGTCAACGCGCTCGCGCCGTCGTTCGGCCCGAACCTGAACCTGCTGGCCACGGGCATGTTCGTGCCAGGCTTCTTCAACAATGGGCAGAAGGAAGGCAGCCGCAACGACTTCAGAAGTCACGAGCTGCGCCTCGACTACGCGCCGGAGAATGGTCCGTTGACCGCGACGTTTGGCCTGTATCGTTCCGAGTTCGACGACACTTACCGCTTCGCACTGCAATCAGTGCCGGTGGGACAGTTCGTCGTGGACTCGACGGTGAACTACCTCGACATCACCGGCTTTCCGTTCCGGCTGCGCGACCTGAACAACCTCGGTGAGACCAGCGCGATCTTCGGCGCCCTGTCCTATCGGCTCGGCAAACTGACGCTCCGCGGCGAGCTGCGCTACAGCAAGGAAGAGAAGGCGGTTCGCGACCTCGCCGCCAACATCACGCTGACCGACGAGTTCAAGGACTTCATCCCGCGCATCACCGCCGACTACCGTCTCGCCGAAGACGTGCTGGTGTACTTCTCGGCCGGCAAGGGCCTCAAGACCGGCGGTTTCAATGGCGTGCTCGCGGGATCTGTGACGATTCCGATCGATGAACAGGCGTTCGGCCCTGAGGAGAACGTCACTTACGAGATCGGCGCCAAGTCGACGCTGTTCGATAGCCGCCTGATTCTGAACGCGGCGCTGTTTCACGTCGACTGGAAGGACATGCAGGTCCAGGCGCTGCCGTCGAACACGCCGGCTGCCTTGTTTGCCAACACACCGGTAATCTTTCGCAACCTCGGCGATGCCCGTTCGCGTGGCATAGAAGTCGAGACGATCTTTGCGATCACGGAAGGGCTCACGGCGAATTTCGGCTTCGCCCTGACGGATCCGAAATACAAGCACGGCACGCTGGCGTTCCGCTTCAAGGGGCAGTGCGACGGCGTGGTTTGTCCGCTGGACTTCAGCGTTGGCGGCAAGACGCTGCCGCGCACCGCCAAGACGCAATTGGTCGGCGGCATGCAGTACGTCGGCAAGTTCGGCAACGACTTGGGCTTCTTCGTGCGCGGCGACGTCGTCTACCAGTCGGAGATGCAGGCCGAGGAGATGAACATGGCGCAGATCTCGCCGCGCACGCTGGTCAATGCGCGCGCCTCGCTGACGCGCGGCATATGGGAGTTGTCGCTGTGGGGCAAGAACGTGTTCGACGAGGAGTACGTCGCGAACTCATTCTTCATCGTTCAGGGCGTCGGCTATGGCGCCGCCTATGGTGAAAAGGCCTCGTTTGGTGCCACGCTGTCCGTGAAGTTCTGAGGCGGCGCCGGCAAGGCAGAGACTGATGCGGGCGCCCGCGTCGTTGTCAGGATCAAGCTAACATACGCCGCGCCGATCGTGGATGCGGATAGGAAGTTCAGCGGATAGGCCCTCGCTCGAGGTCAGGCGGTCGGCGATGCCCGGGCTCGACATGCGTTTCGATCACCACGTGCTCGTCGAGGGCCGCTCAGGCGACGATGTCTGGTTGACCGAGCGGCTCGACACCCGCATGGCTGCCCCCGCGCCGGGCGTGCCGGCCTTCGGTTTCCACGAGGCGTTCACCTTCCACGCGAGCGCTGCGGAGCTTGCGGACCGCGCGCGCACGCACGTGCGCAGCGCCGTACAGGAATTCAACGTGCTGAGCTGGCGCCCGTGGATGGCGATGGGCGATCGCACGGGCAGGCTATGCTCGGGGACATCGAAGCCATCCTCCAACTCTGAGGGCAGCGTCGCAAACTTCGGGCAGGAGACCTCACGATGAACGACCGACAGGCACTGCGCGGCGAGCTGCTGCACATCATCGAGACCCACAAGGAAGGTTTCGGTTCGGGCACTCCCGAATCCACGCGCATCGACGCGCTGATCGACGAGCTCGCGCCGCTCACCCCGTATCCGAACGCCATCGATCATCCCGGGATCTACGGCGGCCACTGGGTCGCGGTCTATCACAACATCGGCAGGCTGGTCGGCGGCGCCGCGGCGCAGAACCAGGGCGTCGGCGTCACCGCATCGCTCAAGGTGTTCTCGATGGGGCGCCTGCCCGACATCCCGGCGCAGTTCCTCGGCAACGGCCTGGAGATCGATCCCGCCTCCGGCGCGTACAATTTCGTCGCTCAGTTCGCGCTCGGCGAGAAGAAGATCCCCGCCCATCACTTCTCGCTGGCATCGTATCGGCGCCGCGAGGAGAACCTCGACCGGTTCTTCGTGGATTTCCGCGGGTTCACCGTCGTGCCCGCCGATGCGGCGATGTCGATGGCAGAGTTCGCCGCAGCGATCGGCGTGGACGATCCCGCGCTGCTGTCGCACGAGCTGACGCCGCGCCCGAAGCTCTGGTCGCATGTCGCCTACATGGATGACGACCTGCGGATTCAGCTGGGCCAGCTCGGCGGCCACTACATCATGCGGCGCACCGACCTCCCGATGTATTCGATCGAGTATTTCAAGGACAAGACGGTCGCGCCGGTGTTCGCCGCATCCGCCCTGGCGTGACCGGAGTCTCCCGCTGGGTGGCTCTCGGCTGGGCCGGGGGCACCCTCGGCTCGAGCACCATGCTCGGGGCGATGAGCCTGCTCGTCCTGTTCTTCCTCACCGAGTATCTCGGGATCGCGCCCGCCACCGCCGGATTGCTGATCTTCGTTTCCCGCCTGTGGGACATCGGCGCGGCGCTGTTCCTCGGCCAGTGGAGCGATCGGGCCGTCAGCCGCTGGGGGCGACGCGCACCGTTCCTGTCCGCCGCCGCTCCGGTGGCCGCGCTGTCCTACCTGATGCTGTTCGCGGCACCCGAGAGCCTTGCGGGCGCCGCGCTGCAGGCCTGGGTCGTCGTCGCGCTGGTGCTCTATGCAACCGGGTACAGCCTGTTCGTGGTGCCGTACCTGGCGGTGCCCGCCGAGGTCACCGCCATCCCGCAGCAGCGCACCACGATGATGACCTGGCGGGTCGTTTTCATGACGCTCGCCGGTCTCAATGTTGCAGTCTTCGGCTCGCTGTTCATCAAGGCCTTCGGCGGCGGTCGGCCCGGCTACCTCGCCATGGGCGCGATCCATGCGCTCGTGATCCTCGTGGCGATGTGGGCCTGCGCCATGGTCGTGGCGCGAACCCCGACCGTGTCGCGCGCCGGGATCCCGCAGACCGGCACGTTCGCGCAGATCGCCACGGTGCTGCGCAGCCGGCCGTTCCTGGTCTTCGTCGGCGTGAAGTTCTTCCAGCTCACCGCGGTCGCCAGCACCTCGGCGTCGCTGCTGTATCTGGCCCGCTACGTACTCGACCAGGACGAAGGCTTCCTGATCCGCTTCGGCGTGCTGCAGATGATCGGGACCCTGGTCTCGCTGCCGCTCTGGGCGTGGCTGGGCCGCCGCTTCGGCAAGCGCGAGACCTACATGGGCGCAGGCTTCGTCTACGCGGTGATCGTCTTATCCTGGCTCGTGACGACGCTGGGCGAGCCGCCCTGGGTCACCGACCTGCGGCTGCTGATGATCGGGATCGGTTCCGCCGGCCTGCTGGTCATGGGATTCTCGCTGCTGCCCGACATCATGGCCCACCACACGCGGACCACGGGCGTCGCGCTCGAGGGCACGATGGCCGCCGTTTACAACATCGTGGAGAAGGGCACGGCTGCCGTGGGGCCCCTGGTCGGCGGGATCCTGCTCGAGGCGTCGGGATTCGTCAGCGCCGCGGGCGGCGCGCTGCCGGCGGCGCAGCCCGGCTCGGCGATCACCGCCATCTTCCTGCTCGCCGCGATCATTCCCGCGCTGTTCAATATTGCTGGGTCGTTGTTGCTGATGCGCTTCAGGCTGGAGGACCCACGGCCGCCGGGGGCGGGCTGAGGAGCGGTTACCGTGTCGACGGCTGGGCCGCGGGGATCGAGTGCGCTTCCGCACTGGCGCGGCAGGGGCGCCGCGGCCGCAGCAGGGGACGTTGCTGTAGCGGCCGCCGCGCATTGGCCGCTTCGGCAAACGGATGCAGAGGAGACCTGGCGCCGCCATCGCGGTCGCGAGGCGGGCCGGGTTGCGTCTGTTGTGGACCAGGTCCGATCGAGGTGGGCTGCAGGGCCGATCCGGGCGTCCCGCAGGCCGCTCCGTGGCGCCGTCCGTCACCGTCAGCCGCGGTGGGTGGCAGGGCATTTGAAAGTTATATGGACGCCTCCCGATAGCAAGGTCATTTTCGACGTGATCACAGGCGCAGGCTGCAGTTTTATATCCGGCCTCTGATGCAGACCGAAGCCTGCCGGCCCTGATGGTTTCCGCTGACCCGCGCCTAATTTACTAATCG
>JANPDV010000483.1:0-3610 GCA_031431655.1 Gammaproteobacteria bacterium | reverse complement strand
GCCGCGGCAGTGTCAGCAAGCAGCTGATCCAGCGTTTCGCGCTCGACCGGCACAGCGACCCGCAGACCTACGGGCTTGGATTCAAGGAACTCTGGCAACTCCCCGCCGGACGCGGCGAGGCCGGACTGATCCAGCACACCGTCGGTTGGCCGCTGGACGGCGGCACCTATGGCGGCAGCTTTCTCTATCACCTCGGCAACGACCGCATCTACGTCGGCTACGTGGTGGGGCTGGACTACCGCGACCCTCGGCTGAAGCCATTCGAGGCCTTCCAGCAATTCAAGCATCACCCCAGCATCAAGCCGCTGCTGGAGGGTGGCGAAGTCGTCGCTGCGGGCGCGCGCGCGATTGCGGCCGGTGGCTGGCAGTCGACGCCGCGGCTTGAAATGCCCGGCGCGCTGTTGATCGGCGACGCTGGCGGCACGCTCAACGTGCCCAAGATCAAGGGCATTCACCAGGCGCTGCGCAGTGGCATGCTCGCCGCGCAGCAAGTCGCCTCGACCGGCAGCGGCGCGGGCTTCGACGCGGCCTGGCGCGCCTCGGTCGGCGGCCAGGAACTGCGCAAGGTGCGCAACATCAAGCCGGGCTTCAAGCGCGGGCTGTGGTTTGGCCTGGCGAACGCGGGCCTGGAGACCGTCACCGGGGGTCGGTTACCGTGGACACTGAAGAACAAGGCCGCGCATGCAGAAACGCAGCGGCTCGACGAGTTCGCCTCGCCCGAGCGCGGCTGGGTGGACCGCAGCCTGCCGCCGCGCGACCGGCTCGCCAGCGTGTTCTTTGCCAACAACTCGCACGAAGAGAATCAGCCGGTACACCTCAAGGTGGCCGACACGAGCATCTGCGCCACGAAGTGCGCGCAGGAGTTCGGCAATCCCTGCCAGAACTTCTGCCCGGCTGGCGTCTATGAAATGGTCGACGACGGCAGTGGCGGCAAGCGGCTGCAGATCAACGCGGCCAATTGTGTGCATTGCAAGGCCTGCGACATCAAGGATCCATACCAGATCATCACCTGGACCACGCCCGAGGGCGGCTCCGGGCCGATCTACCAGTCGCTTTGAGACGCAGCGGCCCAGCGAGTGAAAGTGGCTGAATGACCGAATCGCCTCTCTGGCAGCCGAGTGCCGAACGCGTCGCCTCGACACAGCTGCGGCAGTTCACGGAATGCGTCGCTGCCCGGCGCGGCCTGCGATTCGGCAACTACACCGAGTTGCATCGCTGGTCGGTCGAGGACAGCGACGGCTTCTGGACGGAGCTGGCGCATTTCGCCGACATCCGCGGTGACGGCTCGCTGGCGCCGGCGGTGCTGCACCCGGAGAAGATGCCGGGCGCGCGGTTCTTCCCGAACCTGCGGATCAACTTCGCGGAACACCTGCTGCATTGCCGCGACGAGCGCGAAGCGCTGGTGTTCGTCAATGAGCGTGGCACCCGACGCTGCCTGAGCTATCGGCAGCTCGCCAGCGAAGTCGCACGGATTGCGCAGGGCCTGCGTGACGCGGGGGTGGGGCCGGGCGATGTCGTCGCGGGTTTCATGCCGAACCTGCCCGAGACAGTCATCGCGATGCTGGCCACCGCCAGCCTCGGCGGCATCTGGTCTTCCTGTTCGCCGGACTTCGGCATTGCCGGCGTGCTGGATCGTTTCGGCCAGATCGCGCCCAAGGTGCTGTTCACCGCCGACGGCTATTTCTATGCCGGCAAGACTATGGACTCGCTCGGACCGATGGCCGACGTGCTGCGGCAGCTGCCGTCGGTGCAATGCGTGGTGGTCGTGCCCTATGTGGCTCCCGGTGTTCCGGCAGACCGTCTCGCGCCGCTGCGCAACGCCGTGTCGTTCGACCAGTTTGGCCGCGCCGGCGCGGCGCTCAGCTTCACGCGCCTGGCGTTCGACCATCCGCTCTATGTCCTCTACTCCTCCGGCACCACCGGCGTTCCCAAGTGCATCGTGCACGGCGCGGGCGGCACCTTGCTGCAGCACGTGAAGGAACACCTGCTGCACGCAGACCTGCGGCGCGGCGACCGGCTGTTCTACTTCACCACCTGTGGCTGGATGATGTGGAACTGGCTGGTCAGCGGCCTCGCCAGCGGCGCGACGCTGGTGCTCTATGACGGCTCGCCGTTTCATCCCGACCCGGGTGTGCTGTGGCGGATGGCGGAGCAGGAACGCGTCACGATCTTCGGCACCAGCGCCAGGTACCTCGCCAGCCTCGAGAAGGCCGGCTTCAAGCCGCGCGAGTCCTGCGCGCTGCCGGCGCTGCGCACGCTGCTGTCCACCGGCTCACCGCTGGCGCCGGAGAGCTACGACTTCGTCTACCGCGACATCAAGTCCGACCTGCACCTGGCCTCGATATCCGGCGGCACCGACATCGTTGGGTGCTTCATCGTCGGGGTTCCGGGCCAGCCGGTTTATCGCGGTGAAATGCAGGCGGCCGCGCTCGGCATGCAGGTCGCGGTGTTCGACGACGCCGGCCATGCGGTACCAGACGGCGAGAAGGGCGAGCTGGTATGCACACGCGCCTTTCCGTCCATGCCGCTCGGTTTCTGGGGGGACACGGGCGGCAGCCGCTACCGCGCAGCCTATTTCGAGCGCTTCCCGGGAATCTGGCACCACGGCGACTACCTGTCGCGCACTGCCAGGGGTGGCTACCTGATCCATGGCCGTTCCGATGCCGTGCTGAATCCCGGTGGGGTGCGCATCGGCACAGCGGAAATCTATCGCCAGGTAGAGACGCTGCCGGAGGTGCTCGACTCGGTGTGCATCGGCCAGGACTGGCAGGGCGACGTGCGCGTTGTGCTGTTCGTCCGCCTGCGCGAGGGCATTGCCTGCGACGAAGCCCTGCAACGCCGCATCCGCGACGCGATCCGCGCCCGGACCACGCCGCGGCATGTTCCGGCGAAGATCATCGCGGTGCCGGACATTCCCCGCACCCTGAGCGGCAAGATCGTGGAGCTGGCGGTACGCAACATCGTGCATGGCCAGCCGGTGAAGAACGTCGATGCGCTCGCCAATCCGGCGGCGCTCGAGCATTTCCGCAACCGTCGCGAGCTCGCTGATTGAGTGCCGCGTCGCCACGCCGCGAATCGCGGCTCAGAAAGGCCTATCTCGAGGCGCTCGCCCGCCAGGGGTTCACCGCCGACCCGGCCCAGGCCACCGCGCTCGATGCTCTCGACCGCCTGCGGCGAGACCTGATGCGCGCCGAGCGCGCCGCCGCGCAGGCGAGCACGGCGGAGCGACTGCTGAAGCGGATCGCCGGCACCGCCCCGCCGCCCGCGATCCGCGGTGTCTACCTGTGGGGCGGCGTCGGTCGGGGCAAGACCTGGCTGATGGACCTCTTCTTCCAGAACCTGCCGTTCGAGCGCCGGCGCCGCGTCCACTTCCACCGCCTGATGCAGGACGTGCATGCGCAGCTGGCGCGGCATCGAAAACGGGCCGATCCGCTCGAACCGGTGGCGATGCGCTTTGCCGAAACCGCGCGCGTGCTGTGCTGCGACGAACTGTTTGTCAGCGACATCGCCGACGCGATGCTGCTGGGCACGCTGTTCACCAAGCTGGTCGGACGTGGCGTCACGATGGTCTTCACCTCCAACGTGCCGCCATCCGGCCTGTACCGCGATG
>JANPDV010000482.1:0-2211 GCA_031431655.1 Gammaproteobacteria bacterium | reverse complement strand
TCGCGCCTGTAACGACTGAAATACCCATGACGCTATTCCTCCAGGAGCCACCCGCCGGACCGGGCCGCTCCGCATTATCGGCCCGGAAAACCCGGCGGTCGCCGCAAACAGAGCGCCCGGAAGTTCGATCCGCGTAACATCCCGGCGTCACGCCCGCGTGGCGCGGGCACGCGCCTCCGCGCCGCGGCCCGCTTTTCTCAACCTTCTCGAGGAGTCGAACATGAATCGTTTCAGTCGTCGTGATGCGGTCACCGGCGCCGCCGGTCTCGCCGCGCTGACCCTCGGCGGCACGGGCGCAGCGAACGCCGCGACCGCGGCGCGCAAGAGCCGGGCAACCCCGGACTTCACCGACCGGCTCACCGCGCATCGAACGCACGTGAAGATGGTCGGCAGTCTCGGTCGGGAGGTCGTGCACTCCTTCATGCGCCTGAACCTCTACGGCGACCTCGGCGAGGGCAACTTCGTGCCGCTGTACACGATGAACAACATCCTCGTGGACTACTGGGAGCCGAAGGAAGACGACGTCCACGAGATGCGCAAGTACGAGGTCGGCTTCTACACCAAGTTCGACAGCCAGGAGCCGCTCGAGCAGTTCGACAACCCGATCACCGGCCAGCGCGTGTCGATCCATCACTTCCGGCTCGGTCCGGTACCGCGCGCCTACACGCCGGACGGCGTGATCGTGATGGGCTTCAAGCCGAACCTGCTGCCGATCGAAGTGATCGGCGAGCGCGTGTTCCTCGCCACGCAGTCGATCGAGAGCGCCCCGGACATGGTGCGCGCCGGCCAGACCAACTACGTCAATTCGTTCATGACCATGTCGGCCGCGCTCGCGGACGTGGCCAACCCGAAGGTGTTGTCGGCCCCCGTGCACCTGCAGCTGCAGAACAAGAACCGCTGGCAGCCCTGGATGGGCATGGGCGAGCGGCCGGGCGGCACGGTCGCGCGCGGCTTCGGCACCAAGATCCGCGACCTCGATGCACTGCCCGCCGCCGTCCGCGAAGGCGCGCGACGCTTCGTGCCCGAGATCTTCGATACCAGGAACTGGACGGAGTTCAAGTTCGAGGACACGGAGTACCTGAAGCAGCGCGATAAGCGCTGAGGATCGTCACCGGACGAGGCGTTTGAGGCACCTGCCGTCCCAAAGGCGTAGCATTGGCAGTCGGCCGCCGATCCAGCGGCCGGGTCCAAGATCAATTAAAAGAGGGGGGAACTGACATGACGATTTCGAAATCCGCATCGATCCTGGCGGCCAGCGTGCTGCTGCTCGCGGGCTGCCAGCAGGCGCCGAAGGTCGACACGGCCGCGGCCGAGCAGTCCATGAAGAGCGGCGTTGCAGCGTGGCAGGAGGCTTACAACGCCGGTGACGCCGACAAGATTGCAGCGATGTATGCCGAAGACGGCGTCGTGATGGCGCCGAACGTGCCGGTCGCAACCGGTCGCGACGCGATTCGCGCGATGATCGCGAAGCAGAGCGCGGATGCGAAGGCGGCCGGCCTCAAGCTGGCGATCAACCAGGGCGCAATGGGCGTCTCCGGCGATCTCGCGTGGCATTCGGGCAGCTATACCGTCAACGGGGCCGACGGCGCCGCGGTCGACGGCGGGGGCTACCTGGAAGTGCGCAGGAACATCGGCGGCCAATGGATGATCATCCGCGACACTTGGAACTCCGACGCGCCGGTTCCCGTCGCGCCCGGCAAGGTGCTGCGCATCGTGCGCTTCACGTCGGCCAGCGCGGACGCACAGCGGGCCGCCATGAAGCTCGCCGACGACGAGATCACCCCGCTGTACGCGAAGTCGAAAGGCTTCCATTGGGTCAAGTACTACACGGACCCCAAGACGCTCGCGACCGGTTCGGTGACCGCGTGGGACAGCGCGGCCGACGTCGAGGCCTTCCTGACGTCGGAGGGCTACCAGGGGATCCTGGCCAAGCTCAAGCCGCTGATGAAGGGCGCGATGGCGAGCGACGTCTACGCGGTCAACGCGCCGACGAAGTAAACCGGGGCGACCACAGCCGGTGACAGCGGCGCCCGCATGAGCGGGCGCCGCGCTGACCAGCGAACACGCGCTGCGCGATCCGGCGCAGAGCGGTGTCGCCATCGCGTTGTTGTGTGCCGTCGTCGCCCGCGGATCATGTGATCGGCGAGAGAAAGAGTCCTGTCCTCTTTGCCCCGCGTCCCTCATCCTATCGCCATGCAGACGGGGCAGGTA
>JANPDV010000481.1:0-8643 GCA_031431655.1 Gammaproteobacteria bacterium | reverse complement strand
TACCCACAGCAGCGTCGCGGTGTTCAGACAAGAGGAAATCATGGAAAACCAAGCCACCACCGTCGTCGATAATCCGTATGGTCTCCAGGCCCTTTGGGCGCAGGGAGACTTCGTTGCCAAGGGTACGCTCATCATCCTGGCCGTAATGTCCCTGTTCTCGTGGTACATCATGGTAATGAAGCTCATCGACCAGCGTCGGTTGAGCCAGTCGGCCAAGATTGCAGAACAGAAGTTCTGGACCGCCACCTCAATGAAGGAAGCGGTTGATCGTCTGCCGAAGGGAGATGCGTTCCGCGCAATTGCCGAGGACGGGCTGCGCGCCGCCTCGCACCACGAGGGCAGGCTCACCGACCGGATCGACCTGCACGAGTGGATCACCATGTCGCTGCAGCGCGCCTCAGCCGGGGTCAGCCTCGGTCTCCAGGGCGGACTGTCGTTCCTCGCGAGCGTGGGTTCCACGGCACCATTCATCGGGCTGTTCGGCACGGTCTGGGGCATCTACCACGCACTCGTGGCAATCGGCGTGTCTGGGCAGGCCAGCATCGACAAGGTCGCCGGGCCCGTCGGCGAAGCGCTGATCATGACGGCCATCGGCCTGTTCGTTGCGGTGCCGGCTGTGCTGGGCTACAACTGGCTGATCCGCCGCAACAAGTTGCTGCAGGAGAGCCTGAGCAACTTCACGTCGGACCTGCATGCCTTCCTGGTCAGCGGCGCGCGCGTCACGACCGTTGGGCCGGCCTCGGCTCCGGCTGCGGTCAAGAAGTAATCGAATCGGCATTTCGGCACGGTAGTTGGTAATCCCGGCGCGTTCCTCCAGGAGCGCGCCGGGTTTGCTGCGAAGCTGCAAGGGACACATTAAACATGTCGATGAGCGCCCCTCCGTCCGACGGCGACGATGCGGAGATCATGTCAGCCATCAACACCACTCCGCTGGTGGACGTGATGCTGGTGCTGCTGATCATCTTCCTGATCACCATCCCGGTGATCACCAAGACGGTCAAGGTCAGCCTGCCCAAGGCCGCGAACATCGCAACGCAGACCAAGCCGGAGAACATCACGATAGCGGTTGATGGGGCCGGCAATACCTACTGGAACAACGCGCTCGTCAAGGACCGGAACGAACTGATAGAGCGGATCAAGGTCGAAGCGGTGAAGACACCGCAACCCGAGATCCACATCCGCGGCGATAACGACGCGCGGTACGAGGCGATCGGGCGGGTGATGTATGCGATCCAGCGCGGTGGCATAGTCAAGGTGGGTTACATCACGGAGCCCGATCGCGGTATCCGCGGCGCGCGCTGAAGCGCGAGTTCGGCCAGACTCTATCCTCAAGGATTTGCACCCATGTCAATGAGCGTAGGCGGCAGCGAAGACGGCGCGATGGTGGAGATGAATACCACTCCGCTGATCGATGTCATGCTCGTATTGCTGATCATGTTCATCATCACGATTCCCGTGATGACTCACGCGGTCAAGCTCGACATGCCGCGGCCGACCGATGCGCCACCACCGCCGGTTCCGCCGGAGGTCATCCAGCTCGAGATCGACTTCGACGGCACTGTGGTCTGGAACGGCTCTGCGGTCTCAAACCTGAACCAGCTCGACGGGTTCTTCCGCCAGGAAGCCGCCAAGGAGCCGCAGCCTGAGCTGCACCTGCGACCTGACAAGCGTGCTCGCTACGAGGTCGTCGCCAAGGTACTGGCCTCCGCGCAGCGCAATCGCATGAAGAAAATCGGCTTCGTGAACGTGGCGGAGTTCCGCGACTGATTTGGCGCGGAGCGCAGCGCTTCGCGATAGCATTGGGATGGGTCTCGCCGCACTCCGGCAACGGGTGCGGCGATCTCGTATTCGGGGCGGCCTTAAGGCCGCGTTGGCACACTCGACTAGCACTCGGCAGAGGATCGTCTTCATGAGGAACACATTGACTGGCATGGCGGTTGGGCTCTCGTTGGGCGCCGCCCTGGCGTTTTCGAGCATGGCGTTCGCGCAGAACAAGGGACCCACGATCAGCAAGAACGTGGGCAAGCCGCTGCAGGCAGCCCAGGCTGCCATGAATGCGAAGAAGTATCCGGAGTGCATCAGCAAAGCACGCGAAGCCGATGCTGCTGCCGGGAAGACGCCGTACGACGACTACGCCATCAACCAGATCCTCGGATTCTGCTCGATTCGCGTCAATGACCTGCAGACCGCAGCGCGCTCTCTCGAACTGACGCTGAACTCGGAATACATGCCACAGGACGAGGTGCAGACGCGGGTGCGTGCCCTTTCGCAGGTCAACTACCAGCTGAAGAACTACGCCAAGGCAATCGAGTACGGCAATCGCGCGGTCAAGGGAGGCTTCGCGGACGCCGACATGTACACGCTGGTCGGTCAGGCCTACTACATCCAGAACGATTTCAAGACTACCCAGAAGTTCATCAGCGAATGGGTAAGCGACCAGGAGAAGCGCGGCCAGAAGCCGCGTGAGGGTGCGCTGCAGCTGCTGCTCAGTTCGTGCATCAAGCTCGAAGACAGCGCCTGCGTTACCCGGTCGCTGGAGCGGCTCGTGTCCAGCTATCCGAAGGACGAATACTGGCAGAACCTGATGCAGTCACTGCTGCGCAGTGGTGCGACCGACAAGGTCATGCTCAACATCTATCGCCTCGCCGCGGAAGTGAACGCCATGCGTCGTGGGGACGACTACACCGAGATGGCGCAGATCGCGCTCGATGCGGGCTCCCCCGGCGAAGCCCAGGCAGCGCTCGAACAGGCCATCGGCAAGAAGCTCTACACCGAACAGCGTGAAGTGGAACGCAACAACCGATTGCTCGCCGCCGCCAAGGTGCGCGCCACTGAAGACCGCGCGACTCTGGCCAAGCAGGAAAAAGAAGCCCAGGTCAACAAGACCAACGGCGAACTGGATGTGAAACTGGGCCAGGCCTACCTCAGCTACGGGCAGTATCCCCAGGCTGTCGCCGCTATCCAGCGCGGCATTGCCGAAGGCAAGCTCAAGAACCTTGCTGAGGCTCAGATCCTGCTGGGAATCTCCCAGATGCGCGCCGGCAACAAGGCCGAAGCCGTGACGGCTTTCAAGGCCGCCAAGGGTGACGACATTCTCAATCGGCTGGCAGCGCTCTGGGCGCTGCGCGCCCAGTAGAGGCCGCTACCAGAGCATCGGGCCGGCGCAAGTTGTGCCTGGCCCACCGCAGGAAAGGCCCCGAGTGGGGCCTTTCTTGTTTTGGCGCAGCGTATCAGCCGAGATTGCTAGTGCGGGCCGGGCTGGGCGGCGCCTTCGCCAGCCGCCTGCTGTGGTCGATCTACGATGCGTCGGGGCGGGCTGACCACCGCGAGCACCAGAACCCCCACCAGCGCGGCAATGGCCAGGCCGATCTCGAGCGGGTACTTCTGCGGCTGCACCCAGATCTCATCGAGGTGGCCCCACTTCTCGAGGATCTCGTTCACATTCCAGCCGATGATCGCGGTTGGAATGGCGTAGCGCAGCGCCGGCGCCATGCGCTGGAACCACCAGAGCCGCTGAGCGAGATACAGGGCCCAGACGGCGAACAGCCCGCAGGAAGCCAGGGTGAACCAGTGATCGGTGCCGAAGATCGCCGGGTTGTACGCCAGCAGCAGCCAGAGATAGAAGAACCACGTGACGTAGATGGTTTCCATCGCGACGATCGATGCCACGTTGCGTGACTGCCCCGACGTCTTCTCGCCCGGATTCATGCGCAGCGCACGATGCAGCCACATGAACGCATTGCAGCGCGTGTCCCGGTTGTAGAAGAAGAACATCAGCGTGGCCATCAGCACGCCGAGCGACGACAGCATCACCCGGTACTCGGCCTTGGTGTCCTTGGCACCCCACAGGACATCCTGGACGTTCAGTTCATCTGCCACATAAACGAAACTGAACTCCGCCCAGGACAGCCACAGGAGACTGCCACCGATGAATCCCAGCAGCGTTGCCGCGTTCTCGGACTTGTCTCGACCGATCCAGACGAGTGCCGCGCCGAAGCACCCGACGAAGAATGCCGCCAGCAGGTAATGCTGCGGGAACCACATGTGTTCCATCGCATACATGACGAAGTGGCCGATACCCTGCCAGACGAACACGATGACGAGTGCCAGGATGGCCGGAACCGGCGCCTGGTAGAGTTTCTTGAAGCTGCTCTCAGCCATTGGACACCCCCCCGATTGAGCGCCACCCCGATAGGGCGCCCCCCGGGGAGACTATAGGCCAGTGCGAGGCCGCCACGAAACTGCCCTTTGCATGCTGGAACCGCCCGGCGAGGGGCCAGCCGGGGCGAGCGGCTGCGAGGAATCCCCCGGGCCCGTCCGACTCGGGAGCTGGAAAACAAAGGCCGCCCGAAGGCGGCCTTGATAACCCTGAGTCTTTTTCGTCAGCGCGACTAGCTTGCCACAGCCGCGACGACTTCGTCTTCGGATTTCGGATTGTCGCGACGCGAGACTTCCTCGAGCTCTGCCTGTGCAGCACGCAGTACGCGCTCCACGAAGGCGGTGCGCCTCGCACCTCGCTCGGTGCTCGCCGCGGCATCCGGAACGAAACGATCGATGCGTCCGCGCACGAGCAACTTGCGTGAGTCGAGCAGCCGTTCCACCGTGTCCAGTCGATCGCGCGTAACGGACAGTTCTTCCATCAAGGTCAACGTCATCGACAACAGCTTGTCGATTGCGGGGTCACTGAAGTACTGCGGACGCTTGCCCTTGGCAACGCGCGCGATGCGCGCCGGCGGTGGTGCCGCAACGGGCTTGGCGGCGCCGCGCGCCTTCGGCCGCGTTCGCTGTCGCGGGATGCTCCCGGTCCGCGTCGCCGGGCGGCGGCCCTTGGACTTCGCCCGACTCATCGCTCGGCCGCCAGGATGTTCCAGAAGAAATGCTCCGTGTAGTTCATCTGCGCCACCGACATTCCGGGAATGAAGGCATCCAGCCGCACCTGGCTCCCGGGGAATCCAGCCTTGATCGCTTCGGCCTTGAGGTCGATGTCGGTCATGAAGCGGCAGAAAGTCTCGTTGTTATTGTAGGACTCCCAGTTGTGCATGAACTTCTCGATGACGGTGCGACCGCGGGGAATCTCCAGGTGCAGCATCAGTCCGCCGGGACGCAGCAATCTTCGACATTCTCGCAGGACGTTCACGAGCGCTGATCGCGACGTCTCGTGCAGCACGATGTGCGAGAGCACCAGGTCGAAGCCGCCAGTCTCGAAATCCGTGCTCTCGGCATTCTGCTGGCTGAAATGCACGGGCACGCCCATGGCCTGAGCACGCGCATGCGCGTAGCGCAGCACCGGGGCTGCGACATCGATGCCGTGCAATTCGGCGTCCGGAAACGCGCGGCCCCAGACCAGCGTGCTGTTGCCGATTGCACAGCCCATGTCGAGAATCCGCTGGGGCTTGAAATCCGGGTGCTTCTCGCGGATGTAGGCCACCAGCGTGTTGCCCATCAGGTCGTTCTCGGAACCGAGGGCCCCCGCCATGTAGATGTTGATGCCCTTGTCGTAGACGGCACCCGCCGCGACGTCGTCAGCGGCAAAGTCGGTGTGGTAACCGCCCGGTTGCAGGTGGATATCGGCGGCGGTGTGGTAGCGCGGCACGACCAGGTCGGGATTCGTGCGCAGGCTGCCGCGACGGCCGCGTGCGAGCCGCTTGGCCGACAGCTTGCGTGACTTCGCGATCAGGCCCTCCAGCTGGCGCTCCGTGGGGTCGATTACCGATTCCCACAGCATTTCCTGGCTGCGGCGCTGCATCGCACTCCAGAACTGGTAGTACGGATCCTGGGTCATCACCTTGCGCACTTCCTCCTGGTCCGCGGGGCCGCGGCCATGGCGTGCCTTGAAGGCCGGCTCTACACGCTCCTGGTAGACGCGGTACGCGCCGGGCATCAGCGTGCCGGAAAGGTGGCTGCGCAGTGCAAGGACGAAATCCTGGCGTGACTGTTCGTCATGCGCGGCATTGGGAAGCATGTCGTGCTGAATGAAGCCACTCATGGTCTTGCTCCTGGGGATGATTGGTCGGGCGCGTTGACATCGTCGCGGCTTGCAGCCTCGCGCTCCAGGAGACTCTCGCGGTAGTCGCGAAACGGCTTCAGCAGGCGTTCGGCCAGGTCGGCGCGTCTCGCCGCCCGCCGTGCCTTGGCCGCCTCGTCCGGGGCGAAGTGGTCAATGTTCTCGCGAGTCACGCCAGCGCGCTCGATCAGCAGCTGTTCGAGCGTGTCGATTCGATCGAAGGCTACGGACAGCTCGATCGCCGACGCCAGTAGCGCCGCATGCAGCTGGTCAACGGCGGGGTCGTCGAAGTACTGCGGCTGATGGCCCTTGGGCCGACGGGGAGGTTCTGGGCGAGGGCTGCTCATGGGTCGAGTTTCTCAAAAAACTCGAGCCACGCGCCTTCGGGCGACCGTACGGCCAGCAGGCGCACACGGCCCAGGCCACCCAGCGGCAGTTCCGCTGGCTCGCGCGTCAGTGGCCACTGGGCGGCGCGCAGCCGCAGCTCCACCGTTGCCAGCGAGGTCACGGGAAACCGCAGCGCGACGACCCCGAGATTTGGCGGCGCGGCGATGGCCGCGACGCTGCGGCCCTCGACGCCAGCGAACTGCAGCAGTTCGACCTGCGTCGGCCCATTGCGCTTCGGCCCCACGATCACGAAGGGCAGCGGGTTGTCCGGCACCAGGTTGGCCGGCACGCCGAAGTTGTTGGGCGCGCGCACCGGATTCACGAAGTTGCCTGAGTTCACCACCTCGAAGCCAAGCACGTCGACGTAGAAGCGCCGCGCCGCGGCAAGGTCGCGGACGCTCTGCATCGAATTGAACGGCCGTCGCAGGCGTTGCAAGTCCGGAGCGTCAGGAGTCCGTGGGGTCAGGCGTTCATAGACGGCAACGTGCACGCCTTCGGGACCACGCAGCACGACGTTCGTCAGGCTCACGCCGGTGTCCGGCAAGTTCAGCACAACGGGGTCGTTCAGCGCGGTCCAGCCGAGGGCGAGGGCATTGCGGTAGACGCGGTCGGTGGCATTTGAGCGCGTCATCAGGCTGAGGATGCCGCCGGTGTCCCAGGCCATCGCGCTGGCACGCACCGGTCTGGCTGTCGGCGAGCGAAAATCGATCACGCGCACAAAGCCAGGCAAGCCATCCCGGTCCGCGACGAGCCACTCGCGCGCCCCGTGAACTGGCCGGCCGGCATCGGGATCGTCCGGCAGATAGAAGCGGCGCACACGGCTATCCAGGGGGCGGGTCTCACGCACGTGCCAACCGGCCACCTCAGTGAAGAACCGCAACAGCGGCGCCGGACTCGAGCTGCTGATGACCGCTTCCTGCCAGCCGGCATCCAGCGCGGCGCGCGTGTCCAGCGGAGCCATGGGCATTGCCCCTCGAGCGGCTGGCAATGAATTGGCCATCAGCACCAGGGCTGCGGCGCCGGTCGCGCGGCGCAATCGCCACGTCATGCGAGGGCCGTCCGAGGCGGCGCTCACGACTCGATCAGTTCGACAAGCTCGCCGCCGGCCCCGATGCAGACGGCTGCAAGGCGTCCGTGATAAGGCGCTTGGGACAATCGAGCGGGCGCCTGCAGCCAGGAAACACCGGTGGGCAGCCGGTCGACCGCAAAGCTGACCATCGAAATGCCAGGCGGCAGCTCGCCCGGTGTGGCATCGCGCGGCAGGGTGGCGGCCGGCATGGTGTCCGCTTCGATGTAGGACTGGCCGGAAAGCGCCAGCGCGGCGATGTCATGCCGCATGTCGGCAGGCAGGTTCTGCGCGTGCGATAGCACTGTGATCACGGCGCGGATCACCGGAGCCTGCGGCACGCCGAGATGTTGCGAATACCAGGCGTTCAGGGCCTCAACACTCGGGCCACCGAGGATGACAATGAACACGCGGTCAATGAAGTGCTGCGCGTCTGGCGTATCGAACGCGGCCAGCTTCTCCTTGAATGACGTCAGGTAGAGCGACTCGTTGGCGGGGCCCAGCACCTGCATTGCCCTGATCTTGTCGGAGAACGACAGGTCTGCGGGCGGACCCACCACGCGAAAGGGCGATCCCACCAGGCGCGCGGCTGCCGCGTCAGTGTCCTGCACCATCAGTTCGGCCGCATTCCAGCCCATGTGATGAAACGGCACGTAGCGCTGCGCCGCGGGATTCCCGACCAGCGGGCTTTCGACGAAGCGGAAACTGGTCGTACCCGTGCCCTCGGGCAGCAGGATTGCGTAGCGTCGTCCCGCCAGCCCCGGTCGGGACCACAGCGTCGCCAACGCCAGGGATACTTCGCCGCGCTCGACAACCTGATAGCCCAGGTACCGGCCATAGGTCGCCACCATCGAATCTAGATCGGGCGCGGCAATGGTCACGCACGAGATTGGGCCCAGACGCGGCATTGCGGACTACCTCATGAATTGGCGCGCGACAGGCCGCGCAGGTACTCGAGCACGGTGGCGAGCGGCGCGACCTCGGCATACTTGGCCTGAAGGTCGAACAGGTTGGCTTCGTGCGGCTCACGCGCGCGGTCCCCGACGGCCTCTCGAACGACCACCGGTATGAACCCATGCTGCACGCAATCCACGGCGCTTGCGCGCACGCACCCGCTGGTCGACAGGCCCGCAATCAGCACGGTATCGACGCGCAACGCGGTGAGCGTGGAGGCCAGCGAGGTGGC
>JANPDV010000480.1:0-23258 GCA_031431655.1 Gammaproteobacteria bacterium | reverse complement strand
CTTCGACATAGGTGCCGGCCGACGCGCCGACACCGCGAAAATTGAAGCGTATGGCCGCCAGGCCGCAATCGTTGAGCTCGCGCGCAACGGTGACGACCACCTTGTTCGTCATTGAGCCGCCGAACAGAGGGTGCGGGTGACAGACGACCGCGCAGCCCGTCAGCGCGTCAGCCGCAGCCCCGGACGGGAGATCGACAACAGCCTCGAGTCGGCCCGCGGGGCCATCGATCTCGATACTCAGCGAATCCCCATCAGTTCGACGTCGAACACCAGCGTGGCGCCGCCTGGAATGACGCCGCCGGCACCGCGCGCGCCGTAGCCCAGTTCGGCCGGAATGACCAGCCGTCGCTGCCCGCCGACCTGCATGCCGGCGACACCCTGGTCCCAGCCCTTGATGACCTGGCCCGCGCCGACGCGGAACTCGAACGGCTCGCCGCGCTCGCGCGAGCTGTCGAACTTGCGACCCTTGTTGTCAGGGGCGCCTTCGGCATAAAGCCAGCCGGTGTAATGCACCGAGGCGCTTTGACCAGCGGCAATGGCCGGGCCCGTGCCTGTCTTGAGATCGTTCTTGATCAGCCCGGAGGGATCTGCGGCCATGGTCTTTCCTTGTGTTGAGCCAGTGGGTACCGAGGCCGCGCCCATGCCGGCGTCGCGCGCGCAGGCCGCGAGCAGCAGCGCGGCTGCCGGGAGCAGCAGCGTCAAGCGACGACGCAGCCGCGCGGGTACAGGCGTCGCCTGCGGCGGCGCGATGATCGGGTTCAGCGGGTTCATCGGGGAATTATGGCACGGCCGGCGAGGCCGACGGCGGCGCAGGTTCGCCGACCAGCAGTGCGATCAGACGGTTCAGGCGTCGCACGAACTCCCCAGGGTTCTCCAGTGTGCCACTCTCGGCGAGTCGAGCCTGGTCGTGCAGGAGCAACGCCAGCTCGGTGAACTGGGCGCCGTCCTGCAGGCCGTCGAGACGCCGGACCAGAGGATGGGCGACATTCAATTCAAGCGCCGGCCGCGTCTCCGGCACGGCCTGACCCGCCGCCGCGAACACCCGCCGCATCTGTGCACCCGGATCGTGTTCACCGAGCACCAGGCAGGCCGGGCTGTCGGCGAGCCGCGTCGCGATGCGCACTTCGCTGACTCGCTCGCCGATGACGTCCTTGACGCGCTTCAGCAGCCCCTTGTGCTCGCGCAGCGCCGTTTCAGCCGCAGCTTTCTCGGCCGGATCGGCCAGGCCGCCGAGTTCCAGGTCGCCTCGGGCCACGTCCTTGAACCGCTTGCCTTCGAACTCCGGCATCTGACCCATCAGCCATTCGTCGACCCGGTCCGCGAGCAGCAGCACCTCGACGCCCTTGGCACGCAGCTTCTCGAGGTACGGGCTGCCTCGCGCCGCGCCGATCGAGTCCGCGATCACGTAGTAGATGCGCTCCTGCCCGGGCTGCATCCGCCCGACGTAGTCGGACAGCGAAGTTGCCGCGTCGTCGGTTTCTGCGTGCGTGCTGGCGAAGCGCAGCAGCGGCTGCAGCTTGTCGCGATGCGTCGGATCTTCGGCGATGCCTTCCTTGAGCACGGCACCGAATTCCTTCCAGAACGTGGCGTATTTGTCCGGCTCGTCCTTCGCGAGGCGCGCCAGCAGGTCGAGCGCGCGCTTGACCAGCGCGGCCTTCATCGCGTCGACCTCGGCATCGCGCTGCAACAGCTCGCGCGAAACATTCAACGGCAGGTCGTTGGAGTCGAGCACCCCCTTGATGAACCGCAGGTACAGCGGCAGGAACGCATCGGCGTTGTCCATGATGAACACGCGACGGACATACAGCTTGAGGCCCCGCGCAGCATCGCGGTGCTGCAGGTCGAAGGGCGCCGTCGCCGGCACGTACAGCAGCGACGTGTACTCGCGCCGCCCTTCCACCTTGTTGTGGCTCCATGCCAGCGGTGCGCTGAAATCGTGGGTCAGGTGCTGGTAGAACTCACGGTGTTCGTCGTCGGTCACCTCGGAGCGAGGCCGCGTCCAGAGGGCGCGCGCCTGGTTGACGGGCTCCCACTCCAGGCTTGCCTCGCCCTCCTTGCGCATCAGCACCGGAAAACCGATGTGATCCGAGTAGCGCCGCACCAGCGAGCGCAGCCGCCACCCGTCGGCGAACTCCCGGGCATCCTCCTTCAGGTGCAGCACGATGCGGGTACCGCGCTCGGCGAGCTCCAGCGTCTCGATCGTGAACTCGCCGTCGGCTCGCGAAGCCCAGCGCTGTCCCGAGGCCGCAGGGGCCCCTGCCTTGCGCGTGAACACCTCGACCTCGGCAGCCACGATGAAGGCCGAGTAGAAGCCGACGCCAAACTGGCCGATCAGCGCCGAGTCCTTCTGCTGGTCACCGGTGAGCTGCCTGAAGAAGTCGGCCGTGCCGGAGCGCGCGATCGTGCCGAGGTTGGCGATCGCCTCCTCGCGGGACATGCCGATGCCGTTGTCGCGCACCGTGAGGGTGCCGGCCTTGGCGTCGAAATCCACCCAGACCTTGAGATCCGACTCGCCCTCCAGCAGCTCCGGCTGCGAGAGTGCGACGAAGCGCAGCTTGTCGTTCGCATCGGAGGCGTTGGAAATCAGCTCCCGCAGGAAGATTTCGCGATGGCTGTAGAGCGAGTGGATCATCAGCTGGAGGAGCTGGCGCACCTCCGCCTGAAAGCCGTGCTTTTCGGGAGCGGCGGAACCCGTAGTGGTTGTCATGGCGCGCGGAGAATGGAGGCGCGCCGGGGCATTTTCAACTGCCTGGCAAAAGGCGGCTGCGGATGCGGGCTAGGGTGGAGTCCTGATCTGGTGCCAGAACGTCAGGGCGACGTGGCGGACGGTCCCCGCGAGGTCGTCCAGATGGTCCCAAAGGTACAGCAGGCGCTCCATTTCAAGCAGCCTAGGCGGCGCATTGCCGGCTCGCTGTGCACCAGGTCTCATGCCGCTGCATATCCCTTGCGCCCCCGGCAGACCGGCCGTAGGCTCTTTACTTACGTCGGAAACGTCGAATCTACATTAGGTCTATGGCGCACCAGCCCGACCCGCAACGCATGCGCAGGATCGTCGTCATCAACCCCAAGGGTGGTTGTGGCAAGACGACCATCGCCATCAATCTGGCCAGTTTCTACGCTGCGCGTGGCGACAACCCGGTGTTGATGGACTATGACCCGCAGGGGTCGTCGACGCGCTGGTTTCGCAAGCGTGGCCCGGGCGCGCACCCGATGCACAGCGTCGCCGCGTGGGAACGCGACTTCCGCACCACGCGCACGTTCCGGCTGCGCGTTCCGCCGATGTCGAGCCGCGTCATCGTCGACACGCCCGCTTCGCTCGACGCGCAGACCCTGCCGGAGCTGACACGAGACGCCGACAAGATCATCGTGCCCGTGCTGCCTTCGGACATCGACGTGCACGCCTGCACCCGGATCATCGCGGACCTCCTGCTGGTGGCGAAGATCCGCCGCGCGGAAAACCGCATCGGCGTCGTGGCGAACCGCGTCAAGCGCAACACGCTGATGTACCACTCGCTGCAACGCTTCCTCGCGACCCTCAACGTGCCCGTGATCACGACGCTGCGGGATTCACAGAACTACATTCGCAGCGCCGAACTGGGCATCGGGCTGCACGAGATGAAGCGCCACCAGGTCGCAGATGACCTGGCGCAGTGGCGGCCGCTGCTGGAATGGCTCGAGAGCGACGAGACCGCAGCAGGCAGCAATGATGAGGGCGTCGTCGCGACGCTGCCGCTGGCGCCGACGCCATACGCGTCACCGGGCGGGGTCGGGGGAGAGGACGCGAGTCCGAACCGGCGGGGCACAGTGTTCGGCAAGACCGGCGGCTGAAGGCGGCGCGCTGCGCCGGCGCAGCGGCACCCCGTGGCGCCGCTGCTGTCACCGGGCCCGACCCGAAGGGTCGGCCCTTCTCAACTCAACGCGGACGCTTGAGTGGATCCTTGTCGGCCGGTTCGTCGCCGGTCCAGGTGTCCTTGACGCGCTCCGTCCAGTTCTTGTAGCTCGACCAGGTGTAGAGATTGCGCGTGATTGCCGCGTGACGACTGCGCGTTCGCTGCATCCGATCCGCCCAGGCGTTGTACGGCGCGACCGGCGGAACCACCGCCCCGGGCACTGCCGGTACGACAGCCACCGGCTCGCGCAGACCGGCCGCGGGGCCGATCAAATCAGGTCTGAATCTTCCACTTACGCTCATATGCTTTCGCCCCCTGCCACTGACACCTGCAGGGTATGGCCGCTGTCGGCCGCACATGAGGAACTGGCTCACACGCGCCAGGGGCAGCGCGCAAGCTGCGACTGCGCTCTCGTCAATAATGCGCTGAGCGGTTAAATCAGGCGATTATGCGATAGCACGGGCGGTATTCGCTGCCCGGGAGCTTCATGCGGTGCTGCGCGATGAACGCCTTCAGCAGGCTGTCGAGCATGCCCATGATGGCGGGATCGCCCACCAGCTCGAACGGCCCGTGCCGCTCGATCGCCTGGATGCCGGATTCCTTGACGTTGCCGCTGACTATCCCCGAAAACGCGCGCCGCAGGTCCGCCGCGAGTTCGTGCACTGGCTGATCGCGCTTCAGGCGCAGCCTGCGCATCGACTCGTGCGTCACATCGAAAGGCAGCTGGAACTCCGGATCGATGCGAATCAGCCAGTTGAAGTTGTAGCTGTCCGACCGCGTGCGACGGAACTCACGGACTTGGTCGAGTCCGCGCACCATCAGCCGCGCGGCTTCGGCCGGATCCTCGACCACGATATGCACGCGATCGGCGGCCACCTCGCCCAGTGTGCCGACCAGGAACTGCCTGATCTGCTCGAAGTAGGCAGCGCTGTCCTTCGGACCAGTGAGCACTACCGGGAACGGCTGGTCCACATTGGCCGGGTCCAGCAGGATGCCGAGCAGGTAGAAGATCTCCTCGGCAGTGCCCACGCCGCCGGGAAAGACGATGATGCCGTGGGCCAGCCGGACGAACGATTCGAGTCGTTTCTCGATGTCCGGCATGATCACGAGGTTGTTGACGATCGGGTTCGGCGGCTCGGCCGCGATGATGCCCGGCTCCGTCAGGCCGATGTAGCGGCCGGTCATGATGCGCTGCTTGGCGTGGCCGATGGTGGCGCCCTTCATCGGGCCCTTCATCGCACCGGGGCCGCATCCGGTGCAGACATCCAGTCCGCGCAGCCCGAGCTGGTAGCCCACTTTCTTGGTGTACTCGTACTCTTCGCGCCCGATCGAGTGGCCGCCCCAGCACACGACCAGGTTCGGCCGCTGCTTGTGGTCCAGCACGCGCGCGTTGCGCAGGATATGGAACACCGCATTGGTGATCGAGGCAGGATTCGCGAGGTCGAAACGACCGCTGTCGACGATCTCGTTGGCGGTGTAGACGACGTCGCGCAGCACCGCGAACAGCAGCTCCTTGATGCCGCGGATCATCTCGCCATCGACGAAGGCCAGAGCCGGCGCGTTGCGGATCTCGAGTTTCACGCCCCAGGCGTGACGGACGATCTCGATGTCGAAGTCGCGGTACTTGTCGAAGATGTCGCGCGCGTTGTCGGTGTCGCTGCCGGCATTGAGCACGGCCAGCGCACACTTGCGGAACAGCGGATACAGCCCGCCCTGCCCAGACGACAGCAGCTGCTCTATCTCTTCCTGCGACAGGGCTTCGAGTGCACCGCGCGGGCCGACACGGGCATCGACGAACTCGGGGATGACGACACTGGTTTCCATGCTAAGGGGTCCTGACGGGGCAGGGAGCAGTCGAGCAGCTTACCGCCGGGCGCTGCAGGTCAGGGCCGGATCTCGATGATCGCGCTGTCCGCAACCAGCATCCAGATCTCGACCATCTCGGCGTTTGTTACCGCGATGCAGCCGTCGGTCCAGTCGTTGGCGGCGTAATAGTCCGAGTTCTTCTTCGGCTCGTTCGGCAGGCCATGGATCATGATGGACCCCCCCGGGTCCCAGCCATTGCGGCGGGCGCGAGCGGCATCCTCGACGCTGGGGTAGGACACCTGCAGCGACAGGAAAAAGTCGCTGCGCGAGTTGCGCTTGGCAACACGGTAGCGACCTTCGGGCGTGCGGAAGTCCCCGGCGCGTTCCTTGTGGCCGACAGGGTTGAGGCCCAGCGCCACGCGATAGGTGCGCAGTACTTCCGAGCCGCGCATCAGCAGCATGCGCCGCTCGGACTTGCGTACCAGGACCCGATTGGCGATGGGCAGCGAGTCGACCGAGCGCGGCAGATTGACCGCTGCTACCAGTGGAGAGGCCGCGCGCGAGCCTGGCGACAGCACCGCCAGTAACAGCAGGCACAGCAACCGGGGCCAGAACCCACCCAACAGGACCCCGGAATTCCGGGCCGACGAGCAATGCATGGCGGGATTATAGGCCCAAGCGGCCGGTGCTTCGGCCTCAGGAAAGGTGGATCCGGATTGTCTGGACTGTGCGACGCAGCGCAGTTTCGACGATCGCCGTATCGGGATGCCGGAAAATCACATAACCCGCCCCCTCGTACCCCTGCGGCTGCAGCGCACCAGGCTGCGGCAGTTCGGCCTCGACGATCAGGTCGCCGAACTCCTCCCGCAGCGTCTGCACGCCGTCGATGCGCGCAATGCGGCCGCTGCCCATGCCGCGCAGGTAGGCCGCGCCAACCGCGAACTCCCGCGGCCCGGCCGCGAATTCACCGAACACCATCACGCGTGGCCACGCCGCGTAGAAATCGGTGCCGTGCGCGTAGGAAATCAGCGTCGTGAACTGCGCGCCCGGCGGGCGTGCAGCGATCTCGGAGATCGCAATGCTGCCATCGGGCCGTCGAAACCACTCCATGTGCGTCATGCCCGTCAACGGCCCGAGCGCCGCGATCGCGCGCGGACCGAGCGCGCGAATCGGCGCGAACTCCGGCCCGTCGACCAGCCGCGGCAGCAGTACGCACCACTGAATCCACGGGTTCTCCATCACGGTGAGCGGCGACGGCCGGTAGGTCGAAATGGAGTGCCAGACCGGGCGGCCGCCGATCGAAACACTGTCGAAGGAGAACTCTTCGCCCTGCAGGAATTCCTCCGCAAGCATCGGCGCCTGCGGTTGCGGCGGGTCGGCGCGCAGGTACGCGTCGAGCTGCTCGCGCGAGTCGAGCCGGAGGGTATTGCGGGCGCCCGCGCCGGCTGGCGGCTTGAGCACCACGGGCAATCCGATCTCGCCGATGAACTCGCGCAGCTGCGAGCCACTCGACACGAGCCGATTGCGCGCACACGGGATGCCGGCGGCCACGAACGCCGCCTTCATCGCGTGTTTGTCGCGGAAACGCCCGGCGACCTCCGGCGCGAGTCCCGGCAGGCCCAGGGCCCGGGCGGCCTCGGCCAAGGGCACCTGCAGCTGCTCGAGCGACGCAATCGCCCGATCGACGGCGCCATGCCGTTGCGACAACTCGCGCAGCGCGGCGATCAGTTCGGTGGCGTTCAGGGCGTCGGCGACCCGCCAGTGACCGACCAGGCGTGCGCGCAGCTCGGCAGGCAGCTTCTCCAGCGGGTCCTGGCTGATCAGTGACAAGCGCACGTTCTCGAGGCGCGCGGTACCCAGTACGAAACGCAGCGAGGCGGGCAGGAAGAACGGCAGGATGAACACGACGTGCAGCGCGGCCATGGCGCTGCGAATCGTACCGGGAACCACCGGGCCGCGACGCACCGTCGTGACCCTCGGGCCTATAATCGCGGCATGAATCCCCCGAGAAACCCGCCGCGACTCCCGGTGCGTGCGGCCTGGCCCGCGGCCGCGCTGCTTCTGTCCTTCAATGCCGGACTGCTGGGCGGCTGCGCCAGCGCGCCGACCAGTGCAATCCGCGAGCAGCTCGACGAGCGCACCGGCACCACGATCACCAGCCTCGGCAAGCCGCTGCAGCTGCTGGCGCAACAGGCGCGCGGGCCGGGAGCGGACCCGTTCGCGTTCGTGGGCAGCTTCGAGACCAACCGCATGGGCCAGCGCAGGCTGTACCTGTGGCTGGCCGTGCCCAACGAGAGCCGCAGCGAGGTGCAGCTCAGCGTGAGTGTCGATGCGGGCAAACCATTGCCGCTCGGCGCAGCGGTTGCGGAGCCTGCAGCCGCCGGACTCGCGCGCTATCCCTACGATGCGCCGACGCCGTGGAGCCTCGTACAGGCGTTCGAACTGGACGAGAGCGCGCTGCGACTGCTGGCAGCGGCCCGGCGCGTGCAGATCGACGCGCGCTACAGCGGCGGAACCGAACCGGTAGCGTTCAACGCCGACGTCGAGCCGGCAGACCTGTTCGCGCGCTTCCAGCAGGCGCTCGGACTGTAAGAGCCAAGCGCACCTGGCTCAGGTATTGGGTGTGCGGAGCAGGCGCTGCGTTCCGCGGCTCGCGGTGCGCGACGGCGTTGTCGGCGCGCGGTGGGCGAGCCGGGCTCAGCTGTTGGCCGCCGTCTCCTCCACACGCGGCACCACGAGTTGCGAGCCCGCGCGCAGCTCGCCCAGGTCCAGATCGGGGTTGTACTGCTGCAGCAACCACACCGGTACGCTGGCATAGCGCTGGGTGATCGACCACAGCGAGTCGCCGCGGCGCACGATGTAGATCTCCGTACCCTGGATGCGCCGCTGCTCGAAGAATCGCGCCTGCAGCAGGCCGTGGAACTCGCGACGCTTCTGCTCGAAAGCAGCCTTGTCGACCCGCGCGAAGTCGAGCTTGAGCTTGCGACCCAGCAGCACGGCCTGGCCGTACTTCATCTTGTTCAGCTCGCGCACGCGCGCGGCGCTGACGCCCAGCCAGTCGGCGTAGTGGCCCAGTGTCTCTTCGGCGATCACGCGGATCGTGTTGTCTGCAGCGACGCTCAGATCCGTCGCATCGGCGACGGCCGGCACTCCGGTGCCGGGGCCGACCGAGGGACCCTGCGCTTCGGCCTGCGCGGCGGAAACCGGCTCGGGCTGACGAGCCGGCTCGGCGACACGACCGGCGCGACGCGTCGTCGGGCCGGAACGCACGCCTCGCGCGGCGCCGGCGAGCAACGCGTTGCTGGCGCCGGTTGCCGGCACGCTGCCCACAGGCACTGCAGCCGCCGCCGGCGCATCGTCGACGTCCAAAGCAGCTGCGTCGGCTGACGCGGGCTCGGGTTCCTGTGTCGCCGCCGCCAGCAGTGCCTCCCGACCGACTTTCAGGCGTTGTCCTTCGAAAATGTAGTCCGCATCGCGAATGCGATTGAGCCGCAACAGCTCCGCCGGCGTCTGGCCATAGCGCGCCGCAATGCCGAAGATCGTATCGCCCGCGCGCACGACATAGGCCGTGTCACTGCCACTGACAGGTCCGCCCGTTGCGGCAGTCGCAGCCGCGCTCGCCCTGGTCGTCGCGCCTGCGACACCTGCAGGCGCCGCCGAACTGGTCGCTCCCGCAGCCCCGGCGACGGTCCCCGCCGGAACGGCCGCGGCCGCCACGAGCGCGCCAGCGCTCGGCTCGGCGGGCACTGGTGGCGCCATCCGGGTCGCTGCCAGCAGCGCCGGTCGCGATTCAGGCAGCCGCAGGGCCGTGCCGCGGCGCACCCGGCGCGTTGAGTCGATGCCATTGAGCTCGGCGAGCGCGCGAGTCGCCAGACCGTAGCGCTTGGCCACCTGCGCCAGCGTCTCGCCCTGCCGCACGCGATGCGAGCGCTCGACGATCTGGCCGGCAAACAACTCGTTGCTGCCGATACGCGCTGCCAGCATTTCGGAAGTCCACCCTTTCGAACTCACCGGCAGGCGCAGTCGGTAGCCGCGCGGCACCAGTCGCTTGCCCTCCAGCACTGGCGGACGCAGCGCCGGATTGAGGGCACGCAGGTCGCTGCGGCCGATCCCGATCGCCCGCTCGACCTGCGCAAGCCGCGCATAGCCTGGCATCTCGACCTCGACGAAGCGCTGCTCGGGTGTCCGCTCGACGCCGGGAAAATACTTCTCCGGGTTCTGGTCGATCGTCAGCGCCGCCAGGAACGACGGATAGAAGTTGCGCGAGGCAAAGCCGAAAGTGGGGCCGCGGAAGCGGCGTGCGATCGTCACAAAATCGTCGGTGCCCATCGCGTCCCTGGCGCGACGCATGCCCGCGGCGCCGTGGTTGTAGGCGGTGAGCGCCAGTGGCCACGTGCCGAGCACGCGATAGTTGTAGCTCAGCAGCTGGGCCGCTGCCTCAGTCGACCGGAACGGGTCCAGCCGCTCGTCCACGGCATCATCGACACGCAGGTAGCGTCGCCCCGTGGCGCGCATGAACTGCCAGAGACCCGCTGCGCCGACCTTGGAGTAGGCGTCCGCGTTGAACGAAGACTCGACGTGCGGCAGGGCCGCCAGCTCCGGCGGCAGGCCCAGGTTCGCGAGCGTTTCCGCAATGTGAGGCTCCCAGGCTCCGGAACGCACCACACCAGCGCGGAAGCGGTCCGACTGGCCGAGCTGGAACCGGATGCCACGGGTCGCTTCGAGCAGGCGCTCGGGCGTCGCCTTGTCGCCCCACAGCGCGAGCACGCGCTGTTCGTCCGCCGACAGGGATTCGGCGCTGCCGCCGGTGCTGGCCCGCATCCGCAGCGCCTCCGCGAGGCGCTGCAACGTCGCGATGTAGCGATCGCGCGCTTCGTCGACGGCATCGCTGCGCGTGCGCGCCGGTGCATCGGGCGCGAACTGCAGTTTGGCGTAGATGACCGAGACGTCCCACTCGTCGTGCAGGAAGCCCTCACTGGTCGTCACTTCCGAATAGACACGCAGCCAGAAGTCCACGTCGCGCTGCAATTCGGGCGGACGTGGAATCGCGCTGGGACCCACCGGGACGGTGGGCGAAACAGCAGCTGCACCACCTCCAGCCGCCCCGCCGCTTTGCTGCGGTGCGGTTGCCGTGCGGGTTTCGTTCCCGGCCGCCGCGGGCGCCGGGCCCGCAGCGAGCCCGAGGCTGAGCGTCGCCAGCGCCAGCCCTGCGGGCAGCAACCCTCGAAACCGGCAAAAAGCCCGCTCCAATTTGACGTAACACGATGATCCAGGTGTCGGCAACATTTACACGTGCACTTCCGAAGCTAAACCCATGAAAAACCTGGACCGCGGACCACCGGACCAGCCAATAAGCGAGGTTAGCTGCTTGCGGCGGTGTCGACAATTCTGACAACGACAAGATGTGACCGGTTTAGGCCAGTTTCGTGAAGTTTCGCCAGATGATTGATTAATGGGCGGTTCGTCACACGAATCGGACCATCGGCTTGTCATATCACCGCGAATCCCGGAACCCGGCGCCGCTGGCACGGCACTTGCTCCTACAGGGGTACAAGAACAAGAAGAGATACACTCCTCCACAAGCAAGCAAGCGACCAATAGCCCCGCGAAAGCGGGGCTTCTTTTTTTGGGTCGCCTGGGGAGCCGCTGTCGGGCTAGGTGCCGTCCTGGGAGCCCCGCCCGCGCTGTTCCCTGCGCTGCCGACGCACCTGCCGGAAACTCACCAGCCGCTTGCGCTGCTCGTCCCACAGATGCGTGGGCAGCGACCTCAGGCTCGACAACAGAGTGAGCGGCTTGACCTGCTCGAACACCGGGTCGGCGTCGTGGCAGCGCTGCAGGTTGTAATTCGGTATTCGTGGGCTCAAGTGGTGGATGTGGTGGAAGCCGATGTTCCCGGAGAACCACTGCAACACGCTGGGCAGCTTGTAGAACGAACTGCCCTGCAGCGCGGCGGCGGTGTAATCCCAGTCGTCACCGCGTTCCCAGTACGCCTCCTCGAACTGATGCTGCACGTAGAACAACCAGACCCCGGCTGCACCGGAAATGCAGGTGACCGTGAGCTGGATCAGCAGATAGTTCCGGAGGCCGATGGCGGCGCTAAGGCCCGCCACCATGGCCAGGATCGCGAGATTCATCCAGTACACGGAGTGTCGTTCCCGACCCTGCGCGGCAGGCACGGGGAAACGCTGGCGAACCACGAAGATGAAGAGCGGCGCGAGCACGAACATCACGACCGGATTGCGCGCGAGGCGATAGGCGAATCGCCGCCATCGGGATGACTCGAGATACTCCTGGACGGTCAGCGTCCAGATGTCGCCCACTCCGCGACGATCGAGATCGCCAGCAGTCCCGTGATGAATCGCATGCTCCCACCGCCAGTGATAGTACGGCGTGAACGTGAGCATGCCAGCGACGAAACCGGTGACATTATTGGCCGCGCGCGACTGGAAGAACGAACCGTGGCCACAGTCGTGAAAGATGATGAAGATCCGCACCAGGAAACCGGCCGCCAGGACCATCAGTGGCAACGTGAGCCAGTAGGACACGGTGATGGTCTGCGACATCGCGTACCAGAGCAGCCCGTACGGCACGAACGTGTTGGCAACCTGCCAAGCGGCACGCGCGGACGACGGAGTCTGGAATCGCGCGACGATCTCGCGCCACGCGGCCGCGTCTGGCTTGGTCCGAGGTCCGTCCGCTGCAGGCTCAATGCTCATTACCGATGTCCGCTTCGGGTCACCGAGCCGCAAATATTGCCACTCAGTGGCACGCCGGACCAGTCGCGAAAAATACCGATGGCGCTCGCCTCGAGGCATGGACCCGGAATCATGCTGCCCATCATGCATCAATCCCAGCCAGCGCAAGCATTTTGGCTGGCCATTGTCCCCTGGATCGCAGCGGGGTACGGTTGTACCGCGCGCCTGCCGGCTGGTCCGGTTCGCACCTTTTTCGCTTCGACGGCTCGAGCATACCAGTGGCGGCAACGCGCCCGCAGGCGGCGCGGCCAGAGGATCGCGCGACGCCGTCGGAGAAATGCCGACGCACACTCGAGACAGACCCGGCCGGCTCAATACCGGCTGCTAAGGCTGAAAGCCCAGTTCTCGCTGATGACGAATGGCCAGGACGCGCACCTCATCCTGCGACGCCACGAATCGATACAGGGCCACGTAACCTGACTGTCCGTACGAAATAGTCAGCTCACGCAATTCGCCGTCGACCCTGCGGCCAATAAACGGATGCGCCGTAAGGTTGTCGACCGCCGACTGGATCGCCGTCACCGCATTCATGGCAGCTGTTGGATTCTTGTCGCGCAGGAACTGGAAAGCGCGCTCGATATGATCCAGAGACCGCCGCGAATAGACTACCTGCGCCATGGCTTCGGTCGTGCTGCTGACTCGCCGACCGCAAGCCGGCTCATCCAGGCATGCACGTCGTCAGCGCGGTAGACCTCGCCAGTCTTTTCAATGTCGGCATCTGCGGCGAGCGCCTCCTTGACGAGGCTGCGCATCTGCTCTTCGTAGTCCGCATGACGCTCGACGGCATCAATGATCAGGCTGTGGGCAGAACGCCCCGTTTGTTTGGCTAGAGAACTGATTCTCGCCCGCAACTTCGGGGGCAAGCGGATGGTCGTAGTTGCTGCCATTGCGCGCTCCTTCATGTGCTTTATAGCACATATATAGCACACATGCCCGACAGGTCGCAATTGGCAGTGAGGGCAGGCATTTCGATGCACGCAGGCTGGACCTTCATCAGCGACAACTTTGCGTCAGCTGTGCGCTCTCGGGCACCTGTCCGCGCGCCGAAAGTGGCGAGTGGGCCTCGCGCCGCCGGCACTGGCGGCGGACCGGCATGTGGGACCCAACGGGGCGTCAGGCCGTTACTGGTTGTGGCTTGCTGATCTCCGTAAGTGCTTCCCCAGCGGCTTCGACGTCCAGGCCCTCGACCGCAAGGTCGCCGAGCGCCACGATTCCCACCAGCCGCTTGTCAGCGTTGACGACCGGCAGGCGTCGAATCTGCTTTTCGCCCATGAGCTCGGCAGCGTCATCGATGGAATCATTCTCGTAGGCCCAGTAGATCCGATCGGACATGATTGCGCGGACTTTGGTGTGCGCATCCATGCCGACGGCGACCGCGCGGGTGGCAATGTCGCGATCCGATATGGCGCCGATCATGCGATCGTTCTCACCCACGGGCATCATGCCGAAGTTACCGCGCTGCATCTGCCCGGCGGCGTCCATGATGGTCGCGTCCGGGCTGATCACCTGCACTTCGCGGCTCATGACGTCTTTGAGTTTTTTCAATTTTCATCTCCTCAAGAATTCGGTAGGTTGCGGCAATCCCGGAACGGGCATCACACGCCATCATCGCGCGGTTGCGAGCAGAGCCAATGTAGGACTGTGACTCAGCGTGATGTCAGCGAGCGCCATCGCCCATCCTTCCAGTTCAGATCAGGCGCGGCTGCGCGCCGAGTTCCCACGGGCCGGACAGCGACCCGCCGCGATGCACGCAGGTGTCGCTCCCGTCAGTGCCGCCGCCGGCCTCGGGAACGCGCATCCGACTCGGTCTCATCGCGAGCAGAGGCCGCCAACCCGGCCTGCGCTTGTGTGGCTTTTGAAAGCATGAAAGGCTTCAGGGCAGGTTTCGCACCGATGGCGGTACGTCGGGTGGCGAATGCGCGTAGCATCGAGTTGAGCGCGTGCGAATCACGCCAGGATCCACGCGATGATTGACCTGACGGCTAGATGGCAGCCGCCCTTCTCGCAGCGCGCCGCCGCAGGCGCCGACTCTGCGGAGATCGGCGCGCTCGCGGTGGCGGCGTGGCGCGGCGTTGACGCCGCGCTGTCGCCGATCATCGGCCGCGGCGGCGTTGCGGCGCTGTACGAACGCAGCCTGCATCTCGCCAGCGTCCGCCATCCGTCATTGATCGGCGCCCTCGACGGCGGTGTCCTGACTGGCGATTTCGCCGCGATCGGCCGGGTGCTGTCGGCCTCCTCCGGCGCCGATGCTGCCGTGGCGCATGGTGCGCTGCTCGCCTCGTTCTGTGGCCTGCTGGCCGCTCTGATCGGCAACCCGCTCGCGGCGCGGCTGCTGCACCCCGTCTGGGACCCTCTTCAGAGCGGTGATCCCGCCAAGGACCATGCCTCATGAATAGCGCGCGAGTGAAGATCCAGCGCCTGCGCACCGGCGTGCCCGGGCTCGACGAGGTGCTCGGCGGCGGACTGCCGGAGTTCTCTTTCAACCTGCTCGCGGGCCTCCCGGGCAGCGGCAAGACGACCCTCGCGCACCAGATGATGTTCGCCATGGCGACGCCCGAGCGTCCAGCCCTCTATTTCACGGTCATCGGCGAGCCGCCGCTGAAGATGCTGCGCTACCAGCAGCAGTTCAATTTCTTCGACAGCGAACGGGTCGGCGAGTCCATCCACTTCATCAGCCTGGCCGACGAGATCGCTTCCGGCAGCCTGGACGCGGTGCTGCGCAAGATGGTCGCAGAGGTGCAGGCGCGCTCGCCCGGCCTCGTGTTCGTCGATTCGTTCCGTTCGCTCGTACTCTCGGGCGGCGAGGAAGCGGCGGGCTTCCTCAGCCTGCAGCAGTTCATCCAGAGCCTCGGCACGCTGATGTCGACCTGGCAGGCGACGACCTTCCTGCTCGGTGAATATGCCGCCGAGCACGAGCAGAACCCGGTGTTCACGGTGGCCGACGGGCTGATCTGGCTGCGTCAGAGCGTGTACCGCAATTCGATCGTGCGGCAGATGGAGGTCATGAAGATGCGCGGGCAGCCGACGCAGCCGGGCCTGCACACCTTTCGCATCACCGAGGCCGGCATCCACGTGTTCGCGCCCGCGCTGGCCAGCGCGCACGCGCGCGGCGACGCGACGCCTCTGCGCGGTCCACGGCTGAAGATGGGCATCGCGGGCCTGGACGAGATGATGGGCGGCGGCCTGCCTCACGGGTTCTCGGTGCTGGTCGCAGGTCCCTCCGGGTCGGGCAAGAGCATCCTCGCCGCGGCCTTCCTCGCCGAGGGCGCGCGCGAGGGCCAGACGGGCGTGCTCGCCGCCTTCGAGCAGCGCCCCAACCGCTCCCGCGGGGCCGCAATGACCGCGCTGATCGAGAGCGGCCAGGTCGGGGTCGTCGACACCCGGGCGGTGGCGCTGTCGGTCGACGAAATCTCGACGCTGCTGCTTGCCGAGATCCGGCGCATCGGCGCGACGCGCGTCGTGATCGACTCGATGTCCGGGTTCGAGCTCGCGCTGGCGCCGGCGTTCCGCGAAGACTTCCGCGAGGCCGCCGCACGGATGGTGGCGTTGCTCGTGGGCACCGGCGTCACGGTGCTGATGACCTCGGAACTGGAGGACCGCTACAGCGACCTGCGCTTCAGCCCCTATGGCACGGCGTTCCTGACGGACGCGATCATCGTGCAGCGCTACATCGAGGTCGAGAGCCGGCTGCGGCGGGTGCTGGCCGTCGTCAAGGTCCGCGCCAGCGCCCACTCCGACGAATTGCGCCTGTTCCACATCGACGACGACGGCATCCACATCGGCGGCATGCTGGCCGAGACCGAGGGCCTGCTCGGTGGCCAGCCGACGCGGCGCAAACGCGTCGCCGTGCGGCCGGACGGCTGACGTGATGGGCGACGAGCGCACCGTGGATCCCGGCCCTCCGGGCGCACCGGACGGTCAAGCGGCGGCTGAACCCCCGACGGCGGTCGGCGTACTCGACGCACAGGCGCTGCTGGTGCGTACGGAGCTGGCCGCGCTGAGCAGCACGCTCGCCACGGTCCAGCAGGCGCTCGACGTCGACCGCATCGCCGAGCTGCTCGCAGCGAAGGAACAGCTCGTGCGTGCCGCCCTGCTGGCCGACTCGATCGCTGAAGACGCGCTTCGAAGCCTCGCCGAGCGGTCGATGTCCCGGCAAAGCGACCCCTCGATCCCGGCGGGCTCACCGTCGACGCGGGTGATGGAGCTCGAATCCGCAGTGGCAGCGGCGCGCCGTCGCCAGACACCCCTCGCGGTGATCGTCGTCGGGTGGGAGGGCGCCACCGACCTCAGCGGCACGCCGACGCCTGCGGTCGGCGAGGCGGTCCTGCGGGCCGTGACGCACCGGCTGCAATCGGTCCTGCGCCGTGCCGACACGCTGTCGGGCGAGGCTGGCGAAGCCTGCCTGACCTTGATTGCGGAGCTTGCCCAGATCAACGATGTCGCGCTGATCGCGGCCAGGCTGCTCGCCGCCCTCGTGGTGCCGCTGCAGGTCGATGGCCGCCAGCTTCGGCTGACGGCCCGGCTCGGCATTGCGTTGTATCCGCTCGATGGCCCCGATGCCTCGTTGCTGCTCGGCCGGGCCAAGGCGGCCATGCGCCGAGCCCAGCAGGAGCCCGCGGACGCGGTGAAGTACGCGAGCGATCTCGGCGCGCTGGCGGGCGAGGCGCCCGGGCCGGCCGCGCCACGCGCGCCACTTGTGCCGCCCGCGCCAGCCGTGTCGGGCGCGCCAATCGCCACGGCGTTGCAGGCGCAGGCCCTGTCCCAGGACCTGCGGGAAGCCAACGAAAGGCTGGTGATCGCGGCCGTGCATTCGCTGCAGCAACAGTCGGAGGCGCAGGACGAGGCACGCGAGCTGCAGGTCCGCTTCCTGGCAATGGTCGCGCACGAACTGCGCAATCCGCTGCTGCCGATCCGCTCGGCCGCGGAACTGCTGTTCAAGGCCCGCAACGACGAAGCGTTGCTCGCGCGGCTGCAGGGCGTGATCAAGCGCCAGGTGATCCAGATGGCACGGCTGGTCGACGACCTGCTCGACGCCTCGCGGATCACCTCAGGCAAGTATCGCCTGGAGCGGGAACGCGTCGACCTGATGGCGGTGCTCCGGGTCGCGCGTGACGCCTGCCAGCCGGCGATCGAACTGCGGCACCAGACCCTGGGGTGGGACGTCGTCGACGAGTCGCTTGCGCTGGACGCGGATCCGGTGCGGCTGGCGCAGGTGTTCAGTAACCTGCTGGACAACGCGTCGAAGTACACGCCGCAGGGCGGCGCGGTGGCGCTGGCCGTCGTCGCGCATGACGGCGTCGCACAGATTACCGTGTCCGACGACGGCCGCGGCATCGCTGCAACGGCGATGCCGCACATCTTCGAACTGTTCGCGCAGGACCCGCGCACGGTCGCCATGGGCCGCGGCGGATTGGGCATCGGGCTCGCCGTGGTTCGCGAACTCGTCGAGTCCCATGGCGGAACCATCGCGGCGCATAGCGCGGGCGAGGACCTGGGCACCCGGATGGTGGTCACCCTGCCATTGACGGCGAGCCTCGCCGGCCGCTGATCCGACATCAGCCAGCGGCTCGGCGTCGACCTAGCCGAGGGCCGTCATCCCGACTGTAGAGTGAATGGACAACGCGTCAGACGCCCTTGGCTGACTGCCATGCCGATTTCAGATGGCGCCGCAAGCCGGCGTCGTTCATGCTTGATTGGACATGACGCAGACCACGAGACAGAAAGTCCTGCTGGCGGCAGCACACGGCCGCACCGGGCGCGCGGCCCTGCGCGCCCTGGTCGCCCGCGATGTCGAAGTGCGTGCGCTGGTCCGCCGCGAGGCGCAGGCAGAGGCATTGCGGGAACTGGGCGCCAGCGAGTTTGCCGTTGGCGACCTGCTCGACAGCGACTCCCTCGCGCGCGCGGCAAAGGGCTGCGACACCTCGATCTACATCGGGCCCCCGATGCATCCGGACGAGGTGTCCATGGCGGCCGCGTTCTATCGCGCCGCGCTGCTCGCCGACTGCCGGCACTTCGTCTATTACTCCGTGCTGCACCCGGTGTGCCGGGACATCCGCCATCACCGCCTGAAGCTGGAGGTCGAAGAAGCCGTCGTCAACGGCCCCCTGCCCTTCACGATCCTGCAGCCGGCCCGTTACATGCAGCACCTGGAGGCGCTGATGCCGGAGGTACGCGCCTCGGGCGTGCACGCCATGCCATTCAGCGCCGACGTCCGGTTCAACGTCGTCGACCTGCTCGACCTCGCGGAGGTGCTTGCCACCGTCGTCGTCGACGACCAGTACCGCTTCGGCACCTACGAGCTGGCCGGCCCCGAGTCGCTGAGCCAGGTGGACATGGCCGCGACGCTGGCGCGCCTGCTCGGCAAGCCGGTAACTGCCCGCGCGCTGCCGCTGACCACGATGCGCGAGCGGGCGCACAAGGCCGGCGCGAGCGCCGACCGGATCGAACAGATGGCACTGATGAACCAGCACTACGACCAGCATGGGATGCTCGGCAATCCGCACGTCCTCGCGAGCCTGCTGGGTCGCCGCCCGACGAGCTTCGAGCAGTACGTGCAACGGGTGCTCAGGCCGCAGTAGCCGCGCTCTCCCGGCCGCCCACCCAACCCACACGTCGCAGCGCCTCGATCATCGAGGTTTTCATCAGGTAGGCGCGTGCCCGCACCGGATCCGCCGCGAGCGCGATCATTTCGTCCAGATGCGCCTGGCGCTTCGCGGGGTCGCGCTCTTCCATCTGCCGCTTGTTGCGGGCGGTGTGCTCATTGATGAACTCGACCGCTACGGCCCGACGCGTCCCGGCGTAGTGATCGAGCGCGGCCTGCCCTGTTGCGGGATCGCGATACGCCGCCTCCAACGCCGCCGCCAGCGCGAGCGCATCATGAATGCCGCCGTTCATGCCCATGCCGCCCAGTGGATTGTTGACGTGTGCAGCGTCGCCGGCCAGCAGCACGCGCCCGAGCCGGAACTGGCTTGCGACTCGCTGGTGCACGCGGTACAGGGTGCGGTGTTCTACCCGGTACGGCACGCGCGAGGGCGCCAGCCGCTGCAGTCGGGCCTGGACCGCTTCGTCGGCGACCAGTTGCTCATCGGAGACACTGGCGTCGGCCGGAAACAGCACGCGCCATAGCGTGCGCGTCTTCAGGATCGTGCACCACTCCAGCGCATCGGCCACATAGTTGACGCCCGAGAGGTTCGGCAGCGCCGCATCGAGCGCTGCATCCGTGCTCAGCACCAGGAACTTCTCAGGGTAAGTGATGCCCTCGAATGCGATGCCCACCTGTTTGCGCACCACGCTGCTGGCCCCGTCCGCGCCGACCAGGAAACTGGCGACCAGATCCGAGGCCCCCTGTGGCCCTGCGATCTGCACCTCGACTCGATCCGCGTGCTGCCGAACCGCGAGCACGCGGCAACCCATTCGGACCTGCGCATGCGGGTGCCGGCGCAGCTCGTCACAGACCAGCCGCGTCAGCTTGTACTGCTCGCACTGCAACCGGTACGGGTGGCGCGTCTCACCCGCGAGGAGCGCGAGATCGAACACGGCGTGCCTGCCGCTCTGGCGATCGCGATACTGGTGGGTCGGTGCGAGGACGCCAAGGCCGAGCAGCGCGTCTGTAAGGCCGAGCCCGTCGAGCATGTCGAGCGTGGGCGGATGAAAGGTCGAGGCGCGCAGGTCCTCAGGTAGATCCGCTTCGCGCTCTATCAGGACGACAGGAATGCCCGCCTTCGCGAGGTGCAGCGCCAGCACGCAGCCGACCGGGCCGGCGCCGGCGACAAGTACAGGTAGTTGGGCGACGAACATGGAACACAGCATGCAGGTAGTGGGGCGCTGGCGGAAATGCCGGCCGCGACTGCCGCCATTACAACCCCTTATGCCACGTAGATGATCGCGCTGCCATTCGCGGAGCCGGCGTGGAACTTCACCGGTTACGGCGGAACCACCACGCTTTGGGTGCTGCCCTGCCGCGGCCTGGTCGTGCCGCGCCGGGGCGATGACCCGAAGCAGTGGGACACGAGCACCATCCCGAATCTGCTGCTGACCGGCAGCGCCAATCCCATCAAGAACCAGGCGGCAGCACGCTCGACGCGGCCGGCTCCTGCAGCTCCTAAGCAGTGGTCGTCGGTGTGCGGCCGCTAGCGGCGCGCTACGGCGGTGCGTTCGGGCTGCCCGCCCCCGCACTCGTCGCGGCCCGCACTCTGCGCTTGTGTTCGCGCCAGAACCGCATCGTCTTGTACTTGGCCATCTCATCGATTCGCAGCTGAGCATCGACCGGGCCGGTCTCGAAGCGGTACTCGAGGACCGACAGCACACGATCCCAGCCCCGCACGTTGTAGTCGTAGGCTTCGTGCCACCTGGGTCCGAGCCCATAGCCCGAGTTGATCAGATCGACCTGGGTGCGTTTGCCGCCGTCGATCGCAGTGAAGTACAGCGTCAGCGTCGTCGAGTTGCCGCTCAGCTCCTGCATATGCATCGGCGTCATCCACGTCACCGACAGCATCTTCATTGGCTCGAGCGCGATGATGCGGCCATCGTTACCCTGCTCGCGCGGCGTCGGCGCATCGGTCTTGAAGGCGACCCGGTAGATTCCGCCCGGTCTGAGGTCCACGTCGGCCTTGACGCCGAGGAACGCGACGATGCCCTCGACCGTCGTCCACGCGTTCCAGGCTTGCGCAAGCGGCGCCTCGACCACTGCCGAATTGCGAATGGGCGGCGGCAGGGTCTCGAGCGTGGTCCAGGGAGACGCATTCAGCATGAATGATTCGTCCGACGCAGCGCTGTGCGCCAACGGGGCCAGAAGCATCCCCAGGCAGGCGACCAAGCTCAGGTCCCTAATCCGTCGCTTCACGGCGCAGATGCCGTCTTGAACGCCGGCACGCCTGCACGCCTGCACGCCTGCGTGCGCATCAGAACCGGATCGAGGCCTCAATCCCATAGCTCCGCTCCTGGCCGTAAACGACGGCCAACGGTCCCTGGAAATTGCTGGGATTCAGCCCACTGCCGTAGTTGAACGGCGTTGCATCGTCCAGGGCGTTCTCGACGTACAGCTCGACCGACAATGCATCCGTGGCCGCGCCCGCACGCAGGTTCAGGCTATTTCTCGCCCCGATCCATCCGTTGTTGACCGGAGGGGTGGTCGCAAACTGCTTCGTCTCGAGCTTGTAGTTCCCGCGAAAAGTCCAGTCCCAGGTCCCCGTAAGGGGCTTGCGCGCATCGAGCAACAGATTGACCTGCCAATCACTCTGACGTGGCAAGGACAGCCCCGCCAGATTGACCCCGAGCGTAGTGGAGCCTGGCAGCGCGACGACGCGGGAGGAACAGGACGCAATGTTCTGGCACTGCACTCTCGCGGCACCGCTGTTCAGAATGGAACCGTTCTTGAAGGTCGGGTTTGCGTACGCGAGCCCAAGACCCATCTTGACGCCATCAGCGACTCTGCCGGACAGCGACGCCTCGAACCCATAGGACTTGGCGCTGCCCGCGTTCTTGATGACAGCGGTGAGGCCATTGGACGAAATGAACTGCAGCTGCAGATCATCCAACTTCGCATAGAAGACCGAGATGTCGAACACGGCCGCGCCGTCGAACAGCTTGGCCTTGACGCCGGTTTCATAGGTGATGTTCTTCTCGGGATCGTACTGCAGGTCTCCTGGCGAGGGCACGCCGGAATTGAAGCCGCCTGCCTTGTTGCCCTGGGCCACCGAGGCGTAGACCAAAGTGTCCGGCGCGATCTGGTAATCCGCCGAGAAGCGATAGCTCCAGAAATTCCAGTTGCCGCTGATCCCGCCTGCGCCATCGGGATCGACGAAAGCCGATGTCAGGAACGCCGACGACTGGTTTTGGCTCTTGGTCTGCTTCGACCTGCGGCCTTCAGCAGAAAGCGTCACCTCAGGTGTGACCTTGTATTCGAGCGAACCGAAAGCCGAGACTTCCTTGTCGACCAGCCGAGTGCGCTGAATGAAGCTCGGCACCCCCGTATTGGGATCCAGGAAGCCGATAGGAAACGCAATGATCGCTGTCCGGCCGGTGGGAATATTGGTCGGGTCTACTGCCAGACTGATGGTTTGCTTGGCGACATACCGGTTGTAGAAGCCGCCGAGGGCGAGCGTGAGCTGCTCGGTCACGTCAAACGTTGCGCGCAGCTCCTGGGAAAGCGATTCGTCTTCTGAGCTGCCGATGAAATACGTGGACAGGTTCGTCGTCCCGGCGGGCGCTCCGGCCAGCGGGAAGGTGTAGCCGACACCGGTGCCGTCCTGATCGCGCAGCTGCCGGTACGAGGTGTCGGTAAACGCCGATAGGCTTTTCAGTTCGAGCTTGCCCAGATCGAGCTTGGCCTCCAGTGTTCCTAGCAGCGTGTCGCGTTTGTTGCCATACAGGTCAAACTTGGGTCCAGCGGAGCGGCTGACCGAACTGCTGTTGAAGTCCGGAATCTCACCACAGATCGACGTCTGGAACGCGCCGGCGGGCGCGCCGCAGTTTCCGCTGACCAGAACTCGCACAGGCTGGTCAAACACGTCATTGGAGTAAAAGCCGGTAGCCAGGAGGTTCAGGTTTTCAGTCGGATCGGCTTCGAGGCTGCCCTGGAACGCGTACTTTTCATACCCGTTGAATCGAACACCCGTCCGCGAGTCCTTCCAGTTGCTGTCAAACGCGTCGTAGCGCCCCGCGAGACTGCCTTTCACCGTGCCGCCGGCGATCGGTCCGCTCACCGAACCCTCTACTGAACGACGCCCATAGTTGCCGCCGATGACTCTGGCAGTGCCTTCGAATGCTTCGGACGGGCGCTTGGTCACATAGTTGATGACGCCCGCAT
>JANPDV010000479.1:0-3747 GCA_031431655.1 Gammaproteobacteria bacterium | reverse complement strand
ACCCGATGATGCGCTTGGAGACCTTCTTGTAGTCGAGCGTATCCTCGACTTCGTCCGATGCCGCGGCGCGCGCGCAGTCGCACGGCAGCTCGAAGTCGATCAGCACCTTCTGCTTGATGCGCCGCTCCCATTCGATGAAGCCGATGATGCATTCGACCTCGAGGCCGCGCAGGAAGATGGTGTCGTCGCGCGTTGCGGCTGCAGACTCGGGCGGACTCGGATGGGTCATGGGTGTACGGTTCTCGACTTCATGAAACAGCATGGCTCGCGCCGTCCGCGGCGCGCGGCGGCGCGAGCTCGGCCAGCGGCCACTGCGCGCGTGCCCCGATCGCGAGTCCGTCCGACTCACCGGCGCTGAGCCGGGCAAGCCCGGCCACGGCGATCATCGCGGCGTTGTCGGTGCAGAATGCGAGCCGCGGATAGTACACGTGCGCGCCGCGGCGGCGTGCGGCGGCATCGAGTTGCGCGCGCAGGCGCGTGTTGGCCGCGACGCCGCCAGCCACTACGAGTTGTTCGAGCCCGGTCTGCTGCAGCGCGCGCATCGACTTGGCCACCAGCGTGTCGACGATCGCCTCCTGCACCTCGAAGGCCACGTCGGGCGCGGCGAGGGTCGCATCCCGCTCCAGTGCCAGCTGCACGGCAGTCTTGAGGCCTGAGAAACTGAACTCCAGACCGGCCCGATCGCGCATCGGTCGTGGAAACTTCAGCCCGCGCTCGCGCCCGGACTCGGCCAGGCGCGCCAGGTGAGGCCCGCCCGGATACGGCAGCCCGAGCAGCTTGGCGGTCTTGTCGAAAGCCTCGCCGGCCGCATCGTCGCGCGTGTCGCCGAGCAGGCGGTAGTCGCCGAGCGTCCGCGCCTCGATCAGCATGGTGTGGCCCCCTGACACCAGCAGCGCCACATGCGGGAACGGCGGCGGCTCCGGCTCGAGCAGCGGCGCGAGCAGATGGCCTTCGAGATGGTGCACTCCGATCGCGGGCACTCCCCAGCCAAAGGCCAGCGAGCGACCCAGCGCCGCGCCGGTCAGCAGTGCCCCGATCAGGCCGGGACCGGCGGTGTAGGCCACGCCGTCCACCGGCGCCGGCCGGGGCCGCGCCTGCGCGGACTTGGCGGGCCCAGGGCCTTCCGGGCGCAATGGCAGGCCGGCGAGCACCTCGTCGATGAGGGGCAGCAGTCGCCGGACGTGATCGCGCGAGGCGATCTCCGGCACCACGCCGCCGTAGGCCTGATGCAGGTCAATCTGGCTGAACAGCCGGTGCGCCAGCAGCCCGGCCTCGCTGTCGAGCACGGCCGCGGCACTTTCGTCACAGGAGGATTCGATCGCGAGGATGCGCACTTGGCTGGTTCCCGACTTTGCGTTTTCCCGGAGGGGTCATTATGATTCCCGCCCCTGCCTGTCGGGGGCAAGGAAAAAATCGTTTCGGATCAATAACTTGATCCGGGCGCCGCAGCGGGATTGGCCCACGCGCGCGGTCCATTCGGGTCTTTTGCCCGGGGTCACAAGTCCAGTCGAGAGGTCGAGATGCCCAGCGTCCGAGTCCGCGAGAACGAGTATTTCGACGCCGCGCTGCGTCGCTTCACGCGCGCCTGCGAGAAGGCCGGTGTCCTCACCGAACTGCGCCGGCGCGAATTCTACGAAAAGCCGACGCAGGAGCGTAAGCGTAAGCGTGCGGCTGCCATCAAGCGACACCTGAAGCGCAATTCGCCGCGACCGATGGTCGCGCGTCCGCGCTGAGTGCCGCGTTGTCGATGACGCTCAAGGAGCGCATCACCGAAGACATGAAGGGCGCGATGCGCGCCGGGGAAAAGGAACGCCTCGGCCTCATCCGCATGCTGCAGGCTGCCATCAAGCAGCGTGAAGTCGACGAGCGCATCGTGCTCGACGACGCCCAGGTCACCGCCGCCATCGAGAAGATGGTCAAGCAGCGGCGCGAGTCCATCGCGCAGTTCGAGGCCGGCAACCGCGCCGACCTCGTGGCCAAGGAAACGGCCGAACTGAAACTGCTGCAAACCTATCTGCCCGCGCCGCTGTCCGACACCGAGCTCGACGCGCTGATCGCCGCTGCCATTGCGCAAACGGGGGCCGCCAGCGTCAAGGACATGGGCAAGGTCATGGGCCTGGTAAAGACGCAGGCCGCCGGCCGCGCGGACATGGGCGTGGTCGGCGCGCGCATCAAGGCCCGGCTGGCCGGCTGACGCCCGGCGCCCGCGCGCAGGCGCGCCACGCACCGGCTCGCCCGCGCATATCATCGCGCCGATGGCGGGGCGAATACCCAAGGCATTCATCGACGACCTGGTCGCGCGCAGCGACATCGTCGAACTTATCGGCTCGCGCCTGCAGCTGAAGAAAGCCGGCCGTGAGTACAAGGCCTGCTGCCCGTTCCACGGTGAGAAGACCGCCTCGTTCTACGTGGTGCCCGACAAGCAGTTCTATCACTGCTTCGGCTGCGGCGTGTCCGGCACGGTGGTCAGCTTCCTGATGGAACACGACCGCATGAGCTACGTCGAGGCGATCGAAGAGCTGGCCGATCGCGCCGGCGTGCCCATCCCGCGCGAACAGGGTGCCAGCGCCGCGCCGGCGGTCGGCGAGGAGCTCTATGAAATCTCCGCGCGCGTCGCGGCGCATTGGGCTGCGGCGCTGACCGAGGACGCGCGCGCGCTGGCCTACATCGAGAAGCGCGGCCTGACGCGCGAAACCCTGCAGCGCTTCCAGATCGGCTATGCGGCCAACTCCTGGAACGACGTGCTGCGCCGCTTCGGCGGCAGCGAGCCCGAGCGGCGTGCGCTGCTCGCCGCCGGACTGGTGATCGAGCGCGACGCGGGCGCGGTGCGCGACGGCGAACGGCACTACGACCGCTTCCGCGACCGCATCATGTTCCCGATCCGCGATGCGCGCGGCCGCACGATCGCGTTCGGCGGTCGCGTCATCGACCAGGGCGAACCGAAGTACCTGAACTCACCGGAGACGCCGCTGTTCCACAAGGGGCGCGAGCTCTACGGCCTCTACGAGGTGCGGCAGAACCGCGCGCCGCTGAAGCGGCTGCTGGTCGTCGAGGGCTACATGGACGTGGTGCGCCTGCACCAGGCGGGTGTCGGCTACGCGGTCGCGACGCTCGGCACGGCGACGACCCCGGAGCACCTGAAGCGTATTTTCAGGCTGGTGCGCGAAGTCGTGTTCGCATTCGACGGCGACCGCGCCGGGCGCGGCGCCGCCTGGCGTGCGCTGAACAACGCGCTGCCGGAGGCGCGCGACGGATTCGAGATCCGCTTCCTGTTCCTGCCGGAGGGACATGACCCCGACACGCTGATTGCCGAGGAAGGGCGCGAGAAGTTCGAGGCGCGGATCGCGGCGTCGATGCCGCTGTCGGAGTACCTGGTCGAGGAACTGCGCTCGCGCTTCGACACGGCGCACGCCGACGGACGTGCGCGCTTCGCGGAAGAAGCACGCCCGCTGGTGGCGAAACTGCCGGACGGCATTTACCGCGAGCTGATCCTGCAGCGGATCGCCGACGCGATCGGCCTCGGAGTGGAGCGCCTGCGCGACATCTGGGCGCGCAGCACCGGCGCCGTGCCGGCCCGTCCGGCAACGACCGGCACCGCAGCGGGGGTTGCGGCGCAGGCTGACCGAGCGTCGCCGGCCGGTCCGCGCCGCGGTGCGCCGCGCAGCGCATCCGCGAGTGGTCTCGCCGCGGGACGTGGCTCGATGATGCGTCAGGCGATCGAGATTCTCGTGCATCGGCCGCCGCTGG
>JANPDV010000478.1:0-5336 GCA_031431655.1 Gammaproteobacteria bacterium | reverse complement strand
CGGCCACGTTGAAGCCGCCCGCCTTCCAGCCCCTGGCCGCGGACGCGTACAGCATCACTCCGGGCCGCACAGCGTAATCCAAGGTCAATCGAGGGGTAACGGCAGAGAAACTCTGGGCGTCCGCCGGAACGAACGACGGGGGAAGCGGTGCAAAGAGGATCGTCGTCGATCCACTGAAGTCCTGATCAACCTCGGTGTAGCGCAATTCCAACGTCGACCCAAATCCCCCGGACTTGAAGCCCAGCGCACCGAACACCGCGCTCTCCTGGGTAGTCTGGGATCGGACAACCCGCGTCAGCGTTGTCAGCGGCGCCTGCGCTCCGACCGGGGTGGCGGCTGACGAGAGCAGCAGATCGCCTTCGATATCGAAGTATGACCCGCCAAGCGTCCAGCTGAACCTGCCGCCGTCCCTGGACTGCACGCGCAACTCGTACGATTGGGCCTGCCCCTTTTCGCTTGAAGAGTCGGTAAAGAACTGCTGAGAGAAATTCCCGAAAAGCTGACGCTGGAACGCCGTTGCATTGCCGGCGGCGTCCACGAACGTCCCGTAGCTGCTCTTAGTGGAGCTAGCCTGCAGGGTCGCGACGGCTGGCCCGAAATCCGCCCGCAGTGTCGCGTATGCCAGATCGACTTTCCCATCGAGTCCGCGTCCGCGCGGGTCGAGGTCGACGTCCTCCGTATTGGGCGCCTCGCCACAATAGAGTCCGCTAACCAGCCGAGCCGGCTGCCCTGCGGCGGCCACGTTGAATGTCGGCCCGCAGTTGTTGTTGCTCGTAGGGAATACTCGATAGGCTGGCTGGTCGTCACCGCGCTCGTTACTCATTGCGACGATCGTCAGGTTGATGGCATCCGTCGGCGCAAACAACAGCTGCCCCCCGTATGAGCGCCGCCTGTCGAATCCACCGACATGACCACCGTCGCGCACGTTGCGAACGTTGCCATCGAAAGCGCTATCGCCGGCAAAAAGGCGCGCGGCAAACTTACTGCCGATTGGAACGTTGACCGAGCCCCGCGCCGACCAGAAGTTGCCGCTGCCCGCTCCGCCCTCCACGAAGCCCTCCCACTTCTCGAGCACGGGCGCTCTCGTCACGTAGTTGATCGCCCCGGCGAACGTGTTGCGGCCATACAGGGCGCTCTGAGGACCCTTCAGGACCTCCACTCGCTCGATATCCATCAAGCCAAACTCGAGACCCGCTCGGTTGTCCATGTAGACGCCATCGACGAAAACGCCAACATTGCCGTCGAAGCCACCTGCATCAATCTGCGCCAAGCCGCGGATCGCGGGCGCCTGAAAGGCGCCATTAGAATCATTGAATGCAAGTCCGGGCGTCATCAAGGCTAACTGATCGAGCGTGAACACGTTGCCACGCAGCAGGTCCTGCGAGCCAACCACGCTGATCGAGACCGGCACGTCCTGCAGATTCTCATCCCGCTTGCGTGCCGTGACAATGATTTCCGCGAGTACCGTCGCTTCCGTCCCGCTCGAGGCACCAGCGGTCGCGCCGCCTTGCGCCGCCGCGTTGCCGCCAAGCATCGCGATGATCGCGCCGAGAATTCCCGCCCGCTTCCTGTTCACGCTGTCTGTCTCCCCTGTGAATGCTGTTCTTTCTATGGAAATCTGCGACGGGCCGCGCACGACGCCGCTCAGGCCCGTGCCTTCCAGGAGCACACCGAGGCCTTCTGCGACACCATAGCGACCGACCAGGGCATTCGCCCTCGCCCTGCTGACCAGGTCGAAAGGGAACACCAAGGTCACGCCCGCCTGCTTGGCGAACGCCGTCAGGGCACGATCGGCCCGCTGGCTCGGAATCTCGAAGACAAGTGCGCCGTCATCAGTGGCGTGCGCCGGGATTGCCGCCGTGCCAACGCACAGCAGCAAACCGAGGCATGCCAACCACAGACGGCCAACCCTTTTCAAGATCCGACGCAGGCCGGCATGACCGGCTACAGGGAGATAGACAGATGAGACGACGAAATCCTCCATTCGTTTTTGGAGCAATCTTCGGGTGTCGGCGTTTGGCGGCGGCGCAGGCCGGGTCACACAGTAGTAATCACAGCGAGTCATCGTCAATATTGTTTGCAGCACCCCCTGGCCGCTGGTTCCTTTACACTGTTCTGGGCGATTTGCCTCACACGCGAGGGCGTTCCGGTGACCCCGAACGGTTCGATCAGTGACGTGTTTGCCGCCGCGCGCGCGCAGATCGTCCGCGTCGTCAGCCGCGTCGTGCGTCCGGCGGACATCGAAGATATCGTCCAAGAGACCTTTGTCCGCTCCTACGAGGCTGCGCGCGCGCAGAAGATCTCCCATCCTCGGGCCTTTCTGCTGAAGACTGCGTGGAACCTCGCGCTGAACCACGTGGATCGCAGCGATCGCCGGCTAGTGGACTCGTTCGAAGATCTGCCTGGCGCCGAGTTCCTGACCGACGGCGAAACCATCGAATCGCAGCTCGAGTCGCAGGAACGGATGCTGTTGTTCTGCCGGGCGGTGTGTGAGCTGCCGCTGCAGTGCCGCCGGGCATTCCTGCTGAAGAAGGTCTACGGCATGAGCCAGCGCGACATTGCGCAGTATCTCGGCCTTAGCGAAAGCACGGTTGAGAAGCATGTCGCGAAAGGCATCTTGCGCTGCTGGACCTATCTCGACGCGCACGGGGTCGCACCGCCGCGCCGAGCCGCGCGGCCGGAGCGTGGGCATGGCTAAGCTGCTGCATTTCAAGAGTCGCCTGCGGATCGAGGAAGAGGCCAGCGTCTGGTTGAGCCGCATGGATCGCGGCCTTGACGGGGCGTCGCAAGCCACGTTGCAGGCGTGGCTGACCCAGGATCCGCGCCACGCGCGCGCGCTGATCGCGATGGCGGCCCTGTGGGACGAGATGGATCTGCTGCGCGAACTCTCTGGGCTCCTCGAACTGCCCGCCGCTGAACGCCCAGCGGTAAAGCGCCCGATTTGGCTTTGGGCCGGCGCCGGCCTCGCGGTTCCGGCGGCCGTGGTTACGGCGTTTTTGATGCTGCAGCGTCCGGGTTTCCCGGTCGATGTCGGCGCCGACACCCGTCCGGCGGTTGCGGGGTCCGGGGCACCCACGCGGCCGTCTTTGCCAACGGAACTGCCGGCACCGTTGGCACAGGTCTACTCGACGGATGTCGGCGGACGGCGCACCGAGACACTTCCGGACGGCTCGATCGTGCAACTGAATACGGCGAGCCGGGTCGAGGTCTCTTTCGGCGCTGGCGAACGCCGCGTCGAGGTCGTGAGGGGCGAAGCAAATTTCGAGGTCAAGCACGACGCTTCGCGGCCCTTCATCGTGGCCGCCGGCACGCGCCGGATCCGCGCAGTCGGTACCGCCTTCAACGTCCGACTCGAGCGCAACGGACGGCTCGAGGTGACGGTCACGGAAGGCAAGATTGTGGTGACCGCACCATCGTCCGCCCCCGCGACCCGCACCTCTGACGCCGGGCCGCAGGTGACGCAGGTCGCCGCCGGCGAGCAGTTGCTGGCCGATGTGGCCGATTCCCAATGGCGCGTGCGGCGGCTATTGCAGGAGACACTGTCGAGTCGACTTGCCTGGCAGCGCGGGATGCTGGTGTTTGATGGCGAACCGCTCGAGGCGGCACTGGCCGAGGTCTCGCGCTACACCGACGTCCGCTTCGAGATCCGCGACGACGCGATCCGCGGCATGCGCGTCGGCGGGTTCTACAATTCGGGCGACATCGACGGGCTGGTCCGCTCTCTCGAGCAAAATTTGCACATCGTCGCGTCTCGTGAACCGGACGGTCGAATCGTGCTGTCGGCACGCTAGCGCCACGGGCGTTCGGTCAGCTCGGGCTGGCCGGATTCGATGTCGACACCGCAATGCAGAGAGATTGCCTTCGCACGGGCCGATACGTTGCGTGCGGATAGGAAGCTCAAACGCCCCTGCGCCACAGTCCGATCGCGTGACGGGCTTTCTGGTGAGCCCAAACCCGCCCTCGTCCGCGCGGCGCGCGCGCCCCTGCCTTCGTCGATACGCCGGGCTATGCGCGCCACCGGCCCGAGACGACGCTGCTCTACCAGTTGGTCGAGCAGCACTATCCCCCCTTCCGCGAGCTGCGCGCCGTGGCAGGCCGGCCCTTGCCCGACTACGTCGAGGCGGAGTTCGACGCCTACCTGAAGTGCGGCCGTCTGGAGGAGGGCTTCCTGCGCCTGCGCTGCGAGCAGTGCCATGCCGAGAAGCTGGTCGCGTTCAGCTGCAAGAAGCGCGGGTTCTGTCCTTCCTGTGGTGCACGGCGCAAGGCCGAGACCGCCGCGCTGCTGGCCGACGAGGTGCTGCCCGAGCGTCCGTTGCGCCAGTGGGTGCTGTCACTGCCGATGGCGCTGCGCTTCCTGCTGGCGACCCGTCCGGCCGTGCTCTCGGCGCTCCTCGGCGTGGTGTATCGCACGATCTCGGGCCATCTGCTGAGCGAGGCTCGCCTGACGCGCACCATCGGCACACCGGCGCCGTCACGCTGATCCAGCGCTTCGGCTCGGCGCTGAACCGGAACGTGCACCTGCACATGATCTTCGTCGATGGCGCGTATCGGAGCGACGGCACCGCGCCGCCGGTGTTCCATCCGGTGCCAGCGCCGGGCGCAGCGGAGCTGCAAGGGCTTGTGCAGCGCATCGCCGAACGCCTCGGGCGGATGCTGGAGAAGCGCGGCCTGATCGAGCGCGACGCCGAGAACGCGTGGCTGAGCGGCGATCCCGATCAGCGCGGCTCGCTCGATGACCTGATCGGTCATTCCATCACGTATCGCATTGCCGTCGGCCCGCGAGCGGGCCAGAAGGTGTTCACGCTGCAGAGCGTTGCGGCGCAGCCCGAAGTGCAAGGGCGCCACGGTGCTGCCGAGGCGGGCGGGTTCTCGTTGCACGCGGGCCTGGAGATCCAGCCCGGCGAGCGCGCCAAGCTCGAACGCCTGTGCCGCTACGTCAGCCGCCCGCCGGTGGCGGCCGAGCGCCTGGCGCGGACGCCCTCAGGGCAGGTGCGCTACCAGCTCAAGACCCCATACCGCGACGGCACGACCCACATCGTGCTCGAGCCGCTGGACCTGATGGCGCGGTTGGCGGCGCTGGTGCGACCGCCGCGGATGCACCTGACGCCGCGCGGCGATCACGCCGGCGGGGCGCGGCGCGGGAGGGAAGGGCGCGAAGCAGGGTGCCGGGGCGCCCGCCATGCCGAAGCATGCCGCGATGAGTTGGGCGCAGCGTCTGAAGAGGGTGTTCGCGATCGCGATCGACACCTGCGAGCGCTGCGGCGGGAAGCTGAAGGTCATTGCCCGCATCGAGGAGCCGGAAGTCATCGCAAAGGTCCTGGCACACCTGGAGAAGA
>JANPDV010000477.1:0-3382 GCA_031431655.1 Gammaproteobacteria bacterium | reverse complement strand
TCTTCTCCAGGTGTGCCAGGACCTTTGCGATGACTTCCGGCTCCTCGATGCGGGCAATGACCTTCAGCTTCCCGCCGCAGCGCTCGCAGGTGTCGATCGCGATCGCGAACACCCTCTTCAGACGCTGCGCCCAACTCATCGGCAGGGCGCGACCGAACTGCGCCTCGAGGTGTATAGCGACAATCGTGTCGCTGTGGCTGCCTATGAAAAGGCGGGATTTTCCAAGCACATGGTCGAGATGCGCGTACGCCTGAGTGATGAACGGCCATGACGATGCACTTGGCGGCCTATCTGGTCCTGTCGATATCCGGTATCGCGGCGCTGTTGCGCGGGCTCTTTGTCACGCGGCTGACTTGGCGCGATGACATTGAACCTTTCAGCCGTCGCAGCCGCACGCTCGATATTGCACTCCATCCCGAGCGTTGCGCGAAGCCGCAGCGGCTCCGGGAAATCCGCGGCTTCTTCGGACTCGGCGCGCTGCTCGTGCGGGCGGCGGTCGCCGTGGTGCTGTACGACGTGTATCTCGCGATGGCTGCCGCCTAGCCGGCAGATTCGCCATGCCGCGCTGAAAATGAGGCGCATGCGAATTCACTGGCGAGCAGTAAATTTCAATTGCCCCAAACTGACCAGATTTGCAATCTCGAGCACGTCCAGCGGTGTGGCAGCCTTTGGTGGCTTGCCTACCGGCAAGCCACCCCGCAACGACATCGGCGGCAGAATCCTGACTATCAGAGGTCAGCGTGTTCTGCTCGACTCTGACTTGGCGGCGGTATATGGCGTGCCAACCCACCGGCTGAACGAGGCGGTCAAACGCAATTTGTCCCGGTTCCCGCCAGACTTCTCCTTTGTTCTAGCGAAACAAGATATTGCAGATTTGATATCGCAAATTGCGATATCAAAGACTGGTCGAGGTGGCCGAAGGAATCTGCCGCGGGTTCTTACTGAACACGGTGCCATGATGGCTGCAACCCTCCTCAATAGCCCGCGCGCCGTTGAGATGAGCGTTTACGTGGTTCGCGCATTCATCGAAATGCGCGCAGTGCTGACCTCCAGCGTTCAGCTTGCCCGCAAGCTTGATGCGCTTGAGAAAACGGTTGTCGTGCTGGATGCCGACTCCAGGCGGCAATTCAAAGAATTGCGTGCTCTTGTCTTTCCGCTGGCGATGCCGCCTGACAAGGAGCAGTAATCCGCTGTTAGCTCGAGCTCATCATTTCATTTCCGCAATCGAGTTTTCGCCGCTGTCATGCCGCGCACGCAGCGCGCCCTCGGCCGCGCTGAAAATGAGGCGCATGCGAATTCGAGTTGGCGCGGCGGCGCGCACCTGGGTCTGCAGGGTGTCCTTGATTCCGCTCGTGGCTTTCGCCACGACCAGGGTGAGCGCGTAGTCGCCCGCGGCGAGCGGCTCGGTGACATCGATGCTGCTATCCGCCCGCGTGCTGCTCGCGAGTGCCCGGGGCGCGGCGCTGCGCCCGGTCGCGGCGTAGGCGGCCGCGGAGGCACCGCCGCCGCTGCCGGCCAGGTTGCCGACGGAGGACACGGCCGCGGACAGGATGCTGCCGCCCGGCAGTGCGGCGCCGAGCAGGGAGGCGCCGGAAGCCGCCTTGCGCAGTGACAGGCCCTGCGCCGCATCGAGCGGGGCGAGTGTCATCGACTCCAGCGTCGCGCGATAGCCGCTGCCGTCCGGGAGCGCGACGACGCAGGCGGTCGCGCCGCACTCGATGATGAGCGACGCGCCACTGGCCAAGGCGCCGCCGGCAGCCTGCAGGCCTGCGTTCACTTTCTCGCCGAAAGTCGCGCCCTGGGTTTGCTTCGGCACGGTGACGTTCATGGAAATGCGATTCGGCATCCCGTTGTTGATGCCGTTGATTCCGCTGGCGTTGGCGGCGGTCGCATCTGTTAGTAGCAGCAGCAGCACTGCAACACGCATGGGCTTGTACATGGAGCACCTCCGGGTGAGGCCGGTATTATGCGCTATAGGTCGACTTGTCAGGAGCCAGCATCCGGCGCAATCAATGGATCCAGGATCCCATTCAGTCGCAGCAAATTTTCATCGCGTGACTGCAGCCGCGTTGCGCGCGGCTCGCGCCCGGCACGATCCTGCAACTCGCGCAGCGCAGCGAGCAATGGCTCCGACAGGGCCACGGGACTGGCGCCGCGCGATTCGGCAATTAGATTGATGGTCGGCCCGAAACGCGCGAGGTAGTCGGACAGCCCGCCCGGCGCGTTCAAATCGCCGACGTGCAACGGGCCCATGAGCGCCCAGCGCCGCGCGAGGCCCAGGCTGACAACCCGATCGACGTCCGCCGCGGCGATCACGCCTTCCGCCACCAGGCGCAGCGCCTCGGCGAGCAGCGACCACTGCAGGCGGTTGAGGACGAAACCGTCGATCTCCTGCCGCAGCAGGACCGGCACTTGCCCTACCTGAGCTAACAAAACTAACGTGCGCTGGATGGTAGCCGCCGCCGTGAACGGCGCGCCGCACACTTCGGTGAGCGAAATCAGGTGCGGCGGGTTCGCAGGATGCGCCACGATGCAGCGCGCCCGTCCCGGGACATCTGCGGCAATCGCGCTGATCGGAAACGACGAGGTGGAAGTGGCCAGCACGGCAGCGGCTGGCGCTTCCCGGTCGAGAAGCTGGAACAGGCTGCGCTTGGCCTCGAGCGATTCGATGATCGACTCCTGGATGTAGTCCGCGTCGGCGACGGCGCGCGAGCGCACCGGCCCAAACGACAGGCGAGCGAGGGACGCGGCCGTGGTGTCATGCAATGCGCCTGCGGATTCGAGCGAGCGAAGCGTCTGCCGGATCCAGTTTTCCGCGGCGAGCAATTGTTTTGCATCCTGGTCGTGGACAACCACGACGCAGCCGGCGCGCGCAAATACCACGGCCCAACTGCCGCCGACCAAGCCTGCGCCAACCACGGTGACACGGGCTGGGCTGCGGCCGTGGGTGGCTGTGTGTTCATGTGGGTCCATCATCGATGCGTTTCCTGTGTGGGAGGAGTTTGCAGCGCCGCACTGGGCATTCCGCCAACAGTCGGATTACGATGCAGGTTCGAAAACCCCAGACAAGGCCGGTTCCCTAGGCCGGCCGCGAGCCAAATAACAAATGGAGGTTACGAGCCATGTCACACAAGTATGAGGGCGGTTGCGAGCACGTCCACACCCATTCGGATCACGACCCAGTCGATAATCACACCTGTCACTGCTCGGTCTGCAAGGCCGTGACCGGCCAGCCGACCACGCACGTGGTGTTCTTCAAGCACTCGGACCTGCAAGTCGGCAAGCCTGCGGGCCTGAAGCGCCAGCCGTTCAACAGCAAGAACCCTGACGGGCCGCTGGAGCTCTGCACCTGCGCCAGTTGCGGCAAGCCGATCATGCTCGA
>JANPDV010000476.1:0-7323 GCA_031431655.1 Gammaproteobacteria bacterium | reverse complement strand
CGCGCGAGGCGGCCGCGCGCCGGGACGCGCGTCACAGTAGCTGTCCGGAGTGCTCCGTATCCTGACTTGACTCAATCGCGGTCAGGTCGGCTCTCGTAATCAAGATGGCGAATGCAATCCATGGCGCAGCGGCCACCAGCCGCTCTGTGCCCGAGAAAATCGGCAAGTACGTCATCGTCAACGAGGTTGGACGTGGCAGTACCGGCACGGTCTATCTGTCGCACGATCCATACTACGGCCGCGACGTCGCGATCAAGGTCTACAACCTCGACGCTGGCGGCGACGAGGAGAAGGCGCGGATCGCGCGCAAGATGTTCCTCTCCGAAGCGCACATGGTCGGCATGCTGCAGCACCCGCACATCCTGCCGATCTATGACGCCGGAGAAGAGGGTGACTGGTGCTATATCGTCACCGAGCACGTCCACGGCGCGCGCACGCTGGCGGCCTACTGCAAGCCGGACAACCTGCTGCGCATCGACGACGTGGTGGAGATCGTCTACAAGGTGGCGCGCGCACTCCACTACGCGCATAGCCGCGGCGTGATCCACCGCGACATCAAGCCGTCCAACATCATGCTGACGCAGGATTCCGACGTCCGCATCATCGATTTCGGCATCGCGCTGGTCGCCGATTCGGACATCTCGCGGATCGAGGGAATCGCGGGCAGCCCTTCCTACATGTCACCCGAGCAGGTGCAGAGCCACGACATCACCAGCGCCACCGATCTGTATTCGCTGGGCGCCGTGATGTACGAAATGCTGACGGGCACGCGTCCCTTCAAGGCCTCGAATCTCGCCAAGCTGCTGCACCAGATCGTCTACGCGACGCCGGCGCCGATCCACACGCTGCGTGCGGACGTACCCGAAGAGCTCGAAAAAGTGGTGGCCACGGCGCTGATGAAACAGCCCGAGCGGCGCTTTCGCAGCGGGCTGGATTTCGCCGCGGACCTGACCCGTGTGCACCAGAAGCTGCGCGAGGCCTATTCGCGGATCGACCAGCAGGAGCAGTTCGCCACGCTGCGCCGGCTGCGCTTCTTCCACGAGTTCTCGCATTCCGAAATCTGGGAAGTGCTGCGCGCCAGCCATTGGCGCGACTATGCCGCCAGTGAGCTGATCGTGCGCGAGGGCGAGATCGACGACCGCTTCTACATCCTGGTATCCGGCGAATGCACCGTGGAGCGCCACGGCGAACGCGTTGGCACGATCCAGGCCGGCGAGTGCTTTGGCGAGGCTGGCTACGTGAAGGGCGCGCGTCGCACCGCCACCATCCGTGCCGCCGCACCCGTGCAGGCGCTGAAGGTCAGCGCGACGCTGCTGGAGCAGGTGTCGGCCTCGTGCCAGTTGCGGTTCAATCGCATGTTCCTGAAGTCGCTGATTACTCGGCTGCAGGCGTCGGAAACGCAGCCCGTCGCGGCGGAGTGATCGGGGCCGGATCAGGCGCCGCGGCGCTCGCTGGAGCGCAGGTCTGGACGGAACCGGGCGCCCGCGCCTAACGGATCGGGATCCCCGCCGCACGCCGGAACCCGGGCTGCTGTGCGGCCCACCAGGGTTCGATCTGGTCCGCCAGGCCCTCGAGATCCAGGCCGGCGAGTGCCAGGCAGTCGTCCCGCGAGCCATGCTCGATGAAGCGGTCCGGAATTCCCACCATCTTGAGCGGCCGCATCACGCCACCGGCCGCCAGGCATTCTGCAACCGCTGCGCCGACGCCGCCGGCCACGGCGTTCTCCTCGACCGTCACTACGGCCCGCGCATCACCGGCCAGGCGCAGGATCAGCTCCGTATCCAGCGGCTTGATGAACCGCAGGTTCACCACCGTCGCATCCAGTCGTTCACCGACACTGAGCGCGCTGTGCAGCAGTGTGCCGGCCACCAGCAGCAGCAGGCCGGAGCGTCCTTCGCGGCGCAGTTCGGCGCGTCCCACCGGTAACGCCGTCATCTCCGCCTGGATCGCGACGCCGCAGCCGGTGCCGCGCGGATACCGCACCGCCGATGGTCCCGGCAGCGTCGTCGCAGTGAACAGCATCTGCCGGCATTCGTTCTCATCGGCCGGCGCCATCAGGGTCATGTTCGGAATACAGCGCAGGAACGAGACGTCGAACGCCCCCTGGTGCGTAGCACCGTCGCCGCCAACCAGCCCGGCGCGGTCCAGTGCGAACAGCACCGGCAGGTTCTGCAGCGCGACGTCGTGAATCAGCTGATCGTAGGCGCGCTGCAGGAATGTCGAGTAGATGGCGACCACCGGCTTCAGCCCGTCGCAGGCCAGCCCGGCCGCCAGGGTGACCGCGTGCTGCTCCGCGATGCCTACGTCGACATAGCGCTCGGGGAAACGCTTCGAGTACTCGACCATCCCCGAGCCTTCGCGCATCGCCGGCGTGATCGCAATCAGCTTTGGCTCACCCGCGGCCATGTCGCACAGCCACTGGCCGAACACCTGCGAATAGCTGGGGCCCGAGGCCTTTTCCTTGAAGATGGTGCCACTGGCCGGATCGAACGGGCCAGGGCCATGCCACTTGATCGGGTCTGCCTCGGCAGGCGCATAGCCTTTGCCCTTGCGGGTCACGACGTGCAGGAACTGCGGCCCCCGCAGTCCGCGCAGATTGCGCAGCGTGCGCACCAGCGTATCGACGTCGTGCCCGTCGATCGGCCCGATGTAGTTGAAACCCAGTTCCTCGAACAGCGTGCCGGGAAGCACCATGCCTTTCATGTGCTCTTCCGACCGCCGCGCCAGTTCGCGCACGGTCGGCATCTGGCGCAGCACCTTCTTGCTGCCTTCGCGGATCGTCGAGTACATCCGGCCCGAGAGGATGCGCGCAAGGTAGTGCGACATCGCGCCGACGTTTTCGGAGATCGACATGTCGTTGTCGTTCAGCACCACCAGCACGTCGGCGGTCAGCGAGCCAGCGTGATTGAGGGCCTCGAAGGCCATGCCGGCGGTGAGCGCGCCGTCGCCGATTACCGCGACGACGCGCCGGTCGGAGCCGGCGCGCTGGGCCGCGATTGCCATGCCCAACGCCGCGCTGATCGACGTGCTGGAATGACCGACGCCAAAGGTGTCGTACTCGCTCTCGGCGCGGGTCGGGAACGGCGCCAGCCCGTGCAGTTGCTTGATGGTGTGCAGCAGCCCGGCGCGACCGGTCAGCACCTTGTGGGGGTATGCCTGGTGGCCGACGTCCCAGACCAGGCGGTCATGCGGCGTGTTGTAGACATAATGCAGCGCGGTCGTCAGCTCGACCGTGCCGAGCCCGGCGGCGAAGTGGCCGCCGCGCGTGGCAACGGTACGGATCAGGAAGTCGCGCAGCTCGTCGCAGACCGCACGCAACGAAGTCGCCGGCAGCTCGCGCAGCGCCGCCGGCGACGTGATGCGCGAAAGCAACGAGGGACCTTCTGCGGCGCCGGTCATACGCCGCATTGTTGCATGGCGGCGAACTAGTTGCCGCGCGTCGCGATCAGCTGGGCCAGGCGGGCGAGCTCGCTGCCGCGGTCCCCCAAACGCGCGACCGCTGCGAGGGCAGTTTCGTGCAGCGCCCTGGCGCGGGCGCGTGCCGCTTCCAGGCCGATCGCGCTGGGGAACGTGGGCTTGTCGCGCGCCGCGTCCGCACCGGCCCGCTTGCCGATGGCGACGGTTTCGCCCTCGACGTCGAGAATGTCGTCCTGGATCTGGAAGGCGAGGCCAATCGACTGGCCGTACTGCTGCAGGGCATCCAGGTCCGGCCCCGAACTCACGCCGGCGGCGCGCGCTCCGAGCAGCACGCAGGCTTCGATCAGCGCCCCGGTCTTGCGCCGGTGCATTCCCTCCAGCTCATTTACGTCGAGCTTGCGGCCAACCGATTCCAGGTCGATCGCCTGGCCGCCAGCCATGCCGCCGGTACCAATGCCGCGGGCGAGGAGGTGGATCATCGCGAGACTGTCGGCGGGCGCGCGCGTGATCCCGGCGGGCGCCGCGGCGGACAGCACCTCGAACGCCAGCGCCTGCAGCGCGTCGCCGACGAGGATGGCGGTGGCCTCGTCGAAGGCGCGGTGACAGGTGGGACGGCCACGGCGCAGGTCGTCGTCGTCCATCGCCGGCAGATCGTCGTGTACCAGGCTGTAGACGTGGATCAGTTCGACCGCAGCCGCTGGCGCGTCCGTGGCCTCGAGCGGTGCGCCGAGCGCTTCGCCAACGGCATACACGAGGGTCGGGCGCAGCCGCTTGCCTCCGCCAAGCGTGCTGTAGCGCATCGCCTCCCGCAGACGTGGCGTCGCGGCCTCCGGTAGTTTGAGCACATCATCCAGCACGCGCTCGATGCGGGCGCGATAGCGGTCCAGGGCTGGGTCGCTCACGGCCCGTCCGAATCCGGATCGGTGTCGTCGCCGAATGGCTCGGCCTCGGTCTCTGGCCCGCTGCGCTGGTTGAGGATGTCGACACGCGCCTGTGCCTGCTGCAGTGCCGCCTGGCAATCCCGCGACAGCGCGAAGCCGCGCTCGTAGGTACGCATCGCGTCGTCGAGCGGCAGGTCGCCCTGTTCGAGCTTCTCGACCAGCTGTTCCAGTTCCTGCAGCGACTTCTCGAAGTCGGGTGACCGTGTCTTGCGCATTCCCCACGTTACACAGGCCCCGTTCGCAGGGTCAAACCGGATTGACGCCCCGCGGACCGAGGCTTAGAGTCCCGTCCCTTAGATCAAGTCTAAGTCGCCCAACACTCAGGAGTATTTCGTGAATCTCAAAGGCAGCAAGACCGAGAAGAACCTCAAGGACGCCTTCGCGGGCGAGTCTCAGGCCAACCGTCGGTACCTGTATTTCGCAGCCAAGGCCGATGTCGAAGGCTTCAACGACGTCTCCGCCGTCTTTCGCTCGACCGCGGAAGGCGAGACCGGCCATGCGCACGGTCACCTGGAGTACCTCGAGGCCTCGGGCGACCCGGCCACCGGCCTGCCGATCGGCGGGACGCAGCTGAACCTCAAGGCGTCCATCGCTGGCGAAACCCACGAGTACACCGACATGTACCCGGGCATGGCCAAGCAGGCGCGCGACGAGGGGTTCGGCGAGATCGCCGACTGGTTCGAGACTCTGGCCAAGGCCGAGCGCTCGCACGCCAACCGCTTCCAGAAGGCGCTCGACTCCCTGTAACCGTCGACGGAGCCGTCGGAAGTCCGATGACGTCGAACGCCGGTGGTTGCAACATGCGGCCTCCGGCGTTTTGTTTTTGGCCGCTTCGGCGCGCATCGCGGCCGGCAGCGCGGAGCGATGCATGAGTTCAAGTCCCACCGGCGCCCGCGAGGGTTCGCTCGAGGCCCCAACCCGTCATGCGCTCGCCTGGCGCGAGCCCGAGTTCTACGACGAAGCCGCGCTCAACAAGGAGCTGGAGCGGGTGTTCGACATCTGCCACGGCTGCCGGCGCTGCTTTTCGTTGTGCAATTCGTTCCCGACGCTGTTCGATGCGATCGACGCGGCATCGAGCGGCGAGCTCGATACCGTGGACCATGCGAAGGTGTTCCCGGAGGTGGTGGACAACTGCTACCTCTGCGACATGTGCTACATGACCAAGTGTCCGTACGTGCCGCCGCACGCCTTCAACCTGGACTTTCCCCACCTGATGCTGCGAGCCAAGGCCGTGAACGCGCGCAAGGGCAACCTGCGCACTCGCGACCGCATCCTCTCCGCCACCGACACCGTTGGCTCCTTCGCCGGCATTCCGGTGATCGTGCAGGCCGTCAACGCCGTCAACGGTACGTCGATCGGGCGCAAGCTCCTCGAGCAGACGCTCGGCGTGGCCGCCGACGCGCCGATCCCGCAGTACCACTCCAATACAGCGCGCAAGCGCCTCGCCGGGCGCGAACTCGCGGTCGAGGTCAAGCCCACGCCCGAGACGCGCGGCAAGGTGGTGCTGTTCACCACCTGCTACGGCAATCGCAACGAGCCGGACCTCAACGTCGATCTGGCCGCTGTGTTTGAACACAACGGCATTCCAGTGAAGATCGTCTCGCAGGAGAAGTGCTGCGGCATGCCCAAGCTGGAGCTGGGCGACCTCGAGACGGTCGCGCGCCACAAGGAAACCAACATCCCGGCGCTGAAGCGCGCCATAGACGAGGGCTACGACATCGTCGCGCCGATTCCCTCCTGCGTGCTGATGTTCAAGCAGGAGCTGCCGCTGATGTTCCCGGATGACGCCGACGTGCAGGCCGTCAAGGCGCGGATCTTCGATCCGTTCGAGTACCTGATGCTGCGGCACAAGGCCGGGATGCTGCGTACGGACTTCAAGGGACGGCTTGGCAAGGTCAGCTATCACGTGCCCTGTCACCTTCGGGTGCAGAACATCGGACTCAAGACCCGCGACCTGCTCAACCTCGTGCCCGACACCACCGTCGACGTCATCGAACGCTGTTCGGGTCACAACGGCACTTACGCGGTCAAGAAGGAATTCCGTGCTGCGTCGGTCAAGATCGGCCGGCCGGTGATGAGCAGGGTCGAGAACGCGGCGCCTGATCACTACACCAGCGACTGTCCGATGGCTGGCCACCAGATCGAGTCCGGCTTCAAGCCGGACGGCGCGATGGCAGGGCGCGACCCGGAGCATCCGTTGAAACTGCTGAGGAACGCGTATGGCATCTGAACCTGTTGCAGGGGTCGGCCGCCACCGCCTTGCCGTCGTCGATCTGCTGTCCCTCGAGCAGTACGCGCGCCAGCGCGTCGAGTTTCGCGCCCGTGTACTGGCACACAAGAAGGCGCGCCAGCTGCAGGTGGGGCCGAACACGATGTGGCTGTTCGAGGACCGCCTGACCGTGCAGTACCAGGTGCAGGAGATGCTGCGCACCGAGCGGATCTTCGAGCCGCAGGGCATCGAGGACGAACTCGACGCCTACAACCCGCTGATCCCGGACGGCCGCAACTGGAAGGTCACACTGCTGGTCGAGTTTGCGGACGAGCAGGTGCGGCGGGTGCGGCTAACCCAACTGCGCGGCATCGAGGATCGCTGCTGGGTGCAGGTGGGCGGTTTCGACCGGGTGTTCGCCATCGCCGACGAAGACCTGGATCGCGAGAATGACGAGAAGACGTCCGCGGTGCATTTCCTGCGCTTCGAGCTCAGCGACGCGATGGTCAGGGCACTGCGCGGCGGCGCGGCGCTTGCCGTTGGGGTGGACCATTCGTCGTACTCGCACGTGGTTGATCCGGTCAGCGAGGCCACTCGGGCGGCGCTGCTCAAGGATCTGGCCTGACGCATTGCTCGTGCTTTTGAGGGCTTTTGCGAGTTGAGATCACCCCGGGGCTCCCGCGCGCTGCATGAAGGCCGCTTTCGGGAACGCCGTAAACCCATCCATGGGGGCTCCGGGCGCGCCGTCCATGGCGC
>JANPDV010000475.1:0-4073 GCA_031431655.1 Gammaproteobacteria bacterium | reverse complement strand
GATGTCGTGTGGCTGCATGCGGATACCAGTGGCCGGAAGAGGGTGCAGGCGACGTAGCGTAGTGAAATGTGCCGAGGAAGGTCAGGGTGAAGAACGCGGGATGACCGAGGCTCTTCTGCGTCGATCATCCACGCCCCACCTGTGCCACGGGCCACCGGCATCGGGCTGCCCGATTCAATCAACCTGACACCAGGGCCAACCGCCGTCGACTGCTCCTAGGTTGCGAGGGCGGAGCCGCCAATCGGGCCTCCAGAACGCAGTGCCAGCACGACTTGCTGGTCAGGTGCGAGAGGGACAGGATTGCAGATCAAAGTACCCGCGCATCGAACGCCCTTGCCTCTAAAGATTCTAGAAAAAATCGATAACACCATGATTAAAAACATTATTAATTGTGTCCGGCCTGAGCGGCCCGAACTTGCGGCACGCCGGTTTCCGCTCGATCCGGCAGCTTGAGCCCATGATGATCGACAAGCCCACCCCACCAAGCCACGCTGACGACGAATCTGTCCCGGGCGCCGCAGTGCCCCTGGCGAACGACTCACGGCGTCGCTTCCTCACGGGAGTCGCGCTGGCGGGCAGCTCGGCGGCGCTGTCGGAAGCGACCCAGGCTCGCGGCGATCAAACGGCTCCACCAGCTGGCGATGCCCCGGTACGGACGCCGGCGCCCGGCACGCTCGGTGGCAAACCCGGTTCCGACTACATGGTCGATGTGCTCAAGTCGCTCGGCATCGAGTACGTCGCTTCGAATCCTGGATCGAGTTTTCGCGGCCTGCACGAATCGATCACCACGTACGGGGGCAACCGCGCACCGGAGTTCATCACCTGCCTGCACGAGGAGACGTCCGCTGCGATCGCGCATGGCTACGCGAAGATTGCGCTGAAGCCGATGGCCTATATGGCGCACGGCACGGTCGGACTGCAGCACGCCGCGATGGCGCTCTACAACGCGTGGTGCGATCGCGTGCCGATGATCGGCCTGCTGGGCAACGTCGTCGACGGCGAGAAGCGGCGGCCTGGTGTCGAGTGGCTGCACACGGCGCAGGATCCGGCAGCGCTGGTACGCGACTTCACCAAGTGGGATGACCAGCCAGGCTCGCTGACGCATTTCGGAGAGTCGCTGGTCCGAGCCTACAAGCTCACGATGACGCCGCCGATGGAGCCGGTGGTGCTGGTCGCCGATGCAGAAATGCAGGAGCACCCCATCGATCCGGGCGCCGAACCGCGAGTGCCGCGCCTCAGTCTGGCGGCGCCGCCGGTCGGTGACAGTGGGGCGGTGCGTGAGGCTGCGCGGTGGCTGGTGGCAGCCGAGTCGCCGGTGATCGTCGCAGACCGCCTGGCGCGCACGCCGGCCGGTGTCGCGCGACTCGTCGAGCTGGCCGAGACCCTCGGTGCGCCCGTGATCGATCAGGGCGGCCGCATGAATTTTCCGGGCACCCATCCGCTGGCGCTCAGCGAACTCGGGGGCGCACTGATTCGGCGCGCCGACGTCGTCCTGGGCCTGGAGCTGACGGATTTCTGGGGCACGGTCAACGATTACATCGACAACATCGAGCGAACTCACCGACCGCGAACCCGGGCCGGTACGAAGTTGATCGGCATCGCGTCAACCGAGGTCTATCTCAAGTCCAATTACCAGGATTTCCAGCGCTACACGGAGCTCGATCTGGCAATCGCGGCCGACGCCGAGGCCACGCTGCCGCAGCTGATCGAAGCCTGCCGGGCACTGATCGACGCGCGGCGCCGGGCCGCGCTTGCCACGCGGGCAGCGCAGCTCGGCCAGATGCGGGCCGAGGCACGTGCGGCGGCGCTCGAGAGCGCGGCGGTGGGTTGGGATGCGACGCCCATTTCGACCGCGCGCCTGAGTGCTGAGCTATGGGACGTCATCAAGGCCGAGGACTGGTCGTTGGTCAGTGCCGACGTATCGCTGTCCGGCTGGCCGCGCCGGCTGTGGTCGTTCGATGCGCACCATCGATACATCGGGCATGCCGGTGGTGCGGGCGTGGGCTACGGGCTCGCGGCTGCTGTCGGCGCGGCGCTGGCGAATCGCCCCCTCGGCCGACTTTCGGTGAACCTGCAGAGCGATGGCGATCTGATGTACGCGCCCGGCGCGCTGTGGACTGCCGTTCATCACCGGATCCCGTTGCTGACGGTCATGCACAACAACCGCGCGTATCATCAGGAAGTGATGCATTTGCAGCGCATGGCCAATCGTCGCCAGCGTGGCGTTGAACGCGCTGGAATCGGTACGACGTTGAACGACCCTCCGATCGACTACGCGTTGCTCGCCAGGTCCATGGGCATGTGGGCAGAAGGGCCCATAGCCGAGCCATCCAGGCTGGGCGCGGCCCTGCGCCGTGCGCTGGCTGTCGTCAAAGGCGGTGCACCGGCCCTGGTCGACGTCGTGACCCAGCCGCGATGAAGGTACTCCGCGCAACGGGTGCCAAGGCATTGGCCGCATTGTTGCTCGTCCTGTCCCTCGCGGATGCGGCGAGCGGCGCTGCGGCTGAAGCGCCCATGATCGAACGTGGGCGCGAGCGGTATGTCGCGACCGGGTGCTACCAGTGCCACGGGTATCTGGCCCAGGGCGGGGCCGCCGGTCCGCGACTTGCGCCACCGGCAATGCCGGCCTCGGCCCTGCTGGCGTTCTTGCGCAGTACCAGTCGCGCCATGCCTGCCTATCCGACCAGCGTACTGTCCGACGCGGATGTGGCCGCGATTGCCGCATACCTGAATTCGTTGCCGACGCCGCGCGGCGCAGCGGAGATTCCCCTGCTGCGGGCGCTGCAGTAGCGGGGACGCCGAGGCGCCGGTGCGGACCAGGGCCGCCGGTCAGCTGACCTTGGCTGGCTGCTGTTGTCGGGAATACAGCTCCAGGCTCGAGTGGCTCGGGCCATAGTCTTCTGTGGGCGCGGACAACATCTGTGGGCAGTTCTTTTCCGCGTACTCCCGCACCGACTTCGGCAGCCCATCGATGCTGCTGAATGCGGTCATCGTCGAGGTGTACATGCAGTGGCCCGGTGCCTGCCCCATCAGCATCCACGGCAGCCAGGGCGACACGCGATGCCAGGTGCCGACGTAGGGCACCGCCGTTAGCGCCGGGTTCTCGAGGTCCTTCTTGCGGACGAAGTAACGCATCATTTCCGACACCTGCGCTCGGGGGCCGGCCGATTCACGCGGCCATTTGTCGGGTTGCAGCGGATTCGGGTAGTTGAGGTGCATGTCGGTCGCGAGCGTGAACGTCTCGCCATCCAGGTCCTGCCACGGGAAGATCAGCGGGAGCTTGGGCAGCTTGCTGCGATCGCCGCGGAAATCTTCCGGCGCGAGGATCAGCGTTTCGCTGATCGTGTAGTTGAACGGATCGTTGATGGCGTGAACGACACGGACCTGTTCGTTGGTCAACGGGTTCAGCCATGACTCGATGATGTCGCCCGGCTGGCCGAGTCGCGTCAGGTTCGTATAGAAGATGACTTCCTTGTTGACGCGCCTGATGTTGCCGTCCGGCAGGGGCAGCAAACGCGTGGCCAGGAAGGTTTGGAAGCCGAGGATCGGCTTGAGCGCTTCGCCCGGCCGCACGGCAATGACATTGCCGCTGCAGTAGCAGATGCGCTGCTTGCTGCTGTCCATGTCTGCTTGGATCCGCGCCCACGCGTCGCGATTCCATCGTGGGCTGGTGAAGTCGATCTTGGTATCGAATGGAATGACGGCCATGGACGAGTCTCCGTATGCAGGATTGCAACCTGAGCCAACCGAATCGGGCATGAACAGCGAACGAATAGCTGACCAAGTATATTCGTCGTGCATACCCGTGTGGCACGCCGGCGGCGCCATCCGCGGCGATGACCGTTGTGGACGGGCCGTATGCGGGCATGCATGCAAAAGGAGGCTTACACGATGCCCGGTTTTCTGATTGGAATCGTCGTGATCGGTGCTCTGGTTTACTGGCTCCATCAGAAGAGCCGGCGGGCCGAAGCGGAGTGTTTCAGGCTGTTGGGGCTTGCGGCGGTTAGCAACGGCCCCCGGACGAGCGGCCAGAGCGCAGAGGGCTTTGACTACTTCGAGCAGGTCGTTGCCGA
>JANPDV010000474.1:0-5796 GCA_031431655.1 Gammaproteobacteria bacterium | reverse complement strand
CGCCAAGGACGGTGCCAAGCTGGTCACGGCCGTTGCGTGCGCACGCGTGCCGAAGCTTACGGTCGTCATCGGCGGATCGTTCGGCGCCGGCAACTACGGCATGTGCGGCCGCGCGTACTCGCCGCGTTTCATGTGGATGTGGCCAAACGCCCGGATCGCCGTGATGGGCAGTGAACAGGCGGCCAGCGTGCTTGCGCAGGTGCGGCGCGACGGACTGGAGGCCCAGGGTGGCTCCTGGAGCGCGGCAGAAGAGGAGGCGTTCAAGGTGCCGATTCGCAACCAGTACGAAAGCCAGGGGCATCCGTATTACGCCACGGCCCGGCTGTGGGACGATGGGGTGATTGCGCCCGCCGACACGCGGCGCGTGCTCGCGCTGGGACTGGCTGCGGCCCTCTACGCTCCGATCGAGCCGACGACGTTCGGCGTGTTCAGGATGTAGGCGGCCGTGGCCGATCTGATCACTGTGCTGTCGGCGTCGGGCGTTGCGCGGCTGACGCTCAACCGGGCGGCGCGTCACAACGCGTTCGATGACGCGCTGGTGGCCGCCTTGAACGAGGCGCTGGCTGCCTGGAGCAGTGATCCGCGCGTGCGCGTGCTGGTGCTCGACGCGAACGGCCCCAGCTTCAGCGCGGGTGCGGACCTGGACTGGATGCGGCGCACGGTCGGCTACTCGGAGGCCGAGAATCTGCAGGATGCGCGGGCGCTGGCGCGGCTGCTGCAGCAGCTCGATGAATTCCCGGCGCCCACGCTCGCACTCGTGCAGGGGTCAGCCTACGGTGGAGGTGTGGGCCTGGTGGCCACCTGCGACGTTGCGCTGGCGGTCGAAACGGCGCGATTTGCTCTCACGGAAGTGCGTCTCGGCCTGGTGCCTGCGGTGATTTCCCCGTACGTCATTGCGGCGATGGGGGCTCGGGCATGCCGACGGTACATGCTCAGCGGCGAGGTCTTCGATGCCCGGGCTGGCCTGTCACTGGGACTTTTGCACGAGGTGGTGGCCGCAGGAGAGCTGGCCGCGGCGGGCGAGCGTGTCATCGACGCGCTGCTGGCGGCTGCGCCCGATGCGCAGCGGATCGCGAAGCGGTTGATCGCGCGCGTCGCGGGCGAGTCCGGTGCCGCGGGGCGTGCCGTGCAGCGCGAGGAACTGTCGCAGTTGATTGCGGCGCTGCGGGTCAGCCAGGAGGGCCAGGAAGGTCTCGCGGCGTTCCTCGCCCGGCGTGCGCCGCGCTGGGCCGGCAAGGGTTCATCGTGAGCCTGTTCAAGTCGTTGCTGATCGCCAACCGTGGCGAGATTGCCGTGCGAATCGCGCGCTCCGCCCGTCGTCTTGGCATCCGCACGGTTGCCGTGTACTCCGATGCAGATGCCCAGGCGATGCACGTGGCCGCGTGCGATGCCGCCGTCCATGTCGGAGGCGGCCCGGCCAGGGACAGCTACCTCAAGGGGGAACGCATCCTGCAGTGCGCGCGCGACATGGGCGTCGACGCGGTCCATCCAGGCTATGGGTTTTTGTCAGAGAACGCGGCATTCGCGGCCGACTGCGCCGCGCAGGGCGTGGTCTTCGTCGGCCCGCCACCGGCCGCGATCGCCGCGATGGGTTCCAAGTCGGCCTCGAAGCTGCTGATGGCGCGGGCAGGCGTGCCGCTGGTCCCGGGCTATCACGGGGATGCGCAGGACGACGCCGCTTTCGCGCGCGAAGCACAGGCGATCGGCTGGCCTGTCCTGGTGAAAGCTTCGGCGGGCGGTGGCGGCAAGGGCATGCGCATCGTGCGAACCGCGGCAGACCTTGGCGAGGCGCTGAGCGGCGCACGACGCGAGGCGCGGGCCGCGTTCGGCGATGACCGACTGCTGCTGGAGCGCTACCTGGAGGGTGCGCGACATGTCGAGGTGCAGGTGTTCGCCGACCTGCATGGCCATTGCGTGCATCTGTTCGAGCGCGACTGTTCGCTGCAGCGGCGCCACCAGAAGGTCCTGGAGGAAGCTCCCGCACCGGGGCTCTCGCCAGCTGAGCGGGAGCAGCTCGGCGCTACTGCGATCGCCGCCGCCCGGGCGGTTGGCTATGTCGGCGCCGGAACCGTGGAGTTTGTGTTTGCGGCAGGCGAGTTCTATTTCATCGAGATGAATACGCGGCTGCAGGTTGAGCATCCGGTAACTGAAATGATCACCGGCCTCGACCTGGTGGAATGGCAACTGCGCGTCGCTGCCGGCGAGCCATTACCAAAGCTGCAGCAGGATATCTCGCGGAGCGGCCATGCCATCGAGGTGCGCATCTGCGCCGAGGACGCGGCGGCCGGGTTCCTGCCTTCCGTCGGGCGCCTGGACGTACTGCGGATGCCGCCCGCCAGTGCACAGGTGCGAGTCGATACCGGCGTGCGGCAGGGCGATACGATCTCGCCGTTCTATGACTCGATGATCGCGAAGCTGATCGTCCATGCGGAAACCCGCGCCGCCGCCCTGCGAGTCATGGCGCGCGCACTCGAGGAGTTTGCCGTGATTGGGCCGAGCAGCAATCTGCCGCTGCTGCGCGCGCTGCTGCGCCAGAAGCGACTCGGTCTCGGGGCGCTCGATACCGGGTTCATCGAGCGCGAGCTGGCGCAGCTGCTGCCGGCTGCGGAGCGGCCGCCCGCACAGCTCATGGCGTTGGTTTCGGCCTTGTCCGGCGATGCAGTCACGGAGCGTGATTACTCGCCCTGGTCGCGACGCGACGCATGGCGAATGAACCTGCCGGCGCGGATCGAGCACCGCAAAGTCTGGCGGGGCAAGGTCGTGGTGTGGCACAGCCTTGTTTGCCGCGACGGCCTGGAGATAGAACTGCCGGACGCGGCGCGAATGCAGCTGCAGCAATTACGGATCGACGACAGCGCGCAGCAGGTCACGGCTGAGATCGACGGCAGGCGAATCGCTGCCTGGTTCGTCCGCTCTGCCGACAGGATATCTGTCTGCTGCGATGGCAGCACGGAGGTGTTCGAAAGCGAGGCCCCGCTGCAACGCACCGTCGGCGCTGGCGCCGGCGACGGAGTGGTCGCAGCGACGTTGCCGGGCGTCGTTACCGCCGTGCTGGTGCAGGTCGGGGACGTGGTCGCGGCGGATCAGCCGTTGCTGCTGCTCGAGGCGATGAAAATGGAGTACACGCTGCGTGCACCGGGCGCGGGGCGAGTCAGCGAGTTGCGCTGCGCGCCTGGCGAGCGCGTCGCCGAGGGCGTGGAGCTGATCGTGCTCGAGCCTTTGCCTGCGTCAGCTTCGGCGATTGCCTAGGCGCAGCTGCCGGCAGCGCCTTGGTGCTGCCGAAGATGAACCAGCTGGCACCGTTGCCATGCGCCGGTGCCGGTATGGCGCCGAGCGCGGAAGCGCGAAAGTCCTCATCGGGTACTGTCGAGAAGTTCGGAATGCGGCGCGCAAACCACCCAAACTCCGGGAAACCCGCGCGCGCGCACTCCGCGCGCAGATCCAGCTGGCGGAAGCCCGCGTAGTGCGGCTCATTGTTGTAGTAGGCGTCCCAATCCAGGTAGAAGTTGTAGTAGGGGTCCACCTCGGCCGCCGGCGGCAGTTCCATGTGAACCATCATGCCGCCCGGTCGAAGCACGCGGTGCGCCTCGCGCAGCACGGTCCGGGTCGTGGCGAGCGACTGCTCGTGCAGGAAGAAGCTCGAGACAACGAGGTCGAAGAAGCCATCGGGAAAATTGAGCGAACGGGCATCCTGCTGCGAATAGTGGACAGGCAGGCCGAGCGCGCGGGCGCGGGCATGCGCGAAGCGGAGCATCGGCGCGCCGACGTCGACACCGTACCCCTCGGCGCCTTGGAATACCTGCAGGTAGGGAATGAGCTGGTTACCGGTCGAGCAGCCCAGGTCCAGGATCCGCAGCGGCCGGAAATCGGGATGCTTGACGCGAAGGTACTCGGCGATCGAGCGTGCCACTCCGCCGCCCTTGTGGCGCAGCTTGAGGCCGCCGCTGAACACTGCCGTGCCGTACCAGTACACCGCGCCGACACTGACATCGTCCGCCCGGTACTCGGAATGAAAGCAGCCCGGCATCAGGTGGATGTCCATGGTGGAGACATCGCGAGGAATGGGCAGCGTCGGGTCGAGTTGCAGCGAGCCGGGCGCGCCGCTGGATGACCGCGCGCGTGCCGCGGTGTCCAGCAGCTCCTCGAGGTGGCGTTCGACCTGTGGCTGCACCGACCACCACGTCATCTCCTGTGCGCTGTAGCGCAGCGCGCTCCAGGCCCGGAAATACGGCGTCGGCAGCATGGCGCGCCGCACTTCGCGGCCATCGCGCGGGGCGCGGCCCAGTTTGCGCCTCAGCGCAGGCGCGACGTCCGCTTCGAAGCCGGCCCGCATCCTGGCGGCCATGTCGACCATGATGCGTTTGCGGAATGTCGAGACGAAGCGCTGGCGGGCGGCTTCATCGTGCGACGGGCGGGCGACATCGTCTATCAGCGGTAGGGTGGTCATGCGGGTCGGGCAATCCTCTGCCAGGGGCGACGGCAAGCTGGCAATCTGCCAACGCGCGCCATGGCAGGTCGGTGGCACAGCCGTTATCCTGCCTGCAGGGAGGCGGGTTCTGCCAGCGGTCGTGCCGCGGCTGCCCGCCAAACAGCCAGGAGGGTGCCATGACGACTGACGCGAAGATCAGGACCAGCGAAGGCCTGCGCAACGTGCGCTACGAGATCCGCGGCCGCCTGGCCAGGCGCGCACTCGAAATGGCGCGCCAGGGCTATGAAATCGTCTCGTTGAATATCGGCAACCCGGCGTTGTTCGGATTCCGTACGCCCGAGACGATGCGGCTGGCGATGATCGAGAACTTCCAGGAGAGCGAAGGCTACTGCCACCAGAAGGGCATCTTCCCGGCGCGTGAGGCCGTGGTCATGCAGCAGCAGGCGCGCGGTGTCACCGGGGTCAGTGCCGAGGAAGTGTTCATCGGCAACGGCGTCAGCGAACTGATCGACCTGACCCTGCGCGCCCTGCTCAACGATGGCGATGAAGTTCTGGTGCCCACGCCGGACTATCCGCTGTGGACTGCCGCCGTGAACCTGAACCGCGGCAAGGCAGTGCACTACCCGTGCCGGCCCGAAAACGGCTTCGTGCCGGATCCGCAGGAGCTTGCCGCGCTGGTGACGCCGCGCACGCGGGCCATAGTGGTCATCAACCCCAACAATCCCACCGGGGCCGTCTATCCGCGCGCCGTGCTGGAGCAGATCGCGGCACTCGCAGAACGCCGCGGCCTGGTGGTGCTCAGCGACGAGATCTATGACCAGATCCTCTACGACGGCGCGGAATATGTGCCGATGGCGACCCTGGTACACGACGCCGTCTGCGTGACGATGTCGGGCCTCTCCAAGGTCTATCGCGCCTGTGGCTATCGCGTCGGCTGGGCCGTGGTTTCCGGCAAGCTGCGGCTGGCGGACGATCTGCTGGCGGGGCTGGAGCTGCTGGCGTCGCTGCGCCTGTGCAGCAACGTGCCGGGTCAGTGGGCGGTACAGACCGCGCTTGGTGGCTACCAGAGCATCCGGGAACTGGTGTCCCCGGGCGGTCGCCTTTACGAGTCGCGCCGCGTGATCATCGATGCGGTCGCGGCCAGCGACAGCCTGCAGCTCAGTACGCCGCGGGGGGCCATGTATGCGTTCGTGGGAGTCGACGCGCAGCGACACCCGGGTTTTGATGACAAGGCATTCGCGCTCGACCTGCTGGAGCGCAAGCATGTCCTGGTGGCGCCGGGCAGCAGTTTCAACGTCGACTATCGCAACCATTTCCGCATCACGAACCTGCCGGACGCGGCAACGCTGCGGATGGCGTTGGCGAAG
>JANPDV010000473.1:0-3785 GCA_031431655.1 Gammaproteobacteria bacterium | reverse complement strand
TGTCGTAGAGCGCCCAGTCAGTCACGGGCGCGCCGGCAGCGCCGGCCTGAAAATGGCCGGGTGCACGCAGCATGCACAGCAGCGCCATGTAGCCGCCGTAGCTCCAGCCCCACACGCCGATGCGCTGCGCGTCGACAAACGGCAGCGTCCGCAGATACTCGACGCCGCGCACCTGATCGTCGACTTCCACGGTTCCCATGCGCCGGTGCAGCGCAGTCTCGAAGGCGCTGCCGCGAAAGCCGCTGCCGCGATTGTCGAGCATGAACACGACGTAGCCGCGCTGGGTCAGTATCTGTTGATACAGCCCCTCGCTACCGCCCCAGGCCCGCCTGACGCGCTGCACGCCGGGGCCGCCGTACACTTCGACGATGACGGGATAGCGCCTGCCGGCCTGCAAACCCGGGGGCACCAGCATCTGGTAGTGCAGCGTCTGGCCGTCGGCGCTCTGCAGGGTGCCGAAGCGCGGCGTGATGTGCGCCGCGCGGAACGGTCCGTAAGGATGGGCGTCGTCGAGTGTGTTCGCCACCAGCGTCGCCAGGGCCTCGCCGTCGGCGGCCCGGCGCAGCGTCAGCGATGGCGGGGTGACCGGATCGGAAAAGCTGTCCAGCCAGACGCGGGCATCCTTCGACATGCGTACGGAATGCCAGCCGGCCTGCTGCGAGATACGGCGGATACGCGTGTCGGGATCAACCGGGGCGGCCAGCGTGCGCCCGGTGACCCGCGACGCAACGCCCAGCGGCGCGGCGTAGAGGTGGCGCTCCACCGGGGTATCGCGGTTGGCGACGAAGTACACCAGCCCGCGCCGCTCGTCGACGCCCGTCACTGCACGCTCGCGACCGCTGCCAGCAAGATTCCAGGCGCCGGCCGTGAGCGGGCGCACGAGCGTGCCATCGCGATCGTAGAGGTACAGATGCTTGAACCCCGAGCGCGACGAAGCCCAGATGAAATCCGTGCTGTGATCGAGGAACGTGAGGTCGTCGTTGAGTTCGACCCAGGTGTCGCTGCGTTCGGTCAGCAGCGTGACGGTCTTGCCAGTGAGAGCGTCGGCGCGCAACAAGGTGAGCGTGCGTTGGTCGCGGCTCTGGCGCTGCACGGCGAGCGATTGCGAGTCCGGCAGCCAGTCGACCCGCGCGAGGTAGATGTCCTCGTCATTGCCGAGGTCGATCCGTCGGGGCGCTGCCGACTCGGCGATGGGACGCACCCAGAGCTGGACGCGCGCATTCGGCCGACCGGCCGCGGGATAGCGCTGGCGCACCACCTTGACGTCGTCGGCGTAGATCTCGAATCGCTGCACCTCGTCGACGCTGGATTCGTCGATGCGCGCGTAGGTGACGGCGCTCTCGTCGGGCGACCACCAGTAGCCGGTGCTGCGGTCCATTTCCTCCTGCGCGATGAACTCCGCCATGCCGAACGACACCAGACCCGCCCCCTCAGTCGTCACGGCCCGCTCGCGGCCGCTGCGCAGGTCGAGGACCACCAGGTTCTGGTCGCGGATGAAGCTGATGAAATGACCGCGCGGCGAGAACCGCGCATCGGTCTCGAATGAGTCCGTCGTCGTGAGGCGACGCACGGCCCTGGCGGCGGGCGCAGCGAGATCGTACAGATAGAGGTCGCCCGCCAGCGGCACCAGCACCTGGCGCGAGTCGGGCGAGAACTCGTACTCGAGGATGCCGCGCAGCGCGGCCGTGCGCTGCCGTTCTCGACGCGCCTCTTCTTCCACCGAGAGCGTGCGCTCCTGCGGCACGAGCTGCGATGCATCGATGAGCTGGCGCCGCTTGCCGCGGGCGATATCGTAGGCCCAGAGGTCGAGGCGGTCGCGGTCGGCCGCGCTGGCCTGCAGATAGGCGACCAGCCGGCCATCCGGCGACAGTTTCGCGCCGCGCAGGCTGGCACCCGCCAGGTCCGGGGCCGCGAACAGCCGTTCGATCGTCAGCGGGCCAGCCTGGCCCGGGGGCGGAGCCGAGGCGGGACTCGTGGCGGCTGCAGCCAGCGCGCTGGCGAATGCCGCCAGGGCCGGCACCGAGATGCAGGCCAGTGCCGTTCGCCGGAGACTGGTCCGCATCATCGTCGCCCGGCTCGATTCGCTAACATCGGGTGGTTTGGCATTGGTAACCAGTTTAGGGGCCCGAATGTACCGCTGCCATGTGTTCATTGCCCGGCCGTTCATTGCGCGCAGGTCGGTTCTGCTGATGCTGGCGTTGGGCGCGTGCTTCGTCGCCGCTGCCGTCAGTGCCGCGGCCCGGGTTGCGGCGCCGGTTTATCCGCCGACGCCGCGGGGTGCAGTGGTGGACGTGTACCACGGCCAGCGCGTCCCGGATCCCTATCGGACCCTCGAGGATGCGGATTCGCCGGCGACGCGGGAGTTCGTCAAGGCCCAGAACGCCCTGGCCGAGCCCTGGCTGGAGGCGCTGCCGCCGCGCGCCTGGCTCAAGTCGCGCCTGACTCAATTGTGTAGCTACGAACGGTTCGGGGTGCCGCGCAAGGCCGGGGGACGCTATTTCTACCTGCGCAACGACGGCAGGCAGAACCAGAGCGTCCTGCACGTCGCGGACTCGCCCACCGGTACCGGACGAGTGCTGTTCGATCCCAACACGCAGCGCTCCGACGCCACGATCGCGCTGGCGCGGTTCGAGCCCAGCCCGGACGGTGAGCGCCTGGCCTATGCGTTGTCCGACGGCGGCACGGACTGGGAGATCTGGCGCTTCATCCGGGTCGCGGATGGCGCCCCGCTCGCGGACGAGCTGCGCTTCACCAAGTTCTGGGAGTTCACCTGGGCGCCCGACGCTTCGGGCGTGTGGTACAGCCGCTATCCGGCGCGTGCGGGATCGACCGATGGTCGCGGCGATGACCAGGCCCAGCCCGTGGTCATGTTCCATCGACTCGGCGAACCGCAGCAGGCCGACCGCGAGATCTACCGCGTCAAGGACCATCCGACGCGCGTGCCATCGGCTGACGTCACCGCCGACGGACGGTACCTCGTCATCACGCTCTTCGATGGGTATCGCACCAATGCCGTCGACCTGCTTGACCTGCGCGACCCGGCTGCCACGCCGATCCGGCTGCTCGCGGCCTGGGATGCGCTCTACACGTTCGTCGGCAGTGACGGCGACACGTTCTGGTTCTCGACCACACAGGACGCTGAACGCGGACGCGTCATCGCGGTGGACCTGCGGCAACCGCAACGCGCGCACTGGCGCGAGATCGTACCGCAGGCCGCCGAGACGCTGACCGGCGCGTCCTGGGTAGGCGGCCGGCTGGTGCTGCAGTACCTGCGCGACGCCCATGGCGTGGCACGGGTCTTCGAACGCGACGGTCGGCTGGTGGGCGAGTTGGCGCTGCCCGGGCTGGGCAGCATTGGCGGCTTTCCGCGCAATACACGCGACAGCGAGACGTTCTTCTCGTACACGGACTTCATGCGGCCGACGCAGACGCTGCGCTACGACGCCGCGTCGAACAGCGTCACGCCGCATCGGGTGCCGGTCATCGACGCGGCAACCGATGCCTACGTGACGCGCCAGGTCTTCTACCCGGGCAAGGACGGCACGCGCATCCCGATGTTCATCACGCACCGGCGCGACCTGCAGAAGACGGGTGAAACGCCGGCGGCAGCGAGATGTCGAAGCCGCCATAGCCGTAGAGCATCGTCGGCGTGTCGCCCGTCTTCTTGAGGTCGCGCCGATGCGTGATGAACATCGGAATGCGCGTGCCATCCTTGCCAGGGTAGAAGACCTGGCGCGTGACGTAGGCGTCAGTTGCCGCGTCGATGACGGGTACCCGATGCGGCG
>JANPDV010000472.1:0-4556 GCA_031431655.1 Gammaproteobacteria bacterium | reverse complement strand
TGCGCCTTGTGATCGGCAGTGCTGACGCGTACGCCGCTCGCCGCAGTCGAGACCGGAGTCTGGCTCGCCAGTGCCGCAGCGCTGACCAGTGCAACCACCCAGGGTGAAAGCATGCGCATCGTCGTTACTCCGCGAGACAGGCATGAAAGTTAGCAAGTATCGACCGCCGGTGCGACCATACGCTGTCCGCCGAATGAACGCCGCACATGGCACCGGTCCATGGTGCTGCGTCGTGGCGCCTCGGCATGTGCCTTATTGTCATGATGGCCCCTGTACTGCCTCTGCGCCTGCAGCACGAGCTGGCCCTGCCTGCCACGCGGGATGAGCGGGCCCGCCGCAATTTTACGGCTGGCCTGCGCAGCTTCGTGCTGCACGAACTGGCCGAGGGCCTGCGCCGCGAACCCGCGGCTAGCCAGGCCGGGCTGGTCGATGCGCGCCAGATGCATGCTGCATTGCGGCCGACGCTGGCCTTCCAGTTCTATTCGGCGCTGCGCGTCGCGGCGCAGGACATGGTCTACCAGACCGTTCGCAGCGGCGTGGAGCGCCACCGGGATCAACTGGTGCGGCGCGCGGCGCGACTGGCGGTCGAGGCTCCGCTGGGTTCGCTGCAGCTGGATGCGGCACTCGAGGTGCCGCGTTCGGTGACCGCGGTGGACATTCACCTGATGCCCGGCAGCTATCACAGCGAGCGGGGCGCCGACGACCTCGCGGCCGGAGCCGTCTACGACAACCGGCTCGCCGTGTCGTCATTCGGCCTGATGGGCCGCAACCTCGACGACATCGGCCAATCGATGGCGCGCTTCGTGCGCGCGCGGTTCCCGCAGTTCAGGCCGCAGCGGATACTCGACCTGGGCTGCACGGTGGGACACAACACCGGCGCGTGGTGCGAGGTGTTTCCGGATGCGGAAGTCCATGGCGTCGATGTCGCCGCGCCGCAGCTGCGCTACGCATTGGCGCGCGCCCGTTCGCAGGGGCGGGCGCTGCATCTGCACCAGATGAATGCCGAATCGCTGCAGTTTCCCGCGGCCAGCTTCGACGTGGTCTGTTCGTCGATGTTCCTGCACGAGGTGCCGCGCGCCGGCATTGCGCGTGTGCTCGCCGAGGCGCGTCGCGTGCTGCGACCCGGCGGGCTGATGCTGCACATGGAGCTGCCGCCGAATCGCGCGCTGCGGCCGTTCGACGCGTTCTACCTGGACTGGGACGGCTGGTACAACAACGAGCCCTTCTACCGGCCGTATCGCGCGCTCGATCCGGGCCAGCTGTGCAGGGCCGCGGGCTTTGCGCCCGCCGCATTCGTCGAGGCCGCCATCCCGTCATGGGAGCAGGCGGGTTCCGACGCAAGCTGGCAGCAGGCGCTGCAGCAGGGCAGTGCGGTCGAGTCAGGACGAACCGGGCGGCTGGCGCGCGGCGTCACGTGGTACGTCTTCGGCGCCAGCGCGGGCTGAGCGACTCAGCCGAGCGGCAGCGTCCGCCCCAGGTGGCGGCCGATCACCAGCGCCGGCGTCAGCATCATGCCGGGCACGAACGCGTTGCCGAGGTTGGCGCCGCTGCCCAGCACCTCGCCCGCGGCGTACAGGTTCGGCACCGGCTCGCCTGAGCCACGCAGTACCCGCATCGCCGGGTCCACGACGACACCGGCCGCCGAGGTGGCGGAGTGGCCGAGGTGCGTCACGGCGTAGAACGGCGGCTTGACGATCGGCGCGGGCAGATGCTGCCGGCCGAGCGCATCGCCGCCGCGGCGCTGCACCGCGGCGTTGTAGTCGCGCACCGTACGCGCAAATGCTGCGGCGTCGATGCCGCAGGCCTGCGCCAGCGCCTCGAGCGAATCCGCACGCACGAACATCGCGTGCGAGTTGAAGTGCGACAGCAGCTGCTCGCGTGACCAGTTCGGCACGCCGACCGGCGCCGCCTCGACGATGGCCTGGTCGAATACGATGCGATAACGCAGCGCAGGCTGCTTCAGCAGCGCCGACTCGCGATTCACCACCAGCGGCTCATCCTCGCGGATGAAGCGCTCGCCGGCGTCGTTGACCCAGATCTCCCAGGGCGGGCGCACCTGCGGCGTGGTGTTGAAGCGCGCATAGGCCTTGGCCGGAAAGCGATCGCTGGTCAGCACCGAGCCCGTGCCGGCGCGATGCAGCTCGCGACCGCGCAGGTAGCCACCCGCCGACAGCGCCAGGTCGAGTCCGTCGCCGAGCTGGAACGGATATGACGTGCCGCCGTAGGCCGGAAAGCCCACCAGCTGCTCGAATTTCTGCGGGTTCATCGCATAGCCGCCGGTGGTCAACAGCACCTGGCGACCATGGAAGCTCAGCTCGCGGCCGTCGTCGAGCGTGGCCCGCACGCCGGTGACGGCACCTGCGCCCACAGCGGTGGCCGCGCGGTCGGCCGCCGCGTCCGACAGGATCAGGCTGGAGACGCGCGCACCCAGCTGCACCTGCACGCGCCCGCTGGCGATCTCGGGCGCCAGCTCGCGGCGGATCACCGCGAGGATCGCGCGGCCTTCCTCGCGCGCCCAGATGTAGCGCGGGATTTCATAGGCCTTGCGGCCCGGCGCGTCGCCGGTCACCGGGTGCTCGGCGAGCGGGGTCAGTCCGGCATCGAGCAGCCAGTTGATGGTGTCCGTGGCGCCATCCGCCGTCAGCCGCGCGACGTTGCGGTCCGCCAGCCCGTTGGAAAGCCGCATGATCTCGGCGAAATGCTGGTCCGGCGAATCCGCAATGCCTTTCGCCTGCTGCGTGCGCGAGTTCGCCGCAGCGACCTGGCCGTTGGCGAGGTGCAGTGTGCCGCCGACGTCATCGGCCGCGTCGAGCAGAAGGACGCGGGCGCCACGCCGGGAGGCGAAGATGGCCGCGGGCAGCCCCGCGGTGCCAGCACCGACGATGATGAAGTCCCAGCGCTTCGCGGCGAGTACCGCGGCGCTGGCGAACGAGGGCAGGGCGGCCAGCGCGCCCGCGGAGGCCGCGGCGCGGATCAGGGTTCGACGTTGCATCCGGCGATTCTAGATTGCGACGCTGCTCGCGGGCCAGCGCTCAGGCGAAGCGTTCCGGAAACCGCTGCATCACCAGCCTGCGCACCATCTCGGGCAGGCGCTTCGGTTCCTCGGTCTTGAGGCCGGTGGTGTTCATCATCAGCTGCGCCGCATCGCCCTTCTCGACGCCGAACCACGCGTACTCCGTCGCCTTCATCACGGCCGAATACGCGCGCCGCGTGTCGATCGTCGGGTAGGCCGGGTCCAGCAGCTCTGCGGTCTTCACTGTCCAGTGCGCGCTGTCGAGTCGCGGCTGGTGGGCGCCAGCCTGCTGCGATGCCCCCAGCACCGTGTAGCTGGTTTCTTCGCCCGCATTGATGTGATGCTGGCTGTAGCCGCCATCGCGGTCCCAGGGCTGGTTGTAGAAGGCCGGATCGACGCCCGGCACCACGATGGTCTTGCCCGGACGAAACACCAGGCGATCGGCGTAGTGCATCACCGGCGCCTCCATCATCCGTCCGGTATAGGGATTGAGGAGCCTGGTGATGGGCTCGAAGGTGCGCGGGTCGACGTGCACCTTGCTCATCGTGCCCCACATCACGTACGCGTGTTCGTCCGCGTCCGGCACCATGTCCCTGTCGGGCGCGGTCACGAAGATGTGCGCGAGGAACACGCGGCCGAGAATCGGAAAGGCGGGCTTGCCAGGCGGGCAGAACAGCACCCAGCCGTACTCGCACAGCCAGCTGTCGGTACCGATCAGGTTCGCCTGCGTCTTGGCAAACGCGTAGTGATTGTCCAGCGGCCTGGACAGGTCGAATCGCCGGGTCTGCCCCGGCTTCCATCGCGCGAGGCGACGCGCCTGAGGCGGGTGCGACGTGGGACGCGCGTGTTCGCTGGCGCTCTGGTTGATCTTCTTCGAGGGGTCGTCCGTGGCGGCGAACAGGTCCGAGCCCATCACGTACGACAAGCTGCCCGCGGCAAGCCCGCCGATGACTCGGCGCCTGGGCAGCATGGCCCCAGGCGCCGGATCGGTTGCTTGGTCTTCAGGCTGCATTTGCGAGGCGCGGGGTCGATCCTGCGATCCACCCCGCAACAGCGCAGCTGGCCTATTTGCCGGGCTTGAAGTTGTAGCGGGCGGTGAGACCGTACGTCGCGCCCTGGCCCAGCGCCGGGATGTACTGCTGGATCACGGAGACTGCGAACGCGCTCGACGCATATACCTCGTCGGTGACGTTCTTGCCCCAGAGATTCAGGCTCCAGCCCTTGTCCGGATTGCTGAGACCGACATTGAGGTTCAGCAGCGTGCGATCCGGAATGTAGGCCAGGTTCAGGTTCTCGGAGTAGTACTTGTTCTGGTACGACAGGTCACCGCGCAGCAACAGCTCGAGCGCCCCGAGCGGCATGCGGTAATCGAGTCCGAGAGCCATCTGGGTGCTCGGCGTACGCGGCAGGTCCTTGCCGCCGATCGGCGAACCGCCCAAGGGGAGCGGACCCGGCACGGTGCCGACGCGCGTGCGCGGCAGGAACGTGCAGACCGGGGTGCCGTTCGTTTCGCAAAGGCGACCGTAGGTCGTGTCGACCGTGC
>JANPDV010000471.1:0-2766 GCA_031431655.1 Gammaproteobacteria bacterium | reverse complement strand
GGCCGCCGCACCGCACATGGTGAAGCAGAGGTTCGGCAAGATCATCTCGGTCTCCACCAGCGCCGGGAACATGATCCGCGCATTCAATCCGATCTACGGCCCCGGCAAGGCGGCGCTGGAAGCGATGACACGGGTGTGGGCGCAGGAGCTGACAGGCACCGGCGTCGACGCCAACATCATCCTGCCGGGCGGCGCGTCGGATACCTCGTTCATCAGCCAGGACGTCGCTCCCGGCGCGGTCGGCGAACGCTCGCAGAACGGGCGGCTGCTGCCGGGAGACGTCATCGTGCCGCCGGCGGTGTGGCTCTGCACCGACGCGACGAACGGGGTGACGGGTGTCCGGGCCGTCGGCCGGAACTGGGACAAGACGGCGCCGAGCGCGGAAGAAGCCTTCAAGAAGTGCCTCGATCCGCATATCGATGTGCCGCGGATCATGTGAACGGTCGAGGGCCGGCTCGGCCACGAATCGCGCCGAACGCAGTCCGCTCGTCGATCTGCAGGGCGCAGCACCACCAGTGCGTGCACGGCATCAATGCCAACGCAGCCGGCTGAAATTCGAAACCAGATAAACGCCATTTATGACGCTTTAATTTGACAAATAACTATTAAAGCGCCACTTTAGGCGTATATGAAGATCAGCCCTAAACAGACCGACGACGCGCTCCTGAAGCTGATTGGCGAGCGGCTCGCCGGCTTGCGCCTGGCGCTCAACCTGACGCAGCAGCAACTCGCGGAACAGGCGGGCCTGGGTCTGCGAACGGTGCAGCGACTGGAACTGGGATTGGCGGCCACGCAGTTATCGGGATTCGTTCGGGTGTGTCGCGTGCTGGGATTGATCGAGCGGTTCGAACTGCTGATCCCGGAGCAGGCCGCAAGCCCGATGGCACAACTGAAATCACTCGGGCGGAAGCGCCAGCGCGCGATGGGGAAGAGGGCTGCACCCACACGAACGACGAAATGGACCTGGGGTGAGCCGTGACTGTGGCCGAGGTCCAGCTGTGGGGCAGGACCATCGGTGCGGCCTCGCTCGAGCCTGGACGCGACATCGCCGCATTTCAGTACGCGGCGGATTTTGCCCGCAGTGGGATTCCGTTGTCGCCGCTGACGATGCCGTTGAGCGAGACCGTGTACGAGTTCCCGGCACTGCCGCGGATGACCTTTCATGGCTTGCCGGGGCTGCTCGCGGATTCCCTTCCGGACAAGTTCGGCAATGTGTTGATCGATGCGTGGCTCGCCACGCAAGGCCGCACCCCGGAGAGCTTCAATGCGGTCGAGCGCCTCTGCTACATCGGCACGCGCGGCATGGGTGCACTGGAGTTCAAGCCGGTGATTGGACCCCGGCAGCGCAAGTCCTCGAGGATCGACATCGATGCATTGGTGCAATTGGCGGGCGAGGTGCTGACCCATCGCGGCAATCTCAGCGGCCATTTTCACGAGGCGGGACGGGAGCAGGCCCTGCGCAGCATCCTGAGCGTAGGCACGTCCGCGGGTGGCGCGCGTGCCAAGGCAGTGATCGCATGGAACCGCGCCACCAACGAAGTGCGCTCGGGTCAGATCGCGGCGGGCGAGGGCTTCGAGTACTGGTTGCTGAAGTTCGATGGTGTGGCGGGCAACAAGGACAAGGAGATGGAGGACCCGAAAGGCTACGGGGCGATCGAATTCGCGTACCACCTGATGGCGAAGGCAGCGGGCATCACGATGACGGAGTGCCGGCTGCTGGAGGAGAACGGGCGACGTCATTTCATGACGCGTCGTTTCGATCGACTGGCCGGCGGCGAGAAGCTGCACATGCAGTCGCTCGGTGCGCTGGCGCACTTCGATTTCAACCAGGCCGGGGCGCATGCCTACGAGCAGGCGCTGCTGACAATCCGCCAGCTCGGGCTGCCGATGGCAGCGGTGGAAGAACAGTTTCGGCGGATGGTCTTCAGTATCGTGGCGCGCAATCAGGACGACCACGTGAAGAACATCGCGTTTCTGATGAACAAGCAGGGAGAGTGGTCGCTCGCGCCCGCTTTCGATGTGACTTACAGCTACAACCCGTCCGGCTCCTGGACCGCGATGCACCAGATGACGCTGAACGGAAAACGGGACGACTTCACGCGTGCGGACTTCGTTCTGTGCGCAAAGTCGGCCGTGATGAAGCGCGGTCGCGCCGCGGCGATCATCGAGGAAGTGCAGGCCGCCGTGAAGCGTTGGCCAGATTTCGCGGGAGAGGCGCGCCTGGGCGATGACTGGTGCGAGCAGATTCAGAAGAATCATCGCGGGTTCATTGGATGAACTTCGCGCGACGTCATTGAATCTTCCCGACAGTCCGCCAAGGCCACAGGGGTGCGCGGGCCGGGCGGGCGCGCGAAGTTCTCAACCAGGCGGTCCGCCCGCAACGCGGGCTTTGGCGTCTGCTCCGATCTCGCCCCGGCGGATCGACGCCGCGCGTTCGCGCACCGCCTGCTTCTGCACGTCGGTCAGGCGCGCCACGTTCTTCACCTGCAGCGCCATGCGCGGATTGCTGGCGAGCGCGGCATCATGGCGCATCAGGAAGTCCCAGTACAAGGTGGTGAACGGGCAGGCGTTGTCGCCGCTGCGCAGCGCGGGGTCGTAGCGGCAGCCCTTGCAGTACGGGCTCATGCGCTGGATGTACTTGCCGGTGGCAATGTAGGGCTTGCTGCCCATCACTCCGCCATCGGCATACTGACTCATGCCCAGGGTGTTGGGCAGCTCGGCCCACTCCACCGCATCGACATAGACCGCCAGGTACCAGGCGTGCAC
>JANPDV010000470.1:0-3711 GCA_031431655.1 Gammaproteobacteria bacterium | reverse complement strand
CGTCCATGAGGTCGTAGAACCCGTCGTTGAACAGGATCTGCGGGTCGAACACCATGATCATGTAGATGCCCGCGAACATCTTGAACATCTCTTCGTTCAACAGGAAGTTGATCGAGGACATGGACTGCGGGTCGGTGCCGGTGAAGTCGAAGATGCACTTGTCACCCTCGCGCCACATGCTGCACTTGATGCGATACGGGCCCATGTTGAGGCCGTCGTCGCAGATGTAATCCTCGAAGTGCTGCTTGGCCTCCGGCACGTTGCGGCGGATCAGTTCGCGCATCGCACGCTTGTTGCGCTCGAGCATGGCGTCCATCGCGGAGTACATGACATCGTCACCGAAACGCTCGGCGATCTCGATGCAGCGGATGCCCGCGGTCCGCAGCGCCGCGGTGATGGCGTTGAAGTCCGACAGATTCCAGTGCGGCAGGCGGCAGTTGTGCAGCACCACCTTCAGCACATCTTCGTTGAGCACACCGCCCTTGAAGATCTTGATGGGCGGCACGACGATGCCGTCTTCGTAGATGGTCGTGCCATCGGTGGGCAGCGAGCCCGGCACCTTGCCGCCCACGTCCGTCATGTGACCGAACATCGCCGACCAGGCGATGATGCGGCCGCCACGATAGATGGGCATCAGCATCAGCCAGTCGTTGGCATGGCTGATTGCGCCGTTGACGGAGTACGGGTCGGAAGTCAGGAAGATGTCGCCTTCCTCAACCGTGCCGTCATAGCCCTGCATGAAACCCCAGATGAACGAGCCGAACTGGCCGACGACCATCTTGCCTTCGACGTTGGCGATCATCGGAAACTCGTCATGCTGCTCGCGGATGCCGGGTGACATGGCAGTGCGGAACAGCACGGTGTCCATCTCGTAGCGCGCGTTGCGCAGCGCGCTTTCGATGATGTCGATGGTGACCGTGTCGACCTTGACCTTCTTGAACGACTTCTTGTTGCGCTGAACGATTGTTGCGGGCATTGCAGTGTCCTTGAATTGAAGTTTGTGCGGCGGTGCGGTGCGGTAGCGTCCGGACGCCCTACTTCTTCTTCGCCTTGACGACGACCTTCTTCGGCGGCTTGTAGCCGTCCGGGTAGATCAGGATGTTGCCGTACTTGTCGACCGTGCCGGTGTGTTTGGGCAGGATCACGGTCGTGGAGTCCATCTCCACGACGATCGCCGGGCCCTTGATCTTGTTGCCGGCCTTGAGTCGGGCACGGTCGTAGACGATGGCCGTGACGTCCTTGCCTTCCATGTAGGACTTCTGCTTCGCGATCGCCGCGGCCTTGGGATCCGGTCCGCCTTTGCCGACCAGCTGGCGCGCGATCTTGATGCCTTCGCCCTGCACGGCGGCGCGCAGCGTCACCAGCTCATGCTCGAGCGGCAGCGCGAACGTGAATAGCCGCTTGTGCTCCGCATCGAACTGCTCGGTGATCGCCTTCAGGCCGCGCTTCTGCAGGTCCTTGAGGTCCACCGCGACCGTCAGGCGCAGGCCCTGGCCGTGGTAGCGCAGGTCCACCTGGTAGCTGGTGGTGATCTCGGCGCGCGAGACGCCTTCCTTCTCCATCGCCTTGGACGCATCGGTAGCCAGATCCTTGAGGATCTTCTCGATCTCCTTGGCCGAGGTGTCGCTGAACTTGCGGACGTACGTACGGGCACGCTCGTCGCGGACCGCCGTGGTCGCATCGCCGAGGGCGCACAGCACGCCGGGGCCCGGCGGGATGATCGACGGCCAGGAACCCAGCAGCCGGGACAGCGCGTTGGAATGCAGCGGACCCGCGCCGCCGAATGCGATCAGTGCGTAGTCGCGGGGGTCATAGCCCTGCTCGACCGACACCAGCCGCAGTGCGCCAACCATGTTCTCGTTGACGATGTTGAAGATGCCCAGCGCAGCGTCCTTGGCGGACAGCTTGAGGGCATCGCCGACCTTCTTGACGGCGGCCTGAGCCAGTTCCCGATTGAGGACCATGTCGCCACCGAGCTTCTGCATCTCGGGCAGGTAGCCGAGCACGATGTTGGCATCGGTTACGGTCGGCTCGGTGCCGCCCTTGCCGTAGGCAGCCGGACCCGGATCGGCACCCGCCGACTGCGGTCCCTCGCGCACCGCCTTGGTCAGCTCCGGCACGTGCGCGATCGAGCCGCCGCCGGCACCGACAGTTCGGATGTCGACCGAGGAGGCGCGCACGGTCACGTCACCAACCGTGGTTTCGCGACGCAGCCGCGGCTCGCCCTTCTGGATCAGCGCGACGTCGGTGGAGGTGCCGCCAACGTCGACCGTCAGCAGGTTGGGGAATCCGGCCTGCACCGCCACCCACAACGCGCCGGTGACGCCGCCCGCCGGGCCCGACATCAGCAGGTTTACCGGGTACTCGGCGGCAGTGGCCGACGAAGCGAGGCCGCCATCCGAGCGCAGGATGTGCAGCTTGACGTCCTTGGCGGCACCGGCGAGCTTTGCCTGCAGGTTCTTGACATAGCGATCGACGCGCGGCCGCACATAGGAGTTGGCGACCGTGGTGACGGTGCGCTCGTACTCCTGCATCTCCGGCACGACGTCGGACGAAAGCGAGACCGGAATGCCCGGCATTTCTTCCATCGCGATCTGCTTGACGCGCTTCTCATGCGAAGGATTGGCGAAGGAATTGATCAGCGACACCGTAAGTGCCTCGATCTTCTTCGTCTTCAGCCCACGCAGGCTTTCGCGCAGCGCCGCCTCGTTGAGCTTGTGGACGACGTCGCCCTTGGCACTGACCCGCTCGTCCGCCTCGATCGTGCAGGCCAGCGGCGCCATCGGCAGCGACTTGTTGTAGATGATCCAGCCGCCGAGCCCGCCCGGCACGTAAGAACGAGCGATCTGCAGCACTTGCCGGTAGCCCTTGGTCGTCACCAGGCCGCAGCGCGCGCCCGTGCCGGTGAGCACCGTGTTGGTCGCGACGGTGGTGCCGTGCATCACGTGATCGATTTCAGTCGGGTCGATGCCCGCGCGCTCGCAGACTCGCTTGAGGCCATTCAACACGCCGATGGATTGGTCGGCTGGCGTGGAAGGCACTTTCGCGGACCAGGTTTTCCCGGTCAGCTCGTTCACCAGCAGCAGGTCCGTGAACGTGCCGCCGACATCTACTCCCAATCGATATGACATGAGTTTCCTCTGGGCCAGGTGGGTTCAACTACGCGTCAGGAATGGTCGAAGTATCCGTGGTGGCCGCGCGGCGCGCAACGCGAACGCACTGCGGTAACCGCACGAGTGGGCTCGGTCTGTCTCATCCGGCCTGGGCAGTCAGGCCGCACGTTGCGCCGGCTTTGGAAAGTTGCCCGCCTTGACCAGCATGCCGGGCACCGGGCGCCCAAGTACCTCCTGCAGCCAGTTGCCAGTGTTGATCAGGGCCTCCAGGTCGATGCCCGTCGCGATGCCGGAGCGGTGCAGCATGTAGACCAGATCCTCGGTGGGGATGTTGCCGGTGGCCGCCGGCGCGAAGGGGCAGCCGCCAATGCCACCGGTGCTCGCATCGAGGGCCGAGACGCCCGCCTTGACGGCGGCAAACGCGTTGGCCAGGCCGGTGTTGCGCGTGTTGTGGAAATGGCATCGCAGCCGTACGCCGGGCAGCGCTTCGCGCGCGCGCGCCATCATTTCCTCGACCTGCGAAGGCACCCCGACGCCGATGGTGTCGGCAAAAGCGATCTCATGCGGGCTGCCCTCGGCAACCCGCTGTGCGATCTCG
>JANPDV010000469.1:0-1571 GCA_031431655.1 Gammaproteobacteria bacterium | reverse complement strand
AGATCCTTCGTGGCGCGGAACTCGAGGCCGGCGTCCTCCATGGCGAGGGTGGCGGCGGTTCCGCCGATCAATACGAATTGATCGGCGTGGCCGGCAAAGAATTCCCGGAATACATCGAGCCCCCTCACCATGGAAAGCGCTCCTTCAGCTCCCCGAGCGCGAGTTGAACGCGCTCGTCGGCCTCGTCCTGCAGGCTGAGCGTCAAGGACAACGGGTCGACAGTCTCACTGCTCGGAACGAGCGCCGGGTCGTATTGCCACAGCTGCCACTCGCAAGAACCGGGTAGCTGCTCCGGTAGCGTCTCGAGGCCGGCGTGCGAAGTTTCCTCGACGATTTCCTGCGTTTCGACCAGTTCGAGACGCTGGAGAAGGACAGCGTGATCTACCCGGCATTCAGCGTGCGCGTCATTGACGACGCGCGCGAACAGGTGCTTCGCACGGCACTGGACCATCTGCTCGAGCGCCGCGAGGATTACCGCGACCTGTTCACCACGCGTCGCACGTTCATCACCGGCGGCCTCGCCCGCATCTATCGCGTGCCGACGGCGCGGCCCGAGGGCAGCGCCTGGACTCCTTACGAGTTTGCAGCGGACGAGGCCTACGCCGGCCTGATCACGCTGATCGGCTTCGCCGCACCGGCGTCGCATCCGGGCCGCAGTTCGCCAACTCTGCGTGGACGGGCCATTCGCGAGAACCTGCTCTGCCAGAAAGTGCCGGATCCGCCGGGCAACGTGGACTTCTCGCTGTTCGAATCGGCGGGCATGCAGAAGAAGACCGCGCGCGAGCGCCTCGAGGCGCACCGCACAGCTCCCGCCTGCGCCGGCTGTCACAAGATCACGGACCCGATCGGCCTGGCGCTCGAGAACTTCGATGGTATCGGCCAGTTCCGCACGGCTGAGAACGGCAGTGCGATCGACGCCAGTGGCGATCTGGACGGCGCCGTATTCCGCGACGCTGCAGGCCTCGGCACGGCACTGCGCAATCACCCTGCGACCCCTTCGTGCCTGGTCCAGCGCCTGACGTCCTACGCGCTGGGACGTCCGACGGGCCGCGCCGAGAAGGAACTGCTCGCGTGGCTCGGCGAGTCTTTCGCAGCAGACGACTACCGCTTTCCCGACCTGTTGCGTCGCATCGCGCTGAGCGACGCGCTTTTCGCCGTCACGGAGCCAGCACGATGAGTGTACTGCTGCCCCGGAAGATCACTCGTCGCTCGGCGCTTCGCGGGTTGCTTGACGGCGCTGCAGTGTCGCTGGCGTTGCCGTTCCTCGACTGCTTTCTCGACGGCAATGGTACCGCGCTGGCAGCCTCCGGCAAGCCGCTGCCGCTGCGCTTCGGCACCTGGTACTGGGGCATGGGACATACGCCGGGCCACGCAGTTGCTGCCAAGGCACAGACCGGGACGGGCATGGGCTTTCTCGAGGAAACCAAGGCGTTGGAACCGTTTGCCGACCAGCTCAATTTCTTCAGCGGCTTCGGGATGCCGCTGGACGGCCGCTCGAACTACACGCATTTCACCGGTTGGGTCGGCAACCGCACGGGTTCGGTACCGCAGAAGGAAGGCGAGATCGCCGA
>JANPDV010000468.1:0-3626 GCA_031431655.1 Gammaproteobacteria bacterium | reverse complement strand
CTCAGCACCCAGTCCGGGCAACGCTATCGCCTGCCGAGCGAGACCGAGTGGGAGTACGCGACGCGTGCCGGCACCACTGGCGCGCGCTCCTGGAGCGCACGTCATTCGCACGAAGGAGTCTCGATCTCCACCACCTGCGACTTCGGCAATGTCTACGACGTTTCGGCCCGGACGCTGGCCCTGACGGTACCGCATGCGCGTTGCACCGATGCCTACCCGGGGGTTGCGCCGGTGGGCTCTTTCCAGGCGAATCCCTGGGGCTTTCACGACCTGATCGGCAACGTGCGCGAGCGACTCGGCGATTGCTTCACGACGAGCTACAAGGGACGCCCTGCCGACGAACGCCCCTGGGCCTGGGCGGACTGCCGCTATCACGCGGTACGCGGCGGTTCGTGGCTGTCGCGCCCGTGGGCCGCGCGCAGCGCCGCACGCGACTACGTGGCCGACGACGCCAGTGCCGCGACGCTCAGCGACGTCGGATTCCGGATTGCCCGCGACCTGACGCAGCCCTGATCTGCGGCCGCACAAGTCGCCCCGCCAGATCGAACCCGATGCCCGACGCGAGCCTGCTGCCTGTTGCCCTGACGATGCTTGCCACGAGCCTGGTGGCCGGCCTGGTCTCCGGACTGCTCGGTGTCGGCGGCGGTATCGTCCTGGTGCCGGTGCTGGAGTTTGCGCTGGCGTTTGCCGGCGTGCCGTCGGACTGGCGCATGCACGTTGCGGTCGCCACCTCCAGCGCCACCATCATTCCCACTTCGATCACGTCCGCGCGCGCGCACTGCGCGCGCGGCGCCGTGGACCTGCCGCTCGTGCGGTCCTGGGGACCAGGCATCCTGCTTGGCGCGCTCGCTGGCAGCCTGCTCGCGACCCAGGCGAGCAGCGAATGGCTGACCGGCCTGTTTGGCGTCGCCGCGCTCGCCGTGTCACTGAAAATGCTGCTCGTGGCAGGCAGCGCCGACCGACCGGATCGGACGCCACGCGGCCTGCCGGGCGCGGCGCTCGCGGGTGCGATCGGAACAGTCTCGGCAATGATGGGTATCGGCGGCGGCACACTCGGAGTGCCGATCATGACGGCCTTCGGACTGCCGGTGCATCGTGCCGTGGGCACCGCCGCCCTGCTCGGGCTGCTCGTAAGCCTGCCCGCCACCGTGGGCTACCTGTTCGCGCGTCCCGGAGTCGACCTGCCCTGGGCAACCATCGGTCTCGTCAGCCTGGTCGGCGCGGCGCTGATCATCCCGGGCGCGATGCTGACGACGCCCTTCGGCGCGCGCCTCGCACACCGCCTGTCGCGCGTGGCGCTGTCGCGTGTGTTCGGCGTGTTCCTGTTGTGCGTCGCTGCGCGCATGTTCTATCGGACCTTCTGGAGCTGAGAATTCATGATGGATGAATCACCATGACTGCCACGCAGGGCATCCTCGCAGGCATACGCGTAATCGAAGGTTCCGCCTTCGTGGCCGCCCCGCTCGGCGGCATGACGCTGGCGCAGCTGGGCGCCGAGGTGATCCGCTTCGATCCCATTGGCGGTGGGCTCGATGCACGGCGCTGGCCGGTGACGCCGGAAGGCCGCAGCCTGTTCTGGGCGGGCATGAACAAGGGCAAGAAATCGATCGCGGTCGACCTGACACAGCCAGAGGCGCAGGAACTGCTGGCCGCGCTGATCGCCGCGCCGGGTGAGGATGCGGGGCTGTTCCTGACGAATTTCCCGGCGCGCGGCTGGCTCGCCTATGAAAAGCTCAAGGCCCGGCGGGCCGACCTGATCTACCTCAACGTGCAGGGCGACCGACACGGCGGCTCCGAGGTCGACTATACGGTCAACCCGCGCGTGGGCTTTCCGGCGATCACGGGGCCCGCAGACGACGGGCGACCGGTGAACCACGTGCTGCCGGCGTGGGACCACATCTGCGGACAGCAGGCTGCGGTGGGGCTGCTGGCGGCCGAGCGTCATCGCCGACGCACCGGCGCCGGCCAGTACGTGCGCCTGGCGCTGCTCGATGTGGCGCTGGCGACGCTGGCGCACATGGGGTTCGTGGCCGAAGTTGAAGTCACGGACGTGGACCGCGCGCGCTTCGGCAACGACCTGTTCGGCGCGTTCGGCCGTGACTTCCTCACCCGCGACCAGCGCCGCATCATGGTGGTGGCGCTCACCGAGCGCCAATGGCTGAACCTGGTCAAGGCCACCGGACTCGGCCCGCAGTTCGACGCAGCCGGCCTGCGACGCGGCGCGAACCTGATGCTGGAGGGCGACCGGTTCCTGGCGCGCGACGATCTCGCGGCCGTGCTGGCGCCGTGGATCGCGGCGCGCGATCTGGCGCAGGTCGAGTCGGCGTTCGGTCCCGCTGGCGTGTGTTTTGGCCCGTACCAGAGCGTCCGTGAACTGCTGCAGAATGACCCGGAAGCCTCGCTGCAGAATCCCCTGTTCACGCAGCAGCACCAGCCCGGCATCGGCCGGTATCGCATGCCAGGGTCGGCGCTGTACTTCTCGTCGAGCCCGCACCTCGATGCCCGACCGGCACCGCGGCTCGGCGAGCACACCGACGAAATCCTCGCGACCCATCTCAAACTCAGCGCCGCACAGATCGGCGCGCTGCACGATCGCAAGCTGATAGCGGGGCCGACATCATGAGCAACATCGCTGCGCCGACCACACCTGCGGGGCCTGCATCGATCGAGGACATCGGCGGCCCCTGGTTCGAGGACTTCGACATCGGCCTGGAGTTCGACGCTCCGGCGGTCACACTCACGCCTGGCTACGCTTCGTTGCACCAGGCGCTGTTTGGCGATCGTCTGCGCCTGCCGCTGGATCATGCGACCAGCCGGTTAGTCACCGGCCACGCCGAGCCCCTCGCACACCCGTTGCTGGCCATCAATCTCGCGATCGGCCAGTCGACCTGGGCGTCGCAACGGGTCAAGGCCAATCTGTTCTACCGCGGGCTGGTTCTGCGACAGCCCGTGTTCCTGGGCGACACACTGCATACGGTCACACGCGTAGTCGGCCTGAAGCAGAACAAGCTGCAATCGGGGCGGCCCGCTACCGGGGTCGTTGCCCTCGAGATGACCACGCGCAACCAGCGCGGTGAGCCGGTACTGCAGTTCTGGCGCTGCCCGATGATTCCCTGCCGCGATGCGGGCGCAGCGAACGGTCCGCGCGACGACCTGGACCGCATCGGCACTGCCACCGATCCCGCGTCACTGTCGGCCGTCGCACCGGCACACTGGGACTACGCGGCCACCTCAGCCTGGCGCGGTCGCCGCGCCGTGGATCTCGCGATGGGTGCGCGCTTTCGGGTCGAAGCGCGCGACACGATCACCTGCGCGCCGGAACTCGTGCGGGCTTCGCTGAACATGGCGATGGCGCATACCGATTCGAAGCTCTCGTATCTCGGTGAGCGGCTGGTCTACGGCGGCCACGTGATCTTCATGGCGTTTGCGCAGATCACCCGCGCCCTGCCCAACCTGCTGACGATCCTGGCGTGGGAGGGGGCCGATCACCTGGCGCCGGTAGTCGAGAACGACCGCATTCGCACCGAATGCACGGTCACCGACATCAGGGCCCTGCCGGGCAGCCCTGCATGCCTGTTGCGGATCGTCGTGCAGAGCTACGCCGCGCGCGGCGCGCCCGAACACGA
>JANPDV010000467.1:0-6348 GCA_031431655.1 Gammaproteobacteria bacterium | reverse complement strand
GGGTAAGGCTGTGGACGCGAAATGGGAAGAGGGAATCGGCACGACAACGACTGACGCCGGCATCGCGGTGGCGACAATCGAAGAGCCCGACCGGGTGAGCGATACCGTGCTCGAGGTGATCGACCCGACGTCCGGAGAACTGTTTGCCGAGGCACGGTTTGATCCGGCTTATCCTTTCGCTGTCGAACCAGGAGTCGTGACGCGGATACGCGTGACCGGTGACGGTTGGCATCGCGCCGAACTTGCTAGGATCATTCTGGACACCGCGACGTTTCGGTCCAAACCGTGACCGTTGTGCGCCCCGCTTCTCTTGACCCGACCAGATACCCTGTAATAACATTGTTATTACTATGAAAGCACTGCCGGTAACCGTTCGCCGCATCGGAAACTCACTGGGCGTGGTTATCCCAAAGCCCGTATTGGCCCAGGTGGGGCTATCCGAACAGGCCGAGCTAACCGTTGAGCGCGGAGCCATCGTGCTGCGCAAGCCGCACAAAGCCATTCGCACAGGGTGGTCGCTGGCCGCCAAGTCGATTGCTACTCGCGGCGAAGACGATCTGCTCATGGGAGATTTTGCCAACGTCGCAGATCAGGAGCATGGGTGGTGAAGCGCGGTGATATCTGGCTCGTTGCACTTGACCCAACGGTCGGCAGCGAGATCAAGAAATCTCGACCGTGCGTCATTGTCTCGCCCCCGGAACTCAACGACCATCTCCGCACAGTCATCGTCGCGCCGATGACCAGCAAGGGCTATCCGGCGCCATTCCGGGTGCCCGTGACGCACGCAGCAAGGAAAGGTCTGATCGTGCTCGATCAAATCAGAACTGTTGACAAGATTCGCCTGATCAAGCGGGTCGGTGTGGTCAATGCCAAGACCTTTTCCAGCGTTTTAAGCACACTGCAAGAGTTCTTTGGAGAGTAATTGGCGCTCTCGCCTCAATGGATTAAGCCCGTGTGCGCCGGGCGAGGACGCTCGGTCGCCGCCAGGATGGCTTCTGAAAGTCAAAGCACTATCGCCCGCGGTCAGCATTCCCGTTCAAGTTACAGTGAACTCACGACCAAGGGTCCAGCAACTCGACCGACGTACCTTTGAAGTCACGCGCATTGCGGGTCGCCAGCATGAAGTGGTGCTCTATCGCGATGGCAGCGATCGCCGCATCGGCGAAATGGATCGGATTGCCCGCGGTGCTCGCATCGCGAACGACTTGAGCGTACGCCGCGGCGCAGCGCGCACCGAAGACGAGAATGCGCTCGGCAAACAGCGACAGAAGTTCATTCTGAAGCACACTCTGTAGTTCCGTGCGGCGTTTGCCGGCTGGCAACACCAGCGCGCCGGCCAGCAATTCGCCCTGACTGATGGTCGTCAGAAAAAGCGTCGCGGGCGCCTGTCGATCCAGCCAACGCAGTACCGCGGCATCGGGGCGAGGCTTCAATGGTTCGGAGACCACATTGGTGTCCAGAACGATCATCGCTCAATACTCTCCTTCCTGGCCAGGCTGCGCTTGCGACTGCGTGAAAGGTCTACGCCGCCAACTCGCTTACCCAGCGCCGCAAGCGCGATGCCGAGGCCCACGGGCGCACGTACCGCCGCGTTCAGGATCTCGCGCACTTCCGCTTCGGTACTGCGCCCGGAATTGGCCGCGCGCGCCTTGAGCGCGCGGGCGGTTTCTTCCGGCAGGTTTCTGACTGTAATGGCGGCCATTGCAAGCACTGCAATTAAATGATGGCGGAATGATAGCAAATATCAATAATGATATCAATGATGGAGTCCTCGGGCGCGCGTCTCGAAACCCGGTCCAGCATGTTCCGATTGCATGGCGGACGAGATGTGGACTCGGCGGGGCGGAGCCGGCGGCGGCGATCGCGGGGATGCCCGGTGTTGGGCTCTGAAATGCGCCATCTGGCCGGCCAAACGGAATTCGCCGTCGAACGTACTCCACACCTGCCAGCGGAACAGACGATTGCCGATGGCGGGTTTCGGCTGAGATTGCGTCAACCGGCCGGTGGTGGTTGCGCCCCTGACTATGGTCAAGTGCGGACGCGTCCGCGGGCCTGGACGCTCCGCCCGCAGAACGCGCGAAGCTCGAACGCCTGCTTGCCGCTACGCGAACCGCCCGCCGGTGGGCGACGGAGCGCCTCGCGCTGACGCCCTCAGGGCAAGGTGCGCTACGCGGTGAAGACCCCGGACCACGACCGCACGACGCACATCGTGCTCGAGCCGCTGGAGCTGATGGCGCGGTTGGCTGCGCTGGTGCCGCCGCCGTGCGCAAGGCCATCCCCCGCACCCGCGCGTTCGCTTTGCTGGGCAGCGTCGACTACGCAGTGAAAGGCGGCCGCGTACCGAAGTTCGCACGCGTCGTCGCGAACCTGCTGCGAGTCTCGATCATCCTGGCGACTCAGCCGGACGGTCGGGTCACCCTGGGTGGCGCGCTATGGGGAACGCACAGACTCGATCAGCGCTTCGCGCGTTTCATGGCAAAGCAGGCGACGAAGTCGGACGCCGCCACGGCCGACGAGAAGGCCGGCAGATCGCCCCGCTTCAGGATCCTGATCGGGCATGGTGACGCCCCGGGCGCAGGCCAGGCTCTGGCTCAACATCTGCAGGCGGCGCTGCCGCCGGGCGAAGTATCGACCCTTCGGGTCACGGACATGGGCACCGCGCTCGGCGTCCACGGCGGGCCCGGGACACTGATCGTCGGAATTCAGCTCAAATGAGCCGCACCCAGCCGTCATCCAAAGGCCAGGTCGTCCTGCCCAAGTCCGTCCGTGAGGCGCTTCGCCTCGAAGCCGGCACCGAGTTCATCGTCACGACCACCACTACTGACTGTCGCTTAAATAATGCAATCGTGGGCGAGCTCTCCCACCGGAGTGATGCCCATGCCGCGACCGAAGAGTTCTGCGGAGCTGATCGAGGCGAGGCGCCACCAGGCGCTGCGTCTGTTGGATGCGGGTTACACGCTCAACGAAGTCGGTCGCATGGTCGACAGTGCCGCCAGTTCGGTGATGCGGTGGCCTGATGCGCGAGAGCGGGATGGCGAGAAGTGACTGCGCGTGCGCTTCTCGCCGGGTCGGCCTGCCACCCTGACCGAGGCGCAGCGCCAGCGTCTGGTGAAGTTGCTGCTCAAGGGCGGGCTAGCGAACGGCTTTGACACGGAACTTTAGACCACGCGACGCGTCGCCACTCTGATCGAGAAGAACTGTCACGCCCAGTTTCGTCGCGGCCATGTCGCGCGCCTGCTGCACGACCTGGGCTTCAGTTGCCAGAAGCCGGAACGCTGCGCGGCTAAGTGCCCACCTCGTCGTTGTCGACGAATCGGGCTTCATGCTGATCCCGACGGTTCGGCGCTCCTGGGCGCCGGTCGGTCAAACGCCGATCATCCGCCATCGTTGCAAGCATGCGCGAATCTCAGTGATCGGCGGGCTTTCCGTCAGCCCGAAGCGACGCCGGCTCGGGTTCTACTTCAGGCTGCACTCGAAGAACATTTTGCGCGATGAAGTGCACGACTTTCTCTGGTACCTGCTGCAGCATCTTCGCGGCCGCGTCATCGTGATCTGGGACGGCGCCTCCTTCCATCACCCCAACGGCCAGCCGGACGACATCCCGGACTCGGACGAGTCCTGCTTCGAAGCCTGCGAAACGCCCGAGGTTCCCAACGCGTCCTGGGCGGCTGCATCGCCCAATCCGACCTGCCCCTTTTTTGAACACGGCATTGCATTAATCATGCGACCGTCAGTAATGCAACGACTAGACCGTACAGCGCCTGCGGGCCCTCGAGAACAGCAAGCTGCCGCAGGCCAGCAGCGTACACAACGGGATTTGGCCGCCACCGCCTGTAGTAGGGTTTGCGTTCGCAACCGGCGTCTGGCCTGGCGTCGGCGCCGCGGCCGTCGGGACGGGGGCGTCCACGGCGACGGCGACCGACTGCGTGGCGCTACCACCGTTGCCGGAGCAGGAGAGTGAGAACGTCGAGTTCGCGGACAACGCCGGCGAGGCCTCCGAGCCCGCCGTTCCGCGATTGCCGCTCCACGCCCCCGTAGCGGCGCAGGCCGTGGCGCCTGTGCTGTTCCAGGTCAGCGTAACCGAGTCGTTCGGCGCAACGCGCGCCGTGCTGGCTGCCAGCGTCACGGTCGGTGCAGTGAAGGTCGCGACCTGCATCGAAGCAGTCTGGGATCCGCCGGGCCCCGTGCAGTCGAGGCGGAAGCTCGTAGTTGACGCGATCGGTCCGACCGACTCGGAGCCAGCCGTCGTTCGCGCCCCCGACCAGCCGCCGGATGCCTGGCAACTCGTCGCATCCGTCGAGGACCAGGTCAGCGTCGCGCGCGACTGCGCGGGCACCTGCGCAGGATTCGCGCTGAAGGCGATAGTTGGCGCTGGCGTCGGGCGCGGCAGTGGCGGGTTCGCCACCACCTCCGACTTGATGGCCAGTGCCAGCGTCCAGCCCGGATTGATCTCCTGCCCTTCATAGGCGCCACGCATGCCGCCCGCGCGTGGCGTGCGGTTGAAGTCCTTGTTGTAGTCGGTCAAGGCGTTGTAGGGCGCGAGATCGAGCACCGCGCCGGCCAGAGAGCCCGCCTTGGGAAACAGGCTCAGACTGCCGATCGCGGCCAGCGGCGCGATCAGGTAGTTCGCAGCCTCCGCGCGCGTGCCGATCACGTTGTCGGCCGCATTCGGTCCCGAAATCGGCGTCGCCGCGAAGCTCGCGTTGCCGACGATGCGTTGCACCGTTCCGGCGGCACCACCGCTCACACGGAGGCCGCCGCCGCTTGCGACGACGGTGTTGTGCAGGATCGTGACGGCCCGAGGACGATCGTTCTGAGGTTGCACATTGACCGCGTCCCCACCCGAGTTCACGAAGAGGTTGTCGTAGAGCGCGATGTTGCCCTCGCCCTGGAACAGGGCCTCGGTCGGATTCTCATAGAAGAAGTTGCCATAGACCTCGTAGACATCGTCGGCGCCGGTGCCCGTCAGCGGAAAGTGGCCGACCAGCACATTCGGTCGCGCGTTCGCGCCCGTCGAGGCATTGCTTCGCTTGCTGAAGACGTTGTTGCGAATGACGGTCCGGCTCGGGCCTGGCGGCAGTCCAATGGCGGTCGGCCGCGGCAGCTGATGCTTGATCTGCAGGTTGTAGCCCAGAGAATCGACGATTAGATTGCTCTCGATGACTCCCGCAACAAAAGGCTGCGTTCCGTCCGAGTTGCCGAGGTACATGCCCGTGCCGGCACCCAGGATGGTGTTGCCGCGTATGGTCCAGTTCCACGCCGGCCCCTTGGTTGAGATGCCGACAATCTGTTGACCCGCACCATGATTGATGATCTTGAGATTTTCGATCGTGATGTGGTGGCTCGCGCCGCGCGAGTCGACGCCGAACGGTCCATCGAGGTTGAGCCCGTCGAGCGTCAGGTTGCGAACCTCGACGTAGCTCGTTCCATCGAGCTGAACGGTGTTGCAGCAGGCACGGGCAGTAAAGACGGCCGACTGCTCCGTCGGCCCACGAATCACGATAGGCAACTGCGCCGTGCCGGCCTTCGCCTCGAGCGGCAGGCCCTGCGTGTACGTGCCGGCGGCCAGTAGCAGCGTGTCGCCCGGCACGAGTGCACTCAGCAGCGTTCGATAGTTCGCCGGGTTACCTTCATGAACTGCGGCAAAGCCCAGAGAAGGCCACGCCAGGAGGGCGAGGACCGAAGCGGCAAGTCGCGTCATCTCGACTCCTCGATGCGTCAACGAGACCGGAGCATAATTCCGGGCCGTCGGCAGCAATGAGCCGTTACGCGTCGCCCGGTGGCGACTCGCGCGGATCCGTGACCGGAGTCACAGGAGCCACGGGGCGCGTCAGGCTGCGCCAGGCCGACGCCGACGCAGCTGCGCGAAGCCGACGCCGCCGAGGCCCAGAGCCATCAACAACAGGGTGGCTGGTTCGGGAACACCGACGACCGCGCCACGGACATCGAGCGCTGCGATCCAGGTGCCCCAGCGCGATCCGCCGGTGCCGCCGGGGTGGCCAAATGCCGGCAGGTTGTACTCGCGGGCGAACTGGCCGATCGCGTAGAAAATATTGCTGTTGGTCGGATCGATCGAAACCTGGCTGTAGTCGCCCCAGCGCTGGCGACCGGCAGCGGGTCGTCCGAAAAGACTGCCATTGTGGTAGTCGTCGGTGAGGCTCGTCTTGAGAAGGAATTCGCTGCTCGTCGATACCAGGCGGCCATCCAGCGCCGTCGCGAAGCTGCGCGCCATGAAGCTGATCCGCCCAGTGGCCGGATCGAGCCCCGAGCGGTTGTAGCCGATCACGACATCGCCGGCCGCATTGACGGCGATCGAACCCTGGTAGTAGTCATAGCCCGCGCCGCCGA
>JANPDV010000466.1:0-7985 GCA_031431655.1 Gammaproteobacteria bacterium | reverse complement strand
CGACAGGTAGCTGCGCGTGAACTCGTCGTGAGCCTCGTCGAAGGAGGGCAGGCGCCCGCCGACTCCCCCGATGGACTGCTGCACGAGATCCACCGCGATGATCGGCGCCTGCGACAGCGCAACGTTCTGTCGAATCACATTCGACAGCTGCCTGATGTTGCCCGGCCAGTCCGCAGTGGCCAACAGTTCCACGGCCTCGGGCGCATAGATCTTCCTCTGGCCGGTCTCGCGGGCAATGTGTGCGAGGAAGTGGCCCACCAGCAGTGGAATGTCCTCGCGTCGCCGCGACAATGACGGCATCTCGATGTGCACGACATTGAGTCGGTAGTAGAGATCCTCGCGGAACTGTCCTGCGGCCATCAGTTGCTGCAGGTCACGGTGCGTCGCGGAGATCACGCGGACGTTGACCGCAATGCTCTCGGTGCTCCCTACCGGACGGATCGAGTTCTCCTGCAGGACTCGGAGCAGTTTGACCTGAAGCCGTGCTGGCATGTCGCCGATCTCGTCCAGCAGCAGGGTGCCGCCGTCCGCTGCCTGAAACAGGCCGCGATGCTGCCTGATGGCACCGGTGAAAGAGCCCCGCTCGTGGCCGAACAGTTCCGACTCGAGCAGTTCCTCGGCCATCGCCGAGCAGTTGATTGCGACGAACGGCTTGCTGCGTCGCGGACTGGCTTTGTGGATGGCGCGCGCCAGCAGTTCCTTGCCGGTGCCACTCTCGCCGGTGATCAGCACGCGTGCATCGGTTCCCGCCACCATGTGCGCCTGCGCCAGCCGCTCTTCCATCAGCGGGCTGCGGGTGATGATCTCGGAGCGCCAGTCTTCTGCAGTCTCGCTGAAGCCCGAGATGCGCAGTGCCTTCTGCACCTGGTCCAGCAGCTCCTGCTTGTCGACGGGTTTGGTGAGGAAGCCGAAAGCGCCCATCTGTGTCGCCTGGACAGCGTCCGGGATGGTGCCATGCGCCGTGAGGATGATGACCTTCAGGCCGGGATAGCGGACTTGCAGTTCCTTGAGCAGTCCAATGCCATCCAGATCGTCCATCCGCAAGTCAGTGATGACAAGGTCCGGCCGAAAGCGACTGGCGGCGGAAAGGGCCACGGTGCCGCTCTCCACGGCCTCGACCTCATAGTTCTCGGCGCGCAGCCTGATCGTCAACAGACGCAGGAGGCCCGGATCGTCGTCGACGGCGAGGATCCGTGGCTTGCGCTTGGGTGCCTGGAGCATTGCGTTCATGAAGCCCGTCCGTCCGTGGTCTGCGGGGTGGTCAAGGAGTCTCGCGACTGGGTTTGCGCGTGGCGGTACCGCGCTCGATGTTGGCGATGGCGTCCAGCTTGGCCTGGGCATCGTCAAGCGCACGCCTGAGGCGTGCGTTCTCGTCCGTCTCTGCCTGCAGGCGTCGTTGCAGTGCGCCGAGACGCTCGCGCTCGGTGCGCTCCGCATCGGCCTGGAGGCGGCGCGTTTCGGCCAGCAGGCCGAGCTGCCGGTCCAGCTTCAGCAGCTCCAGGTAGGCCGCCGCGTGCTCGGCCGCTGAAAGCTGCTGGGGGGCTTCGAGCAGCTCGCGCAGCAGTGACTGGGCACGCGCGGGATCCGCGGCAGCATGTTCGGGGGTGGCGAGCGCGAGCGCGAAATGCAGCTGGCTCGACGGCGACGGTTGCGCGTCGAACTCGCGCTGTATGTTGGCGAAGATCTCGGCCTGCTCGCCCGGTGCGGCCTTGGCGAAGCGATGCAGCAGCTCCAGGTAGAACGCCAGCGCCTGGGCCTGCACTGCGTTCCGGTCTGGCGCGGTCTCGGCCTGCGATTCGCTGCCTCGTTCACCCTGCTTGCCGGCGATGGAGGCGCAGGCCGTCAGCGTCAGCGCCAGCAGCGGAGCAACGACCAGCCATTGGATCGGAGTTCGCATCGCGATCCGAGGGGGCTGCTCAGGCCGCATTAGCCCGCTCCGCGGGATCGCTGCGAGTGCAGCGCAGTGGCATGCGAACGCGAAAGTGGGCACCCTCAAACTCGCCATCGATGATCTGTACGCTACCGCCGTGAACGCTGACGAACTCCATTACCACTGACAGGCCTATCCCTGTGCCCTTGACCGAACTCGACGACGGCTTGCCGGTGTAGAACGCGTCGAAAATCCTTGCGCGGTCCTCTTCCGGGATGCCTTGGCCCGAGTCCGCCACATCGAGCACGAAATCGGCATTCTCCGCGCCCGCCCGCACCGTGATTGTGCCGCCGCGGGGCGAGTACTTGATCGCATTCGACAACAGGTTCTCCATGATCAGTCTGAGTTTGCCGCGGTCCGCATACAGGGTCACATCGTCGACCCGCACGTCGAGACGTACGCGTTGTGACAGCAGAGTGAGCTGCTGATTCTCGAGCACCTGCTTGATCAGCGGCCGGGCCCGGAACTCGCTCAGCTCGAGCCCAAGGCTCTGCGATTGCCACGCGCTGAACGAGAGCAGGTTTTCGATCAGGCGCTGCAGCTTGATGCCATTTTCGCGCAGGATCGCCGTGACTTCGCGTTGCCCGCCCTGCAGTTCGCCGACCGCCCCATCCATCAACAGGTCGGTACCTTCGCGGATATTGGCGAGTGGCGTCTTGAGTTCATGTGACATGTGTCGCAGGAAACGGTTCCGCTCCTGCGCGAAATCCAGCAACCGCAGTCGCAGCCACTCCAGCTGCCTGCCCAATCGCTCGAGATCGAGCGGCCCGCTGACGCCGATGGGATGGGAGAAAGTGCCTCGTCCTAGCTCGCTGATCGCGCGGTCGATCTGCCGGAGCGGTCGCCCGATCCAGTACGTCACCACGAGCACGGCCGCAAGCGTCAGCGGTACCAGCAGGGCCGACAGCTGAAACAGGCGCTTGCGCGCTGTTTCGGCCTTGCTGCGCAGCTCGTTCAGCTCGCTGTCGAGCTGGCGGTTGCCGCTCTCCGCCAGCCGCCCGGCTACCTCGCCCAGGCGGTCGAAGTTCCCCAGCAGGGACTCGTACGCCGGTGTGCCGACCGGCGTGCCCATGACGCCAGCGCGCAGGCCGATTTGCAGCTTCTCGAGTGCCGCCAGCCGGGCGGCGGCATCTGCACCGACAAGCTGCCGCCCCAGGGCAATCCGGGTCGCGGTCAGGCGGTCGTCCGTTTGCGCATAGGCATCCAGCAGCTTGCGCTCGCCCAGCACCTGGTGAAGCCGGGCGGTGCGCTCGAGTGATGCGATGGACCCAAGGAGCAACTGGCTGGAGCGCGTCGCCTCAACGCCACGCAACACCAGCTGCTCGCTGGCGCTGGCGAGCTGCCGCATCTGCACGGCTGCATTGAGCACTGCCACTACCAGCGGCAGGGCCGCCAGGGCCAGGCCCAGCCACATCAGGCTGCTGAGGGACTTGGGGCGAAACCAGCGCATGCGCCCATTCTAGCGCCATGGGGGCGTGGCCAGCGGACCAGCGGCGGGGCATCGAGCCGCGCGCAGACCGCCAGTGCCGCCGCGTGGGTTACCAGGGCTCGGCAGCCAGCTTGCGTTCCCAGTCCAGCGACGTGCGGACGATGGTGTCGAGGTCGTTCAGTCGCGGCTGCCAGCCCAGCACCGACTTGATCCGGTCCGCGCGCGCCACGAGTATCGGCGGATCCCCTTCGCGGCGGGGCTGTTCGATGATCGGCAGTTCGCCGCTGCCATGACGGCGCACCGCGTCTATGACCTCGCGGACGCTGTAGCCCTGGCCATACCCGCAATTCAGGGTGGTGGAGTCGCCGCCGGCCCGCAGGTAGTCCAGCGCATCGAGATGCGCCCGCGCGAGGTCGGCCACATGGATGTAGTCGCGCACGCCGGTGCCGTCCGGCGTCGGATAGTCGGTGCCGAAGACGGCGAGGTGCGGGCGCTTGCCCGCCATGACCTCGGCCGCAACCTTGATCAGCAGCGTGGCGTTACGGGTCGATTGACCGATGCGCAACTGCGGATCCGAGCCGGCGACGTTGAAGTAACGCAGGACTACGCTGCGCAGCGGGGTCGCGAAGGAGAGGTCGCGCAGCATCCACTCCGACATCAGCTTGGAGGTGCCGTAGGGATTGATTGGCTGGGTAGGGGTGTCTTCGCTGGCATAGCCGGAGTCGAGGATGCCGTAGACTGCCGCGGTCGAGGAGAACACGAAATGCGGAATCCCCTGTTCCTGGCAGCAGGCAAGCAGCGCGCGAGTGGAGCAGGTGTTGTTGCCGTAGTACTTGAGCGGATCCCGGACCGATTCGGGCACGATCGTGTGGGCCGCGAAGTGCATCACGGTCCTGACGCCGCGCTCGCGCAGCACGCGGGTCACGACCTCGCGGTCACCCACTTCGCCCGTGATCAGCGGCGTATCCAATACGGCCTGCCGGAATCCGGTGCTGAGGTTGTCGAGCACGACGACCTGCTCGCCGCGTTCGCGCAGTTGCAGCACGACGTGGCTGCCGATGTATCCGGCACCGCCGGTGACGAGAACGGTTCCTTGGGACATGGGATCTCGATCGGTTTGGACCGTCGTGATGATAGCCAATGCGATTGCGACCGTTGTGACGCGTCCTGCAGTTTGCCGGCGGCGGGATGAGTGCCGGCGGCGACCAACCGTTCGCGGGCCTGTCACCGGACAGCGTGCTCGATTGCGCCGAGTCGCTCGGGCTGCACTGTGACGGCATGCTGTTTGCCCTCAACAGCTATGAGAACCGTGTCTACCAGATAGGTACCGAAGACCGCGGCGTACTGGTGGCCAAGTTCTACCGGCCGGCTCGCTGGAGCGATGCTCAGATTATCGAGGAGCACGAGTTCACCGCCGAACTGGCGGCCGCGGAGCTGCCGGTAGCGGCGCCGCTGGTATTTTCGGGCAACACGCTGCATCACCGCGGCGGCATGCGATTCGCACTGTTCCTGCGGCTCCCCGGGCGCGCTGCCGCGGTCGACTCTGCCCAGGAACTGGAACTGATCGGCCGCACGCTCGGTCGCATCCACGCCATTGGTGCGCAACGGCGCTTTCGGGTGAGGCCGCAGATCGATGCCGCGCGACTGGGCGTGGCCGCACGCTCAAGGCTGCTGCAATCAGGCTTTCTCGAAGGTGGCATGCTGGCGCGCTACGACGAAGTGTCGCGGCAGGTTCTCGACAGCGTGCAGGACCAGCTCGAGTTCGCTGCACCCGCACGCCGGATCCGGCTCCACGGCGACTGCCATCTCGGCAACGTGCTCTGGAACGAGCACGGCCCGGTGTTCGTCGACCTCGATGACTGTGCCACCGGCCCGGCGGTTCAGGACCTGTGGATGTTCGTATCGGGCAATCCGGATGAACGTCGCGCGCAGTGGCTGCGTCTGTGCGAAGGGTATGACCAGTTCCACAGCTTTGATCGTTCCGAGGTCGCGCTGGTCGAGCCCTTGCGGGCGCTTCGCATGCTGCATCACAGCGCGTGGATTGCCGACCGCTGGTCCGACCCGGCCTTTCCACGGGCCTTTCCCTGGTTCACGAGTCCGCGCTTCTGGGAAGAGCACATAAGCGACCTGTGGCAGCAGCTCGAGGCCCTGCGCGAGCCGCTCGACCTGTCCGCCGATCCGTCCTGAGGCCGCGGCCCGGCGTCGCGGACTGGCGACGCAGCCGACCACATCGGAACTGGTGCGCATTCCTGCGCTTCATTGGCCGGGCAGTCGCGGAGGGCTGTGCTAGCCTCCCGCAATGCTTGTCTCAGCCCGCCGGTACCAGTCGGGCGCCGTTGCAACGATGCTGCTTGCGTTGACCCTCTCCGCCTGTGGTGGCGGCGGTGGCGGGTCGGGCGCGGACAGCAATTCGTCGGGCGCCGGCACCAATCCGATCCGCGAAGTGACGCTGTCGGGCGAGGTCACATTCGATCGCGTGCCATTCGGCGCCGGGACCAATGCGGGATTGCTCCTGGCTCAGGCGAGCCGCCAGCCGGCACGCGGCGTGGTCGTCCAGGCCGTGTCCGTGTCGACTCAGCAGCCCCTGGGCAGCACGGTCACCGACGCCGCAGGTCGTTACAGCATCCTGGTGCCGATCAACACCAACTTGTTCGTGCGGGTTCGCGCGGAGCTGCGGCGCGGGTCGACCGGCGGCAACGTGGCGTCCGTGCGCGACAACACGGCCGGTAACGCGGTGTACGTTCTTGACGGCACTCCCGCCGATTCGGGCGCGCTGCCGGGCACCCGCAACCTGCACGCATCAGCGACGCCGACGGCGAGCGGGCTCCGCGTCGCCGGTCCGTTTTCGCTGCTCGATGTCGTCTGGCAGGCGACGCAGCTCGTCGTCGACGCCGAGCCGGCCGTGGTATTCCCGGAGCTGCAGTTGTACTGGAGCCCCAACAACATTCCCTGCAGCGCTGGTGCCAACGGTTTCTGCGACGGCAGCGGTGCGTCGCTGACTCGCGGACAGATCGGCACTTCGTTCTACCAGAACATTCCGGGACAGGGCCCGAGCATATACGTGCTCGGCGCGATCGACAGCGACTCGGACGAATTCGATCAGCATGTCGTCGCGCACGAGTGGGGTCACTATTACCAGGACAGTTTCTCGCGCGACGACAGCCTGGGTGGCGGGCACACGCTTTCGGACCGGCTGGACCTTCGGGTCGCCTTCAGCGAAGGCTGGGGCAACGCGTTCGCCGGCATGGTGAAGGCCGACCCGGTCTACCGGGACAGCTTCGGCACAAGCGGCGCCAGCGGTTTCTCGATCAACGTCGAGTCGAACGCGGCGAATCCCTCGGGTTGGTTCAATGAAGCTTCAGTGCAGTCGATCGTCTGGGATGTGTTCGACTCCGCGGCGGATGGGCCGGATTCCGTGTCCCTGGGTTTTGGGCCGATCCATGCGGCAATGCGCGGGCCGGTGCGCGCGTCCGGCGCGTTCACTTCGGCGTTCAGTCTTCTCAATGCGCTGCGCACCGCCAGTCCGAGCCAGGCAAGCGGGCTGAATGCCCTTGCGTCCGGCCAGCTGATCGCCGCCGGCAGCGATGACTTCGGCTCGGGCGAAACCAACAACGGCGGCGACGTGCGTAACCTGCCCGTGTTTGCGCCGATGACGGCCGGCCAGACGCGACAGGTCTGCTCGAGTTTGCCCGGCAACAGCAATACGGCGACCTACAACAAGCTCGGCAATCGTCGCTTTCTGCGCTTTACAATTGCGCTCAGCAGCACGGTGTCGCTGGTTGCCCGCAACGGCGCGATGGGGTCGGATCCGGACATCGTGCTCTACGCTGCTGGCGTCGAGCGTGGACGGGCCGAGGGCACCGCATCTGGTACCGAGACCTTGACGCTGTCCCTTGCGGCAGGTTCGTATGTGGCCGAGGTCTATGAATTTTCCAACGTCGATGGGTCGACCCCACGAGGTGACACGTGTTTCGACGTCCAGCTGAGCATTTCGTGAAGACCACGCTGCTGGTCGCCGCCGCCGCATGGGTGCTGGCTGGCTGTAGCCGCTCGGCACCCGACTCGGGCGCTGCGGCCACGGCTGGTTCCGCACCGAAGGTCGTGCGGAACAGTAAAGACGCAGACACCATGGTTGCCGCGGTGTCGGCCGCTGGCAAGCCGGGCGCCCCGATCGAAATGAAGTTCGACATACTCGAGCGTCCTGAGGCAGGCCGGGTCCTGCCGATCAACATCGAAGTCACACCCCGCGGCGCCGATATCCAGGCGCTCTATGTCAGTTTCCAGTCGAGCGATGGCATCGAGGTCGTGTCGGGCGCGATGCTCGATCGAGTCGAGAAGCCAGTCGACGGCGCTGCCATTCGCCACGAGATCAGCGTCATGCCGCGGCGCGATGGTGTGTTCTACATTTCGGTCGTCGCGCAGGTGGAATCGGCTGCCGGCACGATCGCGCGCAGTTTCGCCATTCCGGTGATCGTGGGCGGCGGCGCGGCGGCCTCCGCCGCCGTGGCCGGCAAGCCCGGTGGGACGGCGCGCACCGTGGACGGGTCGGGCCAGCCCATCATCCCGATGCCGGCACAAGAGACTTCCGGCCCGGCAATTTCCACCGCCGCGAGCCCCAAAGCTTCA
>JANPDV010000465.1:0-2211 GCA_031431655.1 Gammaproteobacteria bacterium | reverse complement strand
TACTGACTCATGCCCAGGGTGTTGGGCAGCTCGGCCCACTCCACCGCATCGACATAGACCGCCAGGTACCAGGCGTGCACTTGCTTCGGCTGCACCCCGAGCATCAGCGCATACAGGCCTTGACCATCAGCCGCTGGATGTGGTTGGCGTAGCCGTGAGCCAGCGTCTGCGCGAGCGCGTCGCGCAGACAGGCCATGTCCGTGGCGCCAGTCCAGTACCACGCGGGCAGATTCTCCCGGGCGTCGAGTGCGTTGCGCTCGAGATACGCGGGCATCTGCGTCCAGTAGATGCCGCGCACGTACTCGCGCCAGCCGAGGATCTGGCGGATGAAACCTTCGACGCTGGCCAGTGGCGCGTGCCCGTCGCGGTACGCCGCTTCGGCCGCAGCCACCACCTCGCGCGGATTCAGCAGCTTCAGGTTGAGCGCAGCCGACAGGTGCGCGTGATAGAGCCACGGGTTGCCCGGCCACATCGCATCCTGGTAGCGACCGAACAACGGCAGGCGCTCCTTGACGAAGGCGCGCAGGGATTGCAGCGCCTGGGCGCGAGTCACCGGCCAGGCGAAGCTGTCGAGCCGGCCGGGGTGGTCTGCGTAGTTGCTGTTGACCAGTGCGATCACCTCACGCGTGACGGCATCGGGCTCAAAGGACACCCGCGGCGGTGCGTCACCCGGACCTTCCGGGCCGAACGCTTCGCGGTTATCGGCGTCGAAGTTCCACTGTTCGCCGACAGGTTCGTCGCCGTGCATCAGCACGCCATGGCGCCTGCGCTGCTCGCGATAGAAGTACTCCATGCGCAGGGACTTGCGGCCCTTGGCGTGCGCCGCGAAGTCGCCGACGCTGGCGAAGAAGTGCCGGTCCTCGCGGACGTCCAGTGGCGTGCCGCTGGCCTCCGCCACTGCTTTGATCGCCTGCAGCACGCGCCAGTCGCCCGGCGTGGTCATCACCAGTCGGGCAGGTCGCAGCCGTCCGATGTCGGCCTGCAACTGCGCCTGCAGGCTGCCCGCATTGCCGGCCGCATCCAGGCGGGTGTAGTGCACGTGCCGGCGGGCGGTTTCCACGGCCTGCGCGAAGTGCCGCATCGACGCCAGGAACATCACCGTGCGCGGTTTGCTCGACCACACATGGGTCGACTCTGCGGCGACCTCGGCCATCCAGACGGCGTCGACGCCCGTGTCGAAACCATCGAACGCGGCCGCTTCGAGGTCGAGCTGGTCGCCCAGCACAATGACCAGGGCGCGTAGCTCAGCCACGCCTGGCCTTGGCACGCCGGCAGGCTTCGGAGCAGTACTTCACCTCGGTCCAGTTCTTCGCCCACCTGCGGCGCCAGCTCATGGGCAGGCCGCAGGCGACACAGGGCTTGCTCGGCAATTCCGCCTTGTTGCCGCGAAACGCAGCGCCGCGCAGCGTCATGACGCCCTCCGGTTGTGGCCAAGGTTCGGGTGTGGCCAAGGTGTTCAGGCCTGCCTGGGTCAGCCATGTTCGGCAGCGGTGTGCGACCTGCCGGGTGACTCGTCCGCGACGGTCGCACGCAGATGATCCATCACGCCTTCAGCCGTCCGCATGAATCAAACGGCTATATGCTCGCGCGCGGCCGCCTCACGGACGAAGTGATATGGAGGAGTGTCTGCTTGCCTCCGGCAGGGACCGCAACGCCTGATCTCTCGATGTCCAGCGGCGCTGAGGGGCTGGCCGCACGCGATTTTGCCCGCACTCGCTGACTGTTAACGCCTATGCTCCCTTCATGAACTGGCGATGCTTCCATGACAGATAGAATCAAAGTTCCGATGCGTCGCCCCCACACGAGGCAAACCCGGACATGAACTCACGAAGCCCTTTCCGCCGGGCGATGGTCTTCGCCGGCATCCTGATGATCGTATCGGCTACTATTTGGCTGGTGGGTGGCGTTGCCGGGATGCTGCCAATCGAAGGGGTCGAGGTGGCCGGGCATTCCGGTATCAGGGCCATTGCTGGCATGGCAGTCGCCGGCTGTGTGCTGGCCGCAATTGCCAGCTGGGATAACTGACATTCAAGGAGACGGAAGTTGATCAAGCAGTCCGATATTTTCATCCTGCTCGCAGTGGCCATTTCCTTTGCGGTCTCGGGCTACCTCTGGTTTTCGGGACAACGCGAAGAGGGGCTGTTCACTGCGCTGTGGGTGCCGTCCATCCTCTGCTTCGGGATCTACTTCAAGCTGATGGCCCAGGGGCGC
>JANPDV010000464.1:0-12683 GCA_031431655.1 Gammaproteobacteria bacterium | reverse complement strand
CGCGACTACTCCACGCGCGCGAAACCACCGAACCTCGGCATCCTGGCCTATCGCATCCACGTGCCCGACCTTGCGGGCTACGAGCGCCGGATCCGGGCCAACGGGGTGCAGCCGCTGGCGCCAACCCGCTGCCTGCGGCTGCCGCCCTACGGCACAGTGGTGGCCTTCGTCGTGCGCAGTCCGGACGGCGCCTGGCTCGAGTTCTTCGAGCAACGCGACTGCTCCGCTGTCGCCAGCGGATAGGGCGACGACATCGCAATCCGGATCAGCGGTTACTCGTTGCGTCGCAGGCCGTTTCGTGGACCGCGCCGACGCGCAGCAGCGTCGACTCGTCGAACGGCCGGCCGACCAGTTGCACGCTCGCTGGCAGACCATTGGCGGTGCGACCCGCCGGCAGGCTCAGGGCGGGCAGACCCAGGTAATTGAACGGCGCGGTGCAGTGAACCAGCTGCGCCAGCACGGACCACAGCGTCGTGCCACCACCCGTGTCCACGTCGGCGAATCGCGGCACGGGAACCATCAACGTCGGCAGGTGCAGCACATCACAGCGGCTGAACACCTGCGCGACGAAGCGTTGCAGCAGCCGCGGTCGCAGCGTCAGCGCTTCGGCATAGACCGAGGCCGGCAGCATCACTCCCGACGACGCTCGCACCCGGACCGCGGGTGAGTAGAGCTGCGGATACTCGCGCAGCCACGCGCCATGCAGCGCGCTGATCTGCGGGTAGATCAGCGCCCGGCTCAGCTCGGACAGCGCGGCGCTGTCGGGCAATTCCACCTCGACGAGCGTCGCGCCCGCAGCGCGCAGCGCCGCGTGGCTGCGCTGCATCAGCGTACCGACCTCGGCGGTCATGCCGTCGAGGAATCCGCCTGACACTACACCGATCCGCAGCCCCGTCACGCCACCGGGCAGTCCGCGCAGGGTATCGGCTGCCGGTCGGTTGCTGGCCGTAGAATCGCGCTCATCCGGGCCTGCGACCACATCCAGCAGCAGCGCCACGTCGGCGACCCGGCGCGCCAGCGGACCAATCGTGTCGACCGAGGGCGACAGGCGCATGCTGCCGGCCCGCGAAATGCGGCCGTAGGTCGGCTTCAGGCCCACCACGCCATTCGCGGCGGCCGGGATGCGCACGGAACCTCCTGTGTCCGAGCCCAGCGCACCGAATGCGCAGTACCCGGCCACGGCTGCCGCCGAACCGCTCGAGGAACCGCCAGCCATGAAAGCCGGCTCCACGGCGTTGCGACAGCGCCCGTAGTGCACGTTGTCACCGGTGGCGCCGATCGCAAACTCCGACATGTTGAGCATGCCGATCGAAATCGCGCCGGCGGCATCGAGCCGCTCGATCACCGTGGCAGCGCGCGCGGGTGCCGGCCCGCGCAGGCGCGCGCCGCAGGTTGGCGCGCGACCGGGAAGGTCGAACATGTCCTTGTGCGCGAGCGGCACGCCGTGCAGCGCACCGAGCGGCTGGCCGGATGCGCGCCGGCGATCCGCGGCTTCAGCGGCGCGCATCGCCTGGTCCCCCACCAGTTCGATGAAGCAGTTCAACCGCGGCTGTTCCAGCTTCGCGCGCGCCAGCGCCGCGGCGGTCACATCGACACTGCGCAATTCGCCGCTGGCGATATGCGCCGCGACGTCGATCAGCGACCACTGCTCGAGCGGCAGCGCGGCCGCGACACGGCGTGCCGCCGCGATGGCCGGTACCGCTTGCGGCCGGGCCGGGGCGCAGGTCGCGGCCGCGGGGGCACAGGCATCCAGGCAACCGGCGTAATCGGCGGGCTCGTGCGCCATCAGGCTGTCGTGCGCGTAGGGCCGCAACGCCGCCGCCGCCGCCGCCGCGCCGTCGGCGACGCGCGCCCAGAATGCGGTGTCACCGGCGCCGTGGCCCGCGAGCTCTGCGAGGTAGCGCAGGGCCTGCTCGGGCGGATCGGAGTTCGGCGGCATCAGCGGCAATTCCGTCTGCGTGCGGTCATGCCGACAGTGTCACCGAGCGCGCGGGCGCGGGCAATCGGCGGCGGGTGAGTGGCAAGTGGGCAAGCTCGGGCCGTTGCGGCATGCTGCGATGACGATGAACCGACGCCTGTTCTTCGCGTTCTGGCCGGACGCCGCAACCCTCGCCGCCCTCACGGCTGCGCGAGCGCAACTGTTTCCGCTGGCGGGCCGGCCCGTGGAGCCCGCCATGCTGCACGTGACTGCCGCGTTCCTCGGTGCGGTCAATGAATCGCGGCACGGTGCGCTGCTGGAACTCGCACAGCGGCAGGACGCGGGCTGCGTGCAGATCGACCGGCTGGAACACTGGCCGAAGGCCCAGGCCCTGGTGGCGTGCAGCAGCCAGCCCAATGCGGCCGCTCACGCATGCATCGACCAGCTCTGGCGCCGCCTCGACCGGCTCGGGTTCGCGCGTGAACCGCGGCCATGGGTGCCCCACGTCACGCTCGCACGCGCGGTGACGCGCGCACGGGCACAGCGGCAGGCCTGGCAGCCGGTGAGCTTCCCGCTGCAGCGCCTGATGCTGGTGGAATCAGTGCCGGAGCCAGGTGGCTCGCGCTATGTACCGCTGACCGGAACCGCGCCACCGTAGCGGGCGCGCACGCGCTCCAGGCCGGCCGCATCCAGGTCATAGCGCAGCAGCAGCGGAATGCAGGCGAAGGTCAGCAGCGCCGGCACCAGCGACATCCCCAGCTTTACTGCCAGCAGCGCACTCGCGGGCTGCTCGATGCCCGGGGCATTGCCCGGAATCAGGCCCATCGATTGCAGCAGCACGCCGAGAATGAACGGGCCCAGCGCCCCGGCCACCTTTTCGACCAGCGTGAACACGCCGCTCATCACGCCCTCGCGGGATTCGCCCGACACCAGCCGGTCGTACTCCATGGTATCGGGCAGCAACGACAGCACGCACAGCAGCGTGCCGATCGACGACACGCCGATCCAGATCGCGCGCCCGTAGAACAGGACCGGCGACTCGCCGGGCTGCCACGTCAGCCAGCTGAGCATCGCGAATCCGTAGGAGACCAGCAGCACGAGATAGGCGCGCTTCTTGCCGAAGCGGCCAATTACGGCGCGCAGCAGCGGAATCGCGAACAGGCCCGAGAAAGTGAACGCCAGCTGGAACGTGGCGATGTCCGCCGGCGGCAGCTTGAGTACCTGCGAGAAGAAGTAAGGGGTGCACGCGAGCGCCACCGACAGCACCCCGAGCTGCAGCAGCTTGATCAGCGTCAACACGCGGAAAGGCGCATTGCCGAACACCGACGCGACGTCGCGCCAGGGTTGCAGCACGGCGACGCCGACGTTCAGCGGACGGTCCGCGGCGGGCGGCGGCGCAATGGGCACGCGGGCCGTGCCCAGGAACGCGACGATGCCGGACAACGCCGCGACGCTGCCGAGGATCACGCCGAGTAGCCCAAACCCGCCCGCGTCGCTGCCGAGCATCTGCAGCAGCGCCGGTGCGCCGGCCGCGCCGAGCAGCACACCCAGCATCATGAACAGCACGCGATAGGACATCAGCCGCGTGCGCGAGTCGTAGCTCTGCGCGAGTTCCGGCGGCATGGCCAGGTACGGCACGGAGTAGACCGTGTACGCCGTCGAGAACAGCAGCAGCGTCCCGAGCGCGAGCAGCAGCGACGTGGCGGTGTTGCCCGCCGGCAGGTTGAAGAACAGCGCAAACGCAACGCCGGTCGCGATGGCCCCCGCCACGAGATAAGGCCGTCGCCGTCCGAGCCGATGCCGAGTGCGGTCGGTGATCACGCCCATCACCGGGTCGGTAACCGCGTCGTAGAGCTTGGCCGCCAGCAGCAGCGTGCCCGCGACTCCGGCCTGCAGCCCGAGCACGCTGGTCATGAAGAACAGCGCGTAGATCGACAGCGCGTTGGTGACGCTGGCGGTCGCGAGCGACCCGCTGGCCCAGGACCACTCGACCCGACGCGGCAGCGCCACGACAGGTATCGGTGCCACCGGGGCGGTCGCGGACACGCTCATGGGAACGCGACGGAATGGCCGCCGTGGGCCACGCGGTCCATCACGTAGATGCCGCCCATCGACCCGAAGTTGATGCGCATGTCGGCGTCGCAGAACACCACGTCGCTGGACAGGCGCGGCGGTTTCAGTTCCACCGACATCGCCTGGTCCTCGGGAAGGTCGAAGCTGCGGCGGATGTGCTCTGGCGTCACCGCACCTTGCGGACTGAAGGCAATCCGGTGGAAGTCGACGATGTAGCGCTTCGGGTTGTCTGCCTCGATCCGGTACCGACCGAACACGATCAGCTGGGTCTGCAATGCGCCGTCGATGCTCTCGACGAAGTGCACGTTGTTGTAGTCGCCGCTGGCGTGGTGAATCTCCTGCTCGATCGCCAGCACGCGCACCGGCCGTTCCGGGAAACGCGCGAAAGTCAGCAGGTTCAGCTTGTTCTCGTGCGCGACCGGCTTGCCGGCCGTGTGCCGCGGACCGAACTGCGCGAACGTGGAACGCCAGGGACCGGTGACGGCCGACTGCGCGTCGATCGGCCGCGGCATCGGCGTACGCTCGGCCAGGGCGTTGATCAGCCGGATGATCTCGGCATAGGTGGCGTCATCGTAAGTGCCGGTGGGACCGGCCGCGCCGATTGACGCGCGCAACGCCGACTTGAGAGTCGCAATCTCGGACATGGGGTCGCCTTCCTTGACGAAACCGGCAATCGGGAAACGGCGCGGCCTGCGCCGGCGTCGCAGCATAGCCCGCCGTCGTCCTGAAGTTCAAAGCAGTGTGTGTCAGATAGCGGTACAGTGCGGCGATGTCCCGCGATGTGGCCTTTGAAGACGTCGAGGAAGCCGCGCGACGCCAGCAGGGCCGGATCCTCGACACCCCGTTCCTGGCGTCGGAAACCCTCTCCCGGATTACCGGGGCGCGGATCTGGATCAAGTTCGAGAACCTGCAGTACACCGGCAGCTTCAAGGAGCGCGGCGCGCTCAACAAGCTGCTGCGGCTGAGCGAGGTCGAGCGCTCGCGCGGCGTGGTCGCGGCATCGGCCGGCAATCATGCGCAGGGTCTCGCCTTCCATGCCGCCAGGCTCGGCATCCCGGCCACCATCGTCATGCCAACCACCACGCCCACCGTCAAGGTGCAGCGCACCCGGGACTTCGGCGCCGAAGTCATTCTCGCGGGACGCGAGTTCCAGCATGCCGCGGAGCATGCGCTGTCCCTGGTGGAATCCCGCGGACTCACCCTGGTGCACCCCTACGACGATCCCGACGTCATCGCGGGCCAGGGCACGCTGGCACTGGAGATCGCGCGCAGTGGCGTGGAGCTCGACACCCTGATCGTGCCGATCGGCGGCGGCGGACTGCTGGCGGGCATCGGCGTCGTGATGCAGCGCTTGCGCCCGACGCTGCGGCTGGTCGGCGTGCAGAGCGAGTGGTATGCCGCCGCCGCGCGCGGACTCGGCTTCTGGTCAGGACCGAACGTCAGCGACGCCTCGGTCGCCGAGGGTATTGCCGTTGCGCGGCCGGGCACGCTGACGATGGAGCTGATGCGGCGCTTCGTGAGCCATGTGTCCGTCGTGCCTGAATCACGGATCGAAGAGAGCATGGCACTGCTGCTGCAGATCGAGAAGACGCTGTCGGAGGGCGCTGGCGCCGCGGGCCTGGCCGCGGTGCTGCACGAACCGGAACGCTTTCGCGGCCAGCGCGTTGGTATCGTGATCTGCGGCGGCAACGTCGACAACCGCACGCTGATCGCCGTGCTGCAGCGCCAGCTGGTGCGCGAAGGCCGCCTGCTGCGATTGACCGTGCCGGTGACGGACCAGGCCGGCGCGCTGGCGCGCATCTGCGGCGCGATCGGCGAGCTCGGCGGCAACATCAACTCCGTGACCCACGATCGCACGTTCCTGCCCAGCGGCCCCAAGTCCGCCGAAATCGACATCGAGGTGGAAGTGCCGGACGCAGCGGCTGGCGCGCGCATCCTGGCGCGCCTGGAAGAGATCGGCTTTGGCCCGGTCAAGGCACGGCGCAATCTGCCTGCCTGAGCGCGCGACGGCGGCGATGCGGACGTTATCGGGGCGAGGCCTGCCCAGGTCGCGGCCCGAGTCAGTCGCCGAGCAGCTGCGCGAACCGCGCCATGTCGACGTTGCCGCCGCTGAGAATCACGCCGACCCGACGCCCTGCCAGCTCCGCCCCGAGCTGCCGCGCCGCGGCAAACCCCAGGCAGCCGGTAGGCTCGACAACCAGCTTCATCCGGGTCGCAAAGAAGCGCATCGCATCGACCAGCGCGGCATCGGTCACCGTGACGATGTCGTCGACGTGGCGGCGGATCAGCTCGAAGGTGTACTCGCCCAGTTGCTGGGTCTGCGCGCCGTCGGCAATGGTGTGCGGCGTGTCGATGCGCACGCGACGGCCCTCGCGCAACGAACGCTGGCCGTCGTCGCCCGCTGCCGGCTCGGCGCCATAGATCCGGCAACGCGGCGACAGGGAACCGGCCGCCAGCGCGCTGCCGCTGAGCAGGCCGCCGCCACCCAGGCACACGAACAGGTCGTCGAGTTCGCCGACCTCCTCGAACAGCTCGAGCGCCGCGGTACCCTGGCCCGCGATCACGTGCGGATGATCGAAAGGCGGAATCAGGGTCAGGCCGCGCTCGGACGCGAGGCGACTCGCCAGCACCTCGCGGTCGTCGTGGTAGCGATCGTAGCTGACGATCTCGGCGCCGTAGCCGCGCGTTGCGGCGAGCTTGCCGGCAGCCGAATCATGTGGCATCACGATCGTGGCGGGCATGCCCAGCAGCCGCGCCGCGAGCGCCACGGCCTGCGCGTGGTTGCCCGAGGAGAAGGCGACGACACCGGCGCGGCGCTGCGCCGCGGACAGCTGCGCCAGCGCGTTGTAGGCACCGCGGAACTTGAAGACCCCTACCCGTTGCAGGTTCTCGCACTTGAAGTAGAACCGGGCGCCGGACTCGGCATCGGCCGTGCTGGACGTCAGCACCGGCGTGCGCTGCACATGATCGCGCAGCCGTTCCGCGGCTTCCGCGACGGCGGCAAAATCGGGCAACATCTGCGGGTCGTAACTCACGGAGACTCCGGCCGGTGAAGCAGAGACAGCCCGCAACCCGGCGAGTCATTCTGGCGGTTTTCGCGCTGCAGTTGCTGATTACGAGCGTCACGGCGGCCGCGCGCCCGATGGCCGGCGATGCCGCCGCCGTGCTGACCCTGGTCAACGCCGCTCGTACGCAACCGCGTCAGTGCGGCAGCGAGCGCTATGCGCCGGCACCCCCGCTCGGCTACTCGAGCGCCCTGGAGCGCGCGGCCGAGATCCAGGCGCGCGACATGGCGAACCGTCGCTTCATCGAGCACACCGGGTCCGACGGTAGCTCACCCACGGCGCGGTTGGCTCGGACAGGCTATCGCTGGCGGATCACGGGCGAAAACCTCGCCCTCGGCCCGGTCACTGCCGCCGAGGTCGTGCTCGGCTGGCTCGGCAGCCCCGGCCACTGCGCCAACCTGATGGAACCGCGATTCACCGAGATGGGCCTGGCGCTGCGCCGCGCCCGTGACCGCAATCGCACGCCCTACTGGGCGATGACTCTTGCGGCACCGCGCTGAGCGACAGCAGCCACCGACAGCCTCAGGCCCGCGGTTTGCGATCGCGGGCGTACATCTCGAAGCTGGAAACATTGGGCTCGACCCATTCCTTGGGCGCCTCGAGATACTTCGCAAAGCGCTTCTCGGTGTACGCGAGGATGTCGGGCGGCAGGTCCTGGACGCGATCGAGCTTGAGCGTGTGCGAGCGATAGAACAGGTGGCCCGTGCGCTGGCCCATCAGCATCCAGGGCAACCAGGTCGCCACGCGGTTCCAGCTGCCATAGGCCTTGAGGCTCGGCGAGCTGCGGTCGACCAGGTCGCGGGCATCGATGCGCCACTGCTGGTACTCGCTGACGCGGACCCGCTCGCCAGGCGACTCGCGCTTCCAGACTTTGGGATCGAGCGGCGACTTCCAGTCGAGGTTGACGTCGAAGGCGGCCATGGCATGCGGGCCCACGAAGTGCCACGGCAGCAGGAACTGGATCTTCTGCGTGGACTGGTCCTTGGTGGCGCCGAAGCCGAGCGTGAACTCCGGCCGAAACATTGCGTTGACCGGGTCGTTGTTGATCGGGTAGACCTCGCAGCGCTCGCCGCCGAGCAGCGGGTTCTCCCAGGTTTCCATGATCCGGCCGGTCGCGAGATCCTTGTAATAGCCCACCTCGCGCCACAGGCCGCGATATGAGCCATCCGCCTGGCGCTCGGTGCGGCCGATGCCGAAGCCTTCGACATCGAACAGCGGGCGGATGATCTCCTTGTCGCCGATCACCGCGAAGACTCGCCCGCCGAACCAGCCGACCGAGGTGGCGCTGCTGTCGAGCGAGCGCGTCATGCGGATGTAGGCGTCGAGGTTCTGCTGCGGCGACAGCGGCTCGAAGCCCTTCGGCACCGGGCCGGTATGCGTGCTGACGACGCCGGCGGCATCGGCCGCACCCGACCCCAGCGCGAGCGCGCCGCCGATCGAACTGCTGATGGCGATGCCGGGCAATGCGCCGGCAAACAGCCGCAGGAGGTCGCGGCGATCGTGGGTGGCCTGAAGTAGTGAGTGCAGCATTGGTCGTATATTACGGGGAACCGGCGCGGCCGTCAGCCCGCACGAACTGCCAGCGCTCGCCAGGACAAACTCATGCTCGTCGCACGGCACCTCTGCAAGACCTACGGCGAGCGCGTGGCGGTCAATGACGTCTCCGTAACTGTGGATCGCGGCCAGATCGTCGGGCTGCTCGGCCCAAACGGCGCCGGGAAGTCCACCACGGTGGCGATGCTGTGCGGCCTGGTCGCGCCGGACCGCGGCATGGTCAGCGTCGATGGCGTCACGCTGCACGGCGACGCTGCGCCCGCGCGCCGCCGCATCGGCGTGGTGCCGCAGGATCTCGCCCTGTACGAGAACCTGCCGGCGCGCGACAACGTGCTGCTGTTCGGTGCGCTCTACGGCGTCGATCGCACAGTGCTCAAGCCGCGCGCCGATCAGGCATTGGCGTTCGTGCAGTTGCTGGACCGCGCGAAGGACAAGCCGGCGACGTTCAGCGGCGGCATGAAGCGGCGGCTGAACCTCGCCTGTGCGCTGGCCCACGATCCGGACATCCTGCTGCTCGATGAACCGACCGTCGGAGTCGACCCCCAGAGCCGCAACGCCATCTTCGAGTACCTCGAAGCGCTGCGGGCGAAAGGCAAGGCGCTGCTCTACACCACGCACTACATGGAAGAGGCCGAGAGACTCTGCGACCGCATCCTGATCATTGACCAGGGCCGGATCGTCGCCGACGACACCCTCGCCGGCCTGCGCTCGCGGCTGCCGGCGACGCGCAACGCCACGCTGCAGCTGCAGGGCGTGGTCGACGCCGATCTGCGCCAGCTGCTCGCGTCGCGGGGCATCGACGTGACCGAGTCCGCTGCCCCGGCGTCGCTCGAGGACATCTTCCTGCAACTCACCGGGCGCAGCCTGCGGGACGAGTCATGAGCGCGTTCCTGGCCCTCGTACGCACGGATCTGCGGCTGTACCTGACGGACCCGCGCGCACTGCTGATCTCGCTGGTGGCGCCGGTGCTGATCGCCGCATTCATGGGCAGCGTGCTCGGTGGCGCACCGAAGAAGCCGACCCCTATCCCGGTCGGCATCGTCGACCTCGACGCGTCGGAAGTCTCGCAGCGCATCGTTGCAGGCCTGCGCAGCGACCCCGCTTTCGATCTGCGCGCACTGGCCGAGGCGGCCGCGGTGGAGCAGGTGCGCAAGGGCAGCCTGCGTGCCGCCGCTGTCATTCCGTCGGGTTTTGGCGAGCAGGCCGTCGCCGCCCTGTTTCGCCCGGATGCGCAGCGGCCCGAGATCGTCGTGCATGTCGATCCCTCGCAGTCGATGACCCGCCCGATGATCGAGGGCCTGCTGGCGCAGCACGTGATCGAGAGCGTTACCGCCAGTGCGTTCAACAGCGCCACGGGGGTGCGCGCCATCGGTTCGCTCCGCGAAGATATCGCCGCCGGTGGCGCGATCGACCCGGGCGCGCGTACGGACCTCCTGTCGATGTTCGACAGCATCCAGCGGGTGCAGGCACGGAGCGCGAATCAGGCGGCCGACACGTCGGGCACTGCGGCGGCGGCCGCAGCCGTCGGCCTCCGGATGCCGTACCGGACCCGCAGCGTCGAGGTCACCGGTGGCGACGACACTCCCTACAACGCCTACGCCCACAGCTTTGCCGGAATGAGCGTGCAGTTCGTGCTGCTGATGGGCGTGGACCTCGGCGTCGCGCTGCTGCTGATGCGCAAGCTCGGCCTCTGGCAGCGCCTGCGTGCCGCGCCGCTCTCCCGCGGCACGCTGATCGGGGCGCGAATCGCCTCCGGTACCGCCATCGCCACACTGCTGATGGCTGGCATCTACATTGCGGCGGTAGTGCTGTTCGGTGTGCGCGTGCTCGGCAGCCTGGCCGGCTTCGTCGCGGTGGTGGTCAGTTTTGCGTTGATGGCGTCCACGATGGGCCTGCTGATCGCGGCGGTGGGGCGCACACCCGGCGCCACCCGCGGCCTGGCGATCGTCGTCACGCTGCTGCTGGTCATGCTGGGAGGAGCCTGGGTTCCGACGTTCCTGTTCCCCGAATGGCTTGCATCGCTCACCCGATTCATACCGACCCGCTGGGCCATCGACGGGCTCGACGCCATGACCTGGCGCGCCCAGGGCATCGACGCGGTTCTGATTCCGGTACTGGCGATGCTCGGCTGCAGCGCCCTGTTCGCCGCGCTGGCGGTGCGTGGTTTTCGCTGGCAGGAAAACTGAGTGGTGATCGACGCCGCAGACGCACGCCGCCTGTTTCGTGTGCCCGGCCCTGGTCCGTATGCCCTGACGCACTCAGTCGGATGCCTCACCGAGGCGGCTGCGCAGGCCGTCCAGTCCGCCTTCCTGCAGCCCTGGGCGGAGCGCGGCGGCAGTGCGTGGCCGGACTGGCTCGCTCGCGTCGATCACTTTCGCCAGGCCCTCGCCGCACTCCTCGGTGGCGACGCCGCGCAGTACTGCCCGCAACCGGGCGTAACGGCGGGCCTCGTCAAGCTGCTGGGCGCCCTGCCGCCGCCAGCCGCGGGACGCAACGTCGTCGTCGCTTCCGAGGACGCGTTTCCTTCGCTGGGATTCGCGCTGCAGCAGGCAGCCCGCTCGGGGTTCTCGCTGCGGCTGATGCCGCGTGAGCTGTCGCCCGGGCAACTCGACACCTGGCGCGCGGCCCTGGCCGCCGACGTGACCGCGGTGCTGGTCACGCACGTGCATTCCAACACCGGCGTCGTGGCGCCGGCTCAGGCCATAGCCGCACTGTGCCGCGAGCGCGACATCGTCTGCATCGTCGACGTGGCGCAGTCGGCAGGCATCCTACCGCTGGATGTTGCCGACCTCAACGCCGACATCGTGCTCGGCAGTTGCATCAAGTGGCTGTGCGGCGGTCCGGGCGCCGGCTTTCTCTGGGTCAACCCCGGGCAATTGCCGCAACTCGCTCCGCAGGACGTCGGCTGGTTCTCGCATGCCGATCCATTCGAGTTCGACATCCACCACTTCGAGTACGCGCCCGACGCCCTGCGCTTCCTGGGCGGCACGCCGTCGATAGCGCCGCCGGTGATGGCAACGGCGAGCCTCGACGTGCTCCGAACGATCGGCGTTGCAAACGTGCTGACGCACAATCGCCGCATGCGCGACGCGCTGCGCGACGAGCTGCCGCCCGATTGGCGGCGACGCCTGCCGGAAGGTGACTATGGCGGCACGCTCTGCCTCCCTCTGGGCACGGACTTCGAGCGGATCACGCGCAACCTGCAGGCCTGCCAGGTCCGATTCGACGCGCGTGCCGACACCGTGCGCCTCTCGCTGCACCTCTGCAACAGCGAACAGGACGCGCGACAGATCGGTCGGGCATTCAGGGCGTGATGCTTCGCGCCGCGGGTTGCGTAACAATCGCCGCCGGACCTTAGCTTGCGGAAATCCCCGGCTTGAGCACTCGCGCCGAATACTTCGATCGCTGGATCCGGACCGCGTTCGTGGAGATGAACACGACGCTCGAGAACCTGTACTTCGCGGCGCCGGATCGCGCCCACGTGATCGGCATCGGCGACCCGGTCAAGCGCACGCTGTGCGAAGAGGGCCGCGTCCATGTCTGCGCGCTGCTGGAGGAGGGCAATACCGGCGATGGCTTCGCGAGCGCATTCGGCGTTCTGGGCAGCGTCGGCCTGTACATGGGCGCGTTGCGGCGTCACGAGCTGAGCAATCCGGCTCGCGAGGAGCGTTCGCCGTTTCCCGAAGCGTCCTCGCTGGCGCTGCACGTCGGCGCCTCGCTCGGCATGGCGCCTCGCTTCTCGACCGGACACCTGGCCACGCACAACTTCGCCGTGGCCGGGGTCCGCAAGAGCTTCACCAGCCTGCCAGACGAGTTCCTGTTCATCGATGAGAACACCCGCGGCATCCTGTCGCTGCAGCGTGCCGCCGATGCATTGATGCGCATCGTCCCGCTCGGGGTGTCGAGTCCCGTGGCCGACGTGCAGTTTGCCGCCGCTCAAGCCGCGCTTCGCGACGTACTGGTCTTCAACGCGCGACTGCTGCAGCAGCTCGACGTCGAGCGCTTTTTCTACAGCGTGCGTCCCTACTACAAGCCGTACCGCGTCGGCCGACAGGAGTTTCGCGGCGCCAACG
>JANPDV010000463.1:0-3644 GCA_031431655.1 Gammaproteobacteria bacterium | reverse complement strand
GGCAAGATCGACCGCAAGACCCTGGCAACGGCGCGCGCTACCCTCTTCAGCAAGTGAGCTTGATCACGCCATGAATCGCGATGTCCCACAACCCGTCGACGTACTGCACCTGTTCAGCGTGCGCAACGACGTGCTCTGCCTCAACGGTATCCCGGTGACACAGCTCGCCGAACGCGTCGGCACCACGCCCTTCTTTGCCTACGACCGTAGCGCGCTGGATGCGCGCGTCGGGCTGCTGCGCCAGCACCTACCCGCCGATCTGCACCTGCACTACGCCATGAAGGCGAACCCGATGCCTGCGGTGGTGCAGCACCTGTCGAGGCTGGTCGACGGCATCGACGTCGCCTCAGCCGGCGAAATGATGGTGGCGCTCGACACCGGCACCGCCCCCGCGCACATCAGCTTTGCAGGTCCCGCCAAGACTGCCGCCGAGGTGCGACGCGCGGTGGCCGCCGGCATCACGCTCAATCTGGAATCGACGCGCGAGCTCGAGCTCGCCCTCGTCGCCGGCAAGGACCTGCAGGTCAGACCGCGCCTCGCCATCCGCGTCAATCCCAGCTTCGAGCTGAAGGGCGCCGGCATGAAGATGGGCGGGTCCGCCAAGCAGTTCGGCATCGATGCGGAGCTCGTGCCCGAGCTCTGCAGCCGCATTGCAACCTCGCAGACGGCCGAGTTCGTCGGCCTGCACATCTACGCCGGCTCGCAGTGCCTGCGCGCCGAGGCGCTCGCTGAAGCCCAGGAGGCGACCTTCAGGCTGGCGTTCGAAATCGCCGAGCAGTCCCGCACGCAGTTGCAGTCCGTCAACATCGGCGGCGGATTCGGGATCCCCTATTTCCCGGGCGACAAGGCCCTCGACATCGAGGCTGTCGGTCGGAATCTCGAACGCCTGATGCAGGAGGCGCGTGGGCGCCTGCCCGGCACCCGCTTCGTCACCGAGTTGGGGCGATATCTGGTGGGTGAGGCCGGCGCGTACATCTGCCAGGTGATCGATCGCAAGATCTCGCGCGGTCAGGTGTTCCTGGTCACCGACGGTGGGTTGCACCATCACCTTGCAGCGTCGGGAAACTTCGGGCAGGTCATTCGCAAGAATTACCCGGTGGTGGTCGCCAACCGAGTTGTTGGCGTCAGCCGGGAAACTGCCAACGTCGTGGGCCCGCTGTGCACACCCTTGGACGTGCTCGGTGCCGCAGTGTCGACTGCGGCAGCCGAGGTCGGTGATCTGATCGCGGTAATGCAGTCAGGAGCCTATGGCCTCAGCGCGAGCCCGCAGGCCTTTCTAAGTCACCCTGCGGCGAGTCAGATCCTCGTCTAGTTCAGTTCGCGCCCCGGCTCCGCAATGCCGCCTCCAGTATTGACCTGGTCCATTCCGGAGCCCTTTGCAGAGCCTTCAGATCGTCCTGGGCGGGCGTGACGCGCTGACCACCTTCCATCTCCAATACCAGCAGCGGATCCGGCACAGTACCGTCGGCAGCCGCTTCGGTGCTGTTGTCATGGACCTGAAGATGCGCCACGTGCGGCATCAGCTTGATCAGGTTGAGCTGGGCCTTTGGATAGCGCGCGCGGATTCGCTCTTCCGGAATGGGATGTCCGCCCGCGGCTACGCGGGCCTGCACACGCGCCATGTGGAGTTCGGGAGAAGACAGGCCGCAGAACCATAGCAACACATCATGCGTGCGTATGGCTTGGAGGATCTTTGCCGCCACCGTCTTCCCGCCCAGCGTCGTCTCGAACGCATGGTTCCGACGCTGTGCGATCGCGTCGTCGAACCGGCGCATGCCCTCGGCCCAAGCCTGCGCGTTGGCTGTTTCCTGGTTGCAGCCGGTTGCCGCCATCAGTTCACGGGCGAAAGTGTCAGGATTGAACCACGTCAATCCGGAGCGCTCGAGCAGATGACCACCGATTGAACTCTTGCCGGCGCCATTGACGCCCGCCAGAACATACAGAACGGGGCGCACCATCAAAAGCTGGCGCCGACCTTGACCTTCCCGCCCAGCCTGATCCGACTACTCATGCTCGAACGCAGGCGAGTCGCTGCGGAGCGATCCTGAAGCACGGAAAGACGCTTGTCGAAGCTCTGTCGCAAGTCCTCGAGCGCCAACTCGGCTCGCGCTTCAGATTGTGCAACGACCTGCATCAGTGCGTCATATTCCGCCGCCGGGATGATCACGGCTTCCGGCTCGTCGTGATTGGTGACCAGCAATTTTCCCTTGCTGCGGATCGCTTTCATCACGCCGCGCCAGCCCAACTTCTTGAGGTCGGATGCGGGGGCGCGTGGCAGCCGCTCGAGATGTGAAAGAGCGACGGATTTCAAGGAGGTTGACATGGGAGAATTATATCCTAAAAGGCCATTTCTCCCGAAATATTCCAAGTCTCTGTTTCGGTAAATCTGCCGGGTGATCCGCACGCGGCCGAGCTCTTGGTCTAGCAACCTCGCCCCGCATTCCGGGCCCGCCCTCGATCGTTCGAGAACGGAGCTGAATCGCTATCAGGCGCGACGCCGACGCGCTGACAAGCCGAGCGCAGCAAGTCCGAGCGACAGGAGGGCGAGCGTACCCGGCTCCGGCACGGGGCGGTACTGACCAGGTCCGGCTGCTTCTCTGAATCCGTTCCTGGCTGTCCAGCCAGCACTGCCGCCGATATTGCCCGTCGTCGCTCCCGTACCGAAGCTCTGGAATGTGATGCCGCCGACCGCGGCGCCATAGTTGATCGTGAGATCCGGGTTGAGGGACAACGCGCCAAACGCGCTATGTGTCAGATTGCTGATGGAAACATTGCCAAAAGCAAAGCTGAAGCTGGTCAGCTCACTTCCGAGCAAGACGGAAGTCGGAAACAACGGCGGATCGGCGTCCTGGAACCCGTTACCGGCGATCATGAATCCCGACACCGCACCTCCGGTCGACAAGCCGATATTCGAACAGGAAAGCGTACAAGTTCCGCTGAAGTCGTAACGCAGGGGCGCGGCCTGCGACGTTGCGACCAAGGATGCGAGCACGCACATTCCGAACAGAGCTTTGAGTTTCATTGTTTGAGTCCTTAGTTGTTATTGGCCATCGCTACCGAGACACATGGCAGCTGCTTGGAGCGACAATATGTAACAAGCACATCGCGTGCCAACTGCACCGTTCTGTTCTGAATCAACTACTTAGCCATATCGGGTCACGTTGCCGCGTCGCAATATGTAAAACATCCCGACACGCGCGCGCGGCGGCGAGATTCTGGTCTGATCGCATCGACGCAGCCGTTGCCTGCCCGACCGTCTAGGCGAGTCGCTCGGCGACGAGTTCCGCAATCGCCATCGACGCGGTGAGTCCGGGCGACTCGATGCCGAACAGATTTACGAGTCCCGGTACTCCATGGGTCCGCGCGTCGTCGATCCGGAAATCAGCGGCGGGCTCCCCCGGTCCGCTGATCTTGGGGCGAATGCCGACGTCGTCCGGTAACAGGTGTCCGTCCGTGAGACCCGGCCAGTACCGCCGGATCGCGCCGTAGAAGTCCGCAGCCCGCCCGGCGTCGACGTCATAGCTCTCGGAATCCACCCACTCGACGTCCGGCCCGAACCTAACCCGGCCGGCAAGATCGAGCGTCGCATGCACGCCGAGCCCGCCATCCACCGGCACCGGATACACCAGGCGCTGGATAGGAGC
>JANPDV010000462.1:0-3366 GCA_031431655.1 Gammaproteobacteria bacterium | reverse complement strand
GCCCCGCGCGCGGCGGCGGACGGCACGGCCCCGTCCGGCGACGCGGCCGGACCACGTCGGCGGCGACGCCGCGGCGGACGTGGCCGCGGCGCAGCCCAGGCAACCAACGGCAGCACCGCCCCGGCGCCACAGCCGCCGCCGGGCGACGGCTGAGACCGCAGGCGCGCATCGCCCGCGCGGCAATTCAGCTCGTCAGCAGAGCGGTCACGCGATCAATCGCATTGAACTCAGGGTGGTCGTTCGCCGCACGCGAGCTGTCCGGGTGACGCACTGCATAGACCCAGCGCAGGCCGGCGTCGAGGGCCGCCTGCACCACCGCGGGGTTGTCGTCGACGAACAGCGTGCGCAGCGGATCGAAGCCGGCCGCTGCCTGCGCCGCGGGCCAGAACGCAGGATCCTGCTTGGGCGCGCCGAACTGGTGCGAACTGTAGGCAGCGTCGAGCAGGTCAAGCACTCCGGTGCGGCTGTGCTTCAGCGCAAGCAGCGTCGGGTGCGAGTCGGTCATCAGGATCTGCCGCTTGCCGCGTCGGCGCAGTATGTGCAGGAAGTCCTGCGCTCCAGGCAACCAGGCGATGCGATCCGCCTCGGCCCGGTGCACGGCCTCGAGGTCGATGCCGGTCTCGCGGCTCCAGAACTCGATCGAGTACCACTCAAGCCGACCGCGCCAGGCCCGGAACTTCGGCGCGAGCGCCGCCTGCGCCTCGGACACGGAGAGCCCCTGTCGCTCCGCGTACAGCTCCGGCAGGCGCGCCAGCCACACGTAGTTGTCGTAGGCGAGATCGAGCAGCGTGCCGTCCAGATCAAGCAACACGGTGTCGATCGCGTGCCAGTCGGGTGCGGTCGCGGTCGTCATCTGGCCGCTATCATAGCCGCATGACTGCGAGTGCCGATTTCCACCTGCACAGCAGCTGCTCGGACGGCGTGCTCAGTCCGGCAGGCCTGGTGCGTCACGTCGCGGCACATGGCGTCGCGGAAATGGCGCTGACGGATCACGACACGCTGGCCGGTTGCTCGGCAGCAGCCGACGAAGCGCGACTCGCCGGTGTGCGGTTCCGCGCCGGCGTCGAAGTCTCGTGCACGTGGCGCGGCCAGTCGATTCACATCATCGGCCTCACGCCGGACCTGCAGGACGCGCCGCTGCGCCATCACCTCGAATCGATACAGCGGCTCAGGCGCGAACGTCTCGACGCGATCGGCGAGCGGCTGGGCCGTCGCGCGTCCCTGCCCGGCGCCGAGCTCGTTGCCAGCGCCGCGGCGGGCTCGGTGGCGCCGACCCGGATGCACCTGGCGCGTGCGCTGGTCAAGGCCGGCCACGCGCGCGATACGGCGGATGCCTTTGGACGCTGGCTGGCGCGTGGTCGCGCGGGTCATGCGCCGGTGGTCTGGCCGGACCTGCCTGCCACCGTGCAGGTGTTGCGCGCCGCTGGCGCAGTGACTGTGCTGGCGCATGCCCACCGCTACCGGCTCTCGGCCGGGGCGCTGCGCGCACTGCTGGGCGAATATGCGGCCCTGCAGGGCGACGCGCTTGAAGTCAGCATCGGCGGCATGTCGCGCAATGACCTGGACCGCCTCGCCACGCTGGCCCGGACGTACCGCCTCGCCGCGTCCACCGGTTCGGACTTCCACGATCCGGCGGTGCCGTGGAATACGCCGGGACGCTTCGCTAAGCTACCGGCCGATCTGGAGCCCGTGTCAAAGCGGCTCGCCGCCTGACAACCCGGGTCGCCGGTCGCCCGCTTCCTGTTGCCTCCTGCATGTCTGACGAACCCACCGACAACATCGATCGCGCGCTGTTCCGCAAGTTCGAGAAGCTGCGCCAGCTGCGCATCGAGCACCGCGATCTCGACGAAGTCATAGGCCGGCTGTCGATGGACATCCACGTCGACGAACTGCAGCTAAAGCGCCTGAAGAAGCGCAAATTGATGCTGCGCGACCAGATCGAACGCCACGAGAGCAAACTCATCCCCGATCTGAACGCCTGAGGCGGCCGCAAGACCCGATGCAAACCGAAGTCACCCCGAGCCTGTTCACCGAGCTCACCAGCGCCGAGCTGCTGACCGAGTTCGTGGCCATCGTCATCGCCTCCGCCCTGGCCCTGGTCGCGGCGCACTTTGCGCGCGTCTGGTACGCACGGGTCGAATCGCGGATGAATGCGGGTACGTGGCAGTCGCGCATGCTCGAAGGCGCGGTCATCATCCTGCCGTTCTTCGTCGCCCTGCTGCTGCTGCTCGGCGCGCGTGGCGTGGTCGGCTTTCTGAAGATGCATGCGACGGTGCTCGACGTCGCGCTGCAGCTGATTTCGGCGCTGCTGCTGGTGCGTTTCGGCGTCTACCTGCTGCGGCTGCTGGTGGGGCCGCGGTCGTGGATCCGGGCCTCGGAGATCTGGATCACCGGGATCCTGTGGCTGGCGATCAGTTTCGAGTTGCTCGGCTGGTTCGCCAAGATCGAATCGACGCTCGATGCCTTCGACCTGCTGCCCGGCAAGGCCACCTTCAGTCTCTGGTCGCTGCTGAAGGCGATCGTGATCATCACCGGATTCGTGGTGATCACCAGCGTCGTGGCGCGCACGATCGAACGCCGCGTGATGGGTATCGGGGCGCTGGCGCTGTCGACCCGGATCGGCATCTCGAAGTTCAGCTATTTCTTCCTCGTGGGGCTCGGCATCCTGCTTGGCATCAATGCGGCCGGCGTCGACCTTACCGCCCTGACCGTACTCACCGGCGCCATCGGTCTCGGCCTGGGATTCGGTCTGCAGGCCATCACCAGCAATTTTGTCAGCGGCTTCGTGCTGCTGATGGACAAGTCGATCAAGCCGGGCGATGTCATCAGCTTCACCGCACACACGGGCACCAGCACCGAGAACTTCGGCTGGGTGCAGGAGCTGCGTGGCCGCTATGTCGTCGTCCGCGACCGCGACGGCGTCGAGACGCTGGTGCCGAACCAGAACCTGATCACCAATTCCGTCATCAACTGGAGCTACTCGGACCAGCGCGTCCGGCTTCGATTGCCGGTGATGATCAGCTACCAGGACGATCCGGAACGCGCGCTCGACCTGCTGATCCTGGCCACCCAGGACCACCCGCGCATCCTGCGCGATCCCGCTCCCGTGTCGCGGCTGATGTCGTTCGAGGACCACGGCATGCGCCTCGAAGCGCGCTTCTGGATCCGCGACCCGATGAACGGGGTCAACAACGTGCGGTCCGACGTCAATCGGATGATCTTCAGGCTGTTCCGGGAGGCCGGGATCAAGATCCCGGTGGCTCAGCACGAGGTGCGGATACTCGATTCTGGCGCGCTGGATCTGCGGCCTGCGCCGCGCCCGCCCGTTCTGCCCAGCATCGATGGCGATTGAGGTCCAGCCCGGGG
>JANPDV010000461.1:0-27179 GCA_031431655.1 Gammaproteobacteria bacterium | reverse complement strand
CAGCACTTCATCCAGCGCCCCGGATTCCTGTGCGCCGGCCTGACCGCTCAGACCCCCCAGGATCGCACAGGCAAACGCAATCTTGTTCTTGTCCACGACGCACCCCCGATTGTCGCCAGAGACCCCAAGGGGAGCTTGGAGCCATTTGCACACGTTTGCAAGCCGTTACCTGTGCGCGCCTGGATTCACCGCGTCCGTTCGAGGATCTCTAGCGCCGCGTGTTCCGCGGATTCCATCGCGGCCTCCATGCCGTACGCGAGCTGCGCACTGTGCTCACCCGCGAAGTGCAACCGGCCGTGCGGCTGCGCCATCGCGCGCGTACATTCGCGCGCCACCGAAAGCCTGCGCGACTGCGCCACCGTAGGAGTGGCCCATGACGACCAGCCGGGACGAATCAAATGCGGGGGCACCGGCAGGCAACAGGGCGGCGATCTCAGGCAGCCGGTCGATGACGGCGCGCACGTCAGCCAGGCGCGCAGGCCATGTTGTTGCGCCCGGCAGCGGCTGCGACGGAGCTGGCGCCCGATGCAGATGCTCAGGCACGAGCACCGCGTAACCGGCGTCGGCGATCCGGTCCAGCAGCACCTCATAACGGGCCGGATCCCAGTAGTTGCCGTGGCCGAACACGACCACCGGCAAAGCTCGGCGCGCGTGGCGCGGCAGCGTTGCCCGCAGCGCGAGATCGCGGCCTGGCTCGACCCCGGGAAGCGTCAGGGAGCGCGTCTCGGCGGCGGACGCCAGGCCCGGCAGCAGCACGCTCGAGAGCAGCAAAGCAAAGGCAGCGGAACGCACCGGGCGATCTTCCATCGCCCCACTCACGCTGTCGAGCGACGCTGCAGAGGGACGCGACGTCCACGCAGGCCGGGCCGCGCGCTGCGGCCCGGCCTGCGTCTACCAGCTATTTGCCGTCGTGGTTGGAATCGCGGGAGCGATTCCGGTCGCCCTGCTTGTCGTGCTTCTGCTTTGCGATGCGGGCGCTGTTGGCACCGGCTTCGCGCTGCAGACGTGCGCGTTCCTTGCGCGTGACGACGCCGTCGGCCTTGGCCTTGGCTTCGTTCGCTTCCAGCCGGTCCCCTGCGTGCTCGAGCCGCTTCGCTTCGCGGTTGGTGAGTTGGCCGGTTTCCTTGCCTTTCTCGACGCGCTGTTCCTGGTTGGCCTGGCGCTTGTCGAGTGCCGGCGTCTGGTCCGACGCATGGACGGTGCCGACGACCAGGCTGGCAGCGAGCAACAGAATTGCTTTCTTGAACATGGAGATCTCCCCTTGGGGTGGCAGACAGTGACTCTTGGACCTGCAACCCTGAACGCGGCAGTGCGGCGCGGGTTGACGGCCCACCCGGGTAACATTAACTCCCCCAGCCGTCGGCGGCGCAACAGTCGGGCAATCGTCATCATGGCAACCCTCCAACGCGTCAGCGCACTGGCGCTGCTGGCAATCATGCTGCCGCCCGCCGAGGCCGCGGACAGCTCCGTCCGACACGGCTACGTGGACAACCGCTACGGGCAGCTGCACTACACGGTTGCGACTCCGACCGGCGTACCGGCGAACCGACGCCGCACGCCCGTGGCGATGATTCACCAGACCGTCAATTCGTCGATCGAGTCGCCGACGCTGTTCGCCGAGCTGGCGCGCGATCGGGTCGTCATCGCGATCGATACACCCGGATACGGTGGCTCGGACGGGCCTGCCGAGGTCATCACGATCGAAGAGTACGCCGCCGCCATCAGCGAGGGGCTGCGCGCGCTGGGCTACGGACCATCGCGGCCGATTGACGTGATCGGCTTTCACACCGGAGCGCTGATTGCTGCCGAACTTGCGATCGCCGCGCCGCGCATGGTGCGTCGCGCTGCACTCAGTGGCGTGTACACCGTGCCCGAGGAGCGCTGGCGCAAGGCCGTCGCCAGCCTGCCGAACTACCGCACTTCGGCCGAGTTCTTCGACTGGTTCGTCGGCATGTTGCCGCGGCTGCGACAGTACTCGCAGGAGCGCGGCGTGCCGGACGCCGACTGGGGCCGGATCACGGCGGAAAGCCTGCGTCCCATGGTGCGGCGCGAGTACGCGCACGCAGCTGCGTTTCCGTACGCCGCGCGGATCCGCGAGCGACTCGCCCGCCTCGAGCAGCCGGTACTGCTGCTGGCGCTCGGCGACGGCCTGCGCCAGCCAACGATCGACAGCCTGCCGCTGTTGCGCAACGCGCGGATCGCCGACTTGCCCCAGTACACCGACGGCGCCTACTTCCCCGATGTCCGACCGATGGCCGAAGCGCTGCGCAAGTTCCTCGACTGACGCCTACCACGGCAACTCGCTGCCGTCATACATCCAGAACCGACCTGCCTGTTCCGGATTGAGCCCGGCGATGACCCGCCGCATGCCGGCGGCACTGGTCGCGGCGTCGATGTCGGCGCGCGGGCCGCCCATTTCGGTCCGCGCCCAGCCTGGATGCAGCACGGTCGCGATGATTCCGTGATCGCGGGCGAGATCGATCGCCAGCGATCGCGTCACCGCGTTCAGCGCAGCCTTGCTGGCGCGATACGCATACAGGCTGCCGGCACGGTTGCCGGCAATCGAGCCGACGATGCTCGATACATTGACCAGCTTCTTCTGCTGCGAACGGGCAACCTGCTTCACGAAGGCTTCCGCCATTTTCATCGGGCCCAGCGTGTTGACCCGCATCACATGCGTCCAGTCGTCGAAGTCCGAAGCCCCGAACCGCCCGAAGGCCAGGAACTCGGTGGCGAAGCTGCCCTTGCCCATCGTCCCGGCGCAGTTGATCAGCACGTCGATGACGCGGTCCGACAGGCGCCGCGACAGCGCATCGACCGAGCCATGATCCGCGACGTCCAGCGCATGGATCTCCAGGCCGCCAGGTGCCGCCAGGGCGGCCAGCTCCGTCGCGCTGGCCCGATCGCGCGCGCAGCCGATCAGTGACCACCCCTCCCCGGCATACTGCCGGGCGAGTTCAAGGCCGAGGCCCCGGTTCGCTCCGGTTACCAGAACGGTCGGCATTGCATTCGTCCTTCTTGTAACTTGCCGCTGTCGGCCCTGGCGCGCCAATCTACACGACGAATGTCACCTCCGTTCCCGCGACGTTTCCGCAAGCTGATCATTCACACGCTGACCGGCGACTTCCGCACGTCGACCCGCGTGGTCGAACAGGACTGGGTCGAACCGGGTCCTGGCGAAGTCGTGATCCGCAACGCCTACGCCGGCTGCAATGCGGTCTTCGACCAGAACCTGTGCCGCAACGGCATCCGCTACGTGAAGGTCGTACCGCCCTACGACATGGGTATCGAGTCGGTTGGTGAAGTGGTGGCGCTCGGGGCCGGCGTCACCCACGTTGCAATCGGCGATGCAGTAGCCACGGTCCGTCTCGGCACCGGGTATCGCGAGTACCAGGTCGCGACGGCCAGCCGGCTGATCCGCGTGCGCGCCGCCACGCCCGAGGTGCTGGCGCTGATCCCAACCGGCATCTCAGCGATGGTGGGCCTCGAGAGAGTCGGCGAACTGCGCGGCGGGGAGACGGTCGCTGTGTCCGCCGCTGCAGGTGGACTCGGGCACATCGTGGTGCAGATCGCGAAGCTCGCCGGCTGCCACGTGATAGGCCTGACCGGCAGCGACTCCAAGTTCGGCCTGCTGCAATCGCTCGGCGTGGATCGCGTCATCAACTATCGCACCGAGGACTTGCGCGAAGTCCTGGCGCGCGAGTATCCGCGCGGGCTGGACATTGCGTACGACTCCGCGGGCGGCGAGATCTTCGACGCCTTCCTCGACAACCTCGCCATGCGCGGACGGCTGGTGATCAGCGGCCACACGTCCGACTTCGACAAACCGATAGAACCGGTGCTGCATCCGCGCATCTATCGCAAGCTCTACTGGAAGAGCGCATCGGTCCGGGGTTTCCAGAACCAGGCCTTTCCCGAATTCTTCGATGACGCCGCACGCCGGATTCTCGAGCTCTACTACGGTGGTCGGCTGCGGGTGCAGGTGGACCCGATTCCGTTTCGCGGCCTGGATCAGGTCGCAGACGCCGTCGAGCACCTGCTGGCCGGTCGCAACGCCGGCAAGGTGGTCGTGCACTTGGGCGGGTGAAGCTGGTCAGGTCCGACCTGCGGACACGGTTGGCCTCGTACCAGACCCGGCTGTAGCGCGTCAGCAACAGATGTGCCGTAGCCCTGTGCGGCCTGCTAGGATCCGTCCGCGGTTTCGGCACTGGCTGATTTCCCTCGTGTTTTCCAGCACGCGGTGCCACCGCCTCAACGATCCAAAGAAAGAGGTTCCCTGCATGTCCAGTCAACGACTGTTGTCTTTTGCCATCGGGCTGCTAGCACTACCCGGCGCTGCGCTCGCCCAGTCCGGCCCCCCTGCACAGGGCGGTGCTGACAGCTCGGTCCTCGAAGAGATCGTCGTGACGGCAGAGCGCCGCGAGGCCTCGCTGCAGGACGTGCCGGTGCCGGTCACGGCCATCACCGCCGAAGCGCTCGAGAAGAAGCAGGTCACCGAAGCCCGCGACCTCGCGCGCTACGCACCCAGCCTGAAGATGTTCTACAACATCACCTCGCCGACCAACCTCTCGCCCAGCCTGCGCGGCTCGCTGCAGCAGGACGCGTCGCTGGTGGTGGCCGAGTCGCCATTCGGCCTGTACGTCGACGACGTGTACATCGCGCGCCTGAACGGCAACAACGTCACGCTGGCCGACATCGAGCGAGTCGAAGTGCTGCGCGGCCCGCAGGGCACGCTGTACGGTCGCAATACGCTGGCCGGCGCCATCAAGTTCGTCTCGCGCACCCCGAGCGAGGACAACAAGTGGCTGAACGGCAGTGTCGGCGCGGGTAACTTCGACCAGCGTCGCCTTGCCTTCAGCGCCGGCGGCCCGTTTGGCGTCGATGGCTGGGCGGGCTCGTTCTCGGGCCTCTACACCACCAAGGACGGCCAGTTCTTCAACCGCAATCCCACGGTCAACGACGACGTCGGCCTGGAGCGCAGCTGGGCGGCGCGCGGCAAGATCGTCTACACCGGCATCGAGAACCTGAACGTGCTGGCGTCGATCTCGTATTCGGATTCGAAGAACGACGCGGCGCAGCTCGTCCCGGCGGGCACGCCGACGCGCAACGCGATGCAGCAGTTCACGTCCGACGATCTCGTTGCGCAGTTCGGCAGCAACTTCACGCTGAACACTCCGAACGTGGCGCGCACACCGGCCCCGCTCACCAGCCAGCCATCCGGCGAGACCAAGCAGACGATCGCCGTGCTGAATGGCGCCTATGATTTCGGCGCGGTGACGCTGCGTTCGATCACGGGATACGTCAAGACCGACGACTTCTTCAGCACGGATTTCAGCGGCAACGGCCTGGTCAACGGCGGCAATAAGGCCAACGTGAACCAGTACAGCGAGGAGCTGCAACTGCTGGGCAAGGCGCTGGATGACCGGCTCAGCTACCTGGCGGGCCTGTACTTCTTCAAGGAAGAAGGCACGCAGAACTTCGCGTGGAACGCCTACGCGCCGTTCCCGCCGTTCAACGCCTTCACGGCGATTCCGATCTCCACCAGCGCGATCATCGCGGAGACCAAGTCGTATTCGGCTTTTGCCCAGCTCGACTACAACTTCACGCCGAAGCTGAAGGGCACGCTGGGTCTTCGCTACACGCAGGACGACAAGGACTTCCAGCTGACGTTCCGCGGCCTCTATGCGCCGATCAACGGCGTGGTGAACCTGTCCAACAAGTACACCGAGACCACGCCGCGCTTTGGCCTTGACTACAAGATCGACGCGGGCGGCTCAGTGGACAGCCTGCTGGTCTACGGCTCGGCGGCGCGCGGCTTCAAGTCGGGCGGCTACAACGGCATCGCGATCTACGGCTTCGGCGACGCGCTGAGCGCGTACTTCCCGGAGAGCAACTGGACCTACGAAGCGGGCGTGAAGACGGACCTGCTGGGCAACCGCCTGCGCATCAACGCGAACTACTACTACGCGAAGGTGGACGATCTGGCGCTGAACGCCACGGTCATCACCAACGGCGCGGCGTCTTTCCCGGTGCAGAACGCCGGCAAGGCGACGATCCAGGGCCTGGAGTTCGAGATCACAGCCGTGCCCGTCGACGGGCTGACTCTGTCGTTGAGCGGCACGGCGCTGACCGACGGCAAGTACGACTCGGTGCGCGCAGGTAGTGCGCCCGCGAACGCGCCCGCCAATCTCGGTGTGACGGCGAACCCGCCGCAGCTGCCGGACTACTCGTTCACGCTGGGCTTCGACTACAGCCGTCCGGTGTCATTCGGTGCCGTGAAATTCGGCGCCGACTGGTTCCAGACGGGTGACTACATCACGTCGGCGACCAACGACTTCCTGGTCAAGGGCTACGGCCAGGGCAATGCGTTCATCGGCGCCGACATCGGCGAACAATGGTCGGTCAAGGCGCAGGTGAAGAATTTCACCGACGAGGATGACTTCACCACCGGCAGCCGCGGCTTCCTCGGTGGCTTCATCCCGCTGCGGCCGCGTGAGTACATGGTCTCGGTGAGCTACAAGCTCGACTGACGCCGCGCACGCGGGCCGACTTGGGCCTGCCGTGGGCTGACAGCCAGGGCCCGGGCGAGCAGATCGCCCGGGCCTTTTTCATTGCGGCGCGGACGGCGGCTCACCAACCAGGCCGCGCGATCGCAAACGCTCCAGCGTCTCGGCCTGGCGCTCACGGAAGTACTTGCGCTCGGGCACGACGACCTTGCTGCCGTCGAGCATGCCGTTGGGCCGGCGGAAGTCCGCGGCCGCATAGCTTGCTGCGTACAGCGCGAACGGCTGCCGCGTGAGCAGGTTGGCAATCCCGGCACGCCGCCGGTAGTCGCGCAGCTCGCCGAGCGCGACGCGCGCGTTGGCGGTCATGGATTCGCCCTGCCCCGCCGAAACCACCACGTTGCCCAGATGGTCGATGATCTCGGAGCCGCCATCGGCGGACTCGGCGGCGATGTCGATGTTGTTGATACCCGCCGAGTTGCAGGAGACGACCCAGGCGAGGTTCTCGAGCGCACGGGCCATGCGCGAGATCTTCTTCGGCGCCAGCGTCGTCGTGAACGCCTCGCTCGAGCTGTGCAGCAGGATCTCCGCGCCGCGCATCACGTGGCAGCGCGCAATCTCCGGATACTGGATTTCCTCGGACGCCACCGCCGCCAGGTTGCCGATCGCCGTACGCGCCACCGGGAACAGCGCCTCTGCGCCATAGGCATCGAGGTAACGGTCCAGCACGTCATACGGTGTGGGCACCAGCGTCGAGATCAGCCGCCGGTATCGCAGCACGACCTTGCCTGACGGATCGATGACGAACGAGCACTGAAAGAAAATGCCCGGGAACTTCGGGTCCAGTTCGTAGGCATTGCCGGCGAGATGGACTGCGTTGTCCTGCGCGATCTTCGCCAGTGCCGTGTACTCCGGTCCGTCGATCGCCAGCCCCGCCTTGTCGGCCCACTGCGGAATCGTCTCCTGCACCGGGAAGCCGGTCAGGAAGTACTCGGGCAGCACGCACAGTGCAAGGTCGCTGCCGATCCAGGAACGGGCGCCGCGCACCTGTGCCGCCACCCGCGCGATCGACGCGTTCATCCGCGCGCGCGCCGAATCGCGCGTGTCGTCGCGGTTGATCGCATCGACGCGGTACTGCACCGCGCACGCGTGATACCCCCGCCGCGCGGGCGGTGGTGCGGGGCGCGGCTCACGCCCTGCCGGGGCGCTTTCCGCGGCGCGTGCACCTGGACTCACGGTAGCGGTGACCATCAGGGCCGCCAGCGGCGCCAGCGGCGCGACCTGGCCGAGGACCTGGCGGCGGTTCCAGTTTCCGGGTTTCGAACTCACGCGGCTCTCCTCATGCGGCTCGTTCGTGGTACTCGAGCAGCTCGTAGTAGGCGTTGAGATGATCCCACTCGATCCGCAGCAACTGGTGATCGGCGTCGTCCGTGACCCAGAAGTGCAGCGGCACCTCGAAGCTGCCGAACTTCACCGTGAAGTGTCGGGCGGCAAACTCGCCGGCCGGCACGCGCAGGGTCTGGCGGCGCATCAACCGGATGCGCGCCGTCACGGCGGACAGCGCCGGGCCGGTCGCGCCATTGGCGGCCTGCGAACACACCAGCGTGGCCAGGACCTGTTCCGGCGGCCCGTCATCGCGCCAGGAAGCGGCATGCCAGCCGTCGGTGATCAGCGAATGCGTGCCGAAGCACACAGGCCAGGCATCCATTTCCAGTCGCTGCGAGCATCGGCCGTCCGTGGCCGTGTAACCCTGGCATTCGCCGCCGTGCGCATCGAAGCGGAACCAGCTCGAACCGACGAAACGATCCTTTACCATGAGCCGGATGAAGGCATCGAGCGGCCGCCAGTTCCTGGCGACCGTGAACGTCACGTCACGCAGCACCTGGTCGTCGTCCATCTCGCACAGCGCGCGCAGCGTGCGGGCGCCGTCACCGTGCTGCGTGATCGTGAAGCTCTCGCGACCGGTCTCGCCGTGCTCACGATGGAAATAGCCGATGCGCCCCGTGAGGGTGCGGTGCGGCATGCGTTGCACGCGCGTCACGGGCGCATGTGGCTCAGCTCGTGGCAGCCGGTGCCGGCAGTGGCATCGCCTCGAGTTCCCGCTGCGTGAGCTTGTAGAACGACAGCGGGATCAGCGACAGCCCGAAATAGATGCAGGGCAGGAAGGCGGCGCAGTAGCGGATGCCGTCGATCGTCTCCTGGGTCTGCATCGGCGCTTTCGACTGGAAGCCGAACCAGGCGTAGCCGAGCAGCAGCAGCGAGGGCGCGAACGCCGAGGCGACTTTCTCGACGAAGCTGTACCAGCCCGAGAACACACCCTCGCGGCGCAGTCCGGTCTTGCGATAGTCGTACTCGATGACGTCGGGCAGCATCGACTGCGCCATCAGGATCAGGCCCGCGGCGGAGAAGCCCTTCAGCGCGGCGCGCAGGCAGAAGATCCACATCGGCTCGGCGGGGTTCGCGATGAGCCATGTCAGCGATGCGAGTGCGAAGATGGCGACCGCCAGCGAGAAGGTCTTCTGCTTCTCGATCGACAGCGACAGCCTGCGCCAGAACGGGATCGTCATCACCTGCGCGATCGTGCTGACGATCAGGAAGATCACCATCCAGGTGCCTGGCTTTTCCTTGCCCAGCACGAACTTGATGATGAAGAAGCTCATCGCGGTGGAAGTGAACAGGCCGAACAGCTGCACGAACTTGACGCCCAGCAATGCCATGAACGGCTTGTTGGCAATGGCCGTCTTCAGCTGTGCGCCGAACGAAACACGCTTCACGTCGCGGGGCCGCGTCGGCGCGCTCGCGGTGCCGAAGAAGGGCCAGGCCATGAAGACCAGCGTCAGGCCGCCGTAGAGCACGCCCATCCTGGCGTAGCCGATGGCGCCTTCGCCGAACAGCTCGGCGACCTTCTGGGCCGAGGCGCCGATCAGCGTCGCGATGCCGATGAAGCTGACGCGCCAGGACATCATCCGCGTACGCTCGCGGTAGTTGTCGGCGAGCTCCGACGGCATCGCCATGTACGGCACGTTGAACACCGTGTAGCCGGTGCCGACCAGCGCCAGCGCCAGCACGATCAGCACATTCGACTGCGCAACCGGCGTCAGCGCGGAACTGAAGAAGATCATCATCGCCACGCCGGAGATCACGCCGCCCAGCAGCAGGTAGGGGCGGCGGCGGCCCCAGGGACTCTCGGTGCGGTCAGTGATCCAGCCCATCAGCGGGTTGCTGAAGATGTCCCAGAGCTTGGCGATGAACAGCAGCGCGCCGGCGGTCGCGGCGGCCACACCCATCACGGTGGTGAGGTAGGCCGCCTGCAGCGCCGCGAAGCTGTTCAGCAGGATCGAGGCGCCGATCGTGCCGAGACCCCAGCCCATGTGCAGCTTCCAGTTCGGATCCGCGAGCAGGGAAGTCGGTTCGGCTATCCGGCTGCTCGTCGCGGTCGCGGCTGCGCTGGTTGCCATGTTGGTCGCCATCTTCGTCGCCTCCCTGACTGGTGCACCGGTACCGCCGGTGTCGTTCTTCATCCGCGAGTTTATTCGGTCCGTCGGTCGGCCGCGCCGCCGACCGCACGGGGGTACGGTAGCATCAGGTCGGCGCGGTCGGTTCGCTATCCCGACGCAGCCTCGCCGCCGGTGTGCGGCGATCGCATGACCTGCCTTGCCGCAGCGTCGCCGGCCAGCCGGCCGAACGTGGTCGCCGTCAGGAGACCGTTGCCAGCCATGTAGCCCCAGCTGGACGGCCCGGAAATCCCGCGGGCGGCGCCGCCGCCGGCATACAGGTTCGGCAGCGCGGAACCGTCGACGCGCAGTACCCGCCCCTGCGCGTCGACCGCCAGGCCGCCCTGAGTGTGGAACAACGCCCCGGTGACCTTGACCGCGTGGTACGGCGCGGCGAGCGCCGGCTTGCCGCCGAAGCGCCGGCCCCAGGGATCGGGCGTGCCGCTGCTCACCAGCGCCTCAACCTGCGCGACCGTCGCCGCGAGGCCGGCCGCATCGATGCCGGCCAGCTGCGCCAGTTCCGCGACGCTTGGCGCCGCGAGGATCGCGCGCGCCTCGCCCGCGTCCCGATAGTCATCGAACTCGAGCATCAGCCGATGCAGTCGCGCGTCGTAGATATCCCAGGCCACATGCCCCGGCTGGGCCACGACGTCCACTGCCTGCTCCGAATAGCCGCGTGCCTCGTTGGAAAAACGCACGCCGTGCACGTTCACCTGGAAGCCGCCTTCCATGATCAGCGGCCACAGGATCGGGATGCCGCGGCCGGCCGCGAGGCCGCCATGTCCCTGGTACGAGTGGATGTCGCGCACCGTCGCGCCGAGCGCCATGCCCCAGCGGATGGCGTCACCCTTGTTGCCGGGATGGCCGAAGAATGTCGCGCCTTCGATTTCCGGAATGTACTGGCGCACCAGCGCGTCGTCGCCGGCGAAGCCACAGCAGGCCAGCACCAGCGCGCCGCAGGCAATGTCTTCGGTACTGCCATCCGGCCGGCGCAGCCGCGCGCCCCGCACGCGCCCGTCGGCCGAATCCGCGAACAATTCCGTGACCTGCGCTTCGGTCAGTATGTCGATGCCGCGCCGTTCCACTGCTGCGGCCAGCGCGCCCATCAGCTCCGAGCCGGTGCGATTCGGCGTGCCGTGCATCCGCATCGTGCTGTGGCCGGGGTAGAGGAAGCTGTCGACCAGCGACAGCGGCACCTGGTGATCATCGATGAGCCACTCGACCGTGCGGGCCGACGCGTGCGCCAGCGCCAGCGCAATCGCCGCGTCGGTCTGGCCGCGGGTCTTTTTCATGATGTCGGCAGCGAAGGATTCAGGCGAATCGGTAATGCCCTTCGCACGCTGCAATCGCGTGCCCGCGCCAGGGATCAGGCCAGTCGACATCGCGGTGGTGCCAAGGGCCGAGGCATCGCGCTCGAGCACCAGCACCTCGGCTCCGGATTCGCGGGCGGCCAAAGCCGCCGTGAGTCCCGTTCCGCCCGCGCCAACGACCAGCACCGGCACTTCGGCCGAAAAACTCGCTGCGAGGGGAGAAAGGATGCCGCCGTCTTGCATGTGCCGTGGCAGCGTAAGGCAGACGCAGACGACCCCTCAACGGCCCGTGCGGCACGGCCGCTCATCGGTCGCTCGAGCTATTCGCGGCGGGCGGCGCGCCAGTCAGCACCCACGCAATGCGTCGCGCCCCCGACAATCAGTCGCGGTAGTCGCTGAACACGTAGTCGCGAGCCTTCTCGGAAAGGTGGCATGTGAAACAGGCTTCCCGCGCTGTGCCTTTCACCTGCGGTGCGTCGCCCTTGCCGCCGGCGAAGACTTCGAAGCCCCAGCCACCGGTTGCGGCGTAGCGTCGCGCGTCCTTCTGCATGACGATCACCGCCTTACGTGCGCCCTCGGCGATCGCCTTGTCACCGACCTCAGTCGTCAGCAGGTCGAAAACGATGATGGCGCCGTCGGGGAACGGGCGCTTCTCGTAGCCGCGCATTGCCGCGGCGTTGGCGTAGATGTGGTGGGTGCCCTCGACCAGGCCCGCCAGCGCGTGGCCGGGTTGGATGATCATGGACTTCACGTGGCGCCAGGTTCGGTAGCCGACAGGCAGCGTCACTGGCACCGACGCGCGCGGCGCCACGGCCGGATTCGTGGCATCCAGAGCGACGGCCGGCGGGGGCGACAGGGCCCACACCAACAGGCCGACAACGAATGCAAGGCAGGCCAGAGGGAATGCACGGCGGAAGATCATGGTGGGGCTCCTGACTGGATCGGGTGGCGACACCGCTTGACGCGGCCCCGCCGAAGCGTCCAAATCTAGAGGCGCCTGGCGCGGCGCGAAAGTCCGCGCAAAATGGTTCGCTAAGCACTTTCCGGTACATCTTGCCGATGCCACAGAAGAAAAAGAAAATCGGGCCGATGCGTCCCGCGCCCATCGCGGCTCGGATGATCGAGGACATCGTCGGCTGCAAGTGGTCGCTGTGCGTGCTGGACCTCGTGAGCCGCGGGGTCGCGCGCCCAAGCGCGATGCAGCGTAGCGTCGACGGGTTGTCGACCAAGGTGCTCAACGAAAGACTGCGCAAGTTGTTGCGCTTCGGGCTGATCAACCGGGAAGTCTTCGCCGAAGTTCCCCCGCATGTTGAGTACCGCCTGACACCACGCGGCCGACGCTTCGAACGCGTGTTGGCGCAGATTGCCGAACTCGAGACGGAGCTGCGCAGCGACTGAACTCAGATGCAGGCTTGTCGGTCGTTGCACCCCGCGCCGGGCCCCATGCAGAATCAACGCCACCCCGCTTTTTCGAGAGCCAATCCACATGTCCATGCCAGTCGCAGCGGCCCCGGGCTACATCGACGCGTACACCCGGCAGTTCAGCCTGTCGCCAGCGGACACGGCGCTGGTCATCGTGGACCTGCAGTACGCCAACGGCGTGGCGCTCGTCTCCGACGCGACGGGCGCCTGCAGCGACGAGATGCAACGGGCCACCGATAAGACGTTCCGTCACCTCTTCGGTCGCGTGCTCGACACCGCTGACGGGCTCGCGGAAATGCGCGGCACGCCGTGAGCCGGACACGAGGTGACGCGGCATCCGCAAAAGTCGACGAGGCACTGCGCACACGCCGCTCGATCCGGGCGTTCAAGACAGACCCTGTGCCTTGGTCGGTCGTGCGCGAACTGCTCGACGCAGCGCGTTTTGCACCGAGCGGCAGCAACATCCAGCCTTGGCGAGTTCACGTCCTGGCCGGCGCGCCACTGCGCGCACTCACGGACGAGGTCAGCGCCCTGGTCGCAGCGGGCACACCCGACGACACGCCGCAATACACCTACTACGCCAATCCCCTGCCGGAGCTGTATCTGGCGCGCAGGCGCGCCCACCCGCCCTCAGCACCCTCGAGCGCTGGGACCGTCGTTGACACCCTGACTCGCGCTAAGATCAGGCGCGTGCGAATCGCAAAGCCAATTCTGCTCGTCTCGACACCGCTCGGCGTCGTCCTGGGCCTCGTTGAGGCGGCGCGGTTTCACTGGTGGCTGGCTGCGCTGATGGCCGTCCTGCTGTCGACCATCGGCGCTTTTGCCGTCATGACGGCGCGTCGCATCCGGCGCGACGCACAAGCGCGGCCGCTCATCGGTCGGCGCGCAGACACGCATCTCGGGAAACGCTGACGCGCATTAGCATCGGCCGACCGGTCCCGGAGCCGAAACATGAACGCAGCCTCGCAGCACCCGCCCCTGTCGAAAGCGACGCAGGATTTCCTCGCGCGCAAGCATGGCCATTTCATCAATGGAAAATGGCTGCAGTCGACCAGCGGCAAGACCTTTGCAATTCACGATCCGGCCACCGGCTACTTGCTCGGACACTGCGCCGCCGGCGACGCACCCGAGATCGACGCGGCGGTCAAGGCGGCACGCGCGGCGTTCGAGGGCCCGTGGTCGAAGTTCACAGCATCGCAGCGCAGCGCGGTGCTCTGGAAGGTTGCAGACCTGGTGCAGCAGAACTTCCAGCAGCTGATGGAGCTGGAGATCCTCGACAACGGCCTGCCGATGCCGCTCGCGCAGTACGTGGTCGGCATGTTCGTGCCGGAGTTCTTCCGCTACTACGCAGGCTGGCCCACCAAGATCGAGGGCTCGACGATCCCCGCGTCGCCGCAGGGCAAGCTGCCGGGCGACGTGCTGACATTCACGCTGCGCGAGCCGCTCGGCGTGGTCGGTGCGATCACGCCGTGGAACTCACCGCTGCCGATGGTGATGCTGAAGATCGCGCCCGCACTGGCGACAGGCTGCACGCTGGTGCTGAAGCCGGCAGAACTGACGCCGCTCACCGCGATGCGCCTGGCCGAGCTCTGCAGCGAAGCGGGGGTACCGGACGGCGTCATCAACATCGTCAACGGCTTCGGCGAAACCGCCGGTGCCGCACTCGCGGCGCACCCCGGCGTCGACAAGATCGCATTCACCGGCTCCACCGAAGTCGGTCGAATCATCGTCAGGGCCGCAGCCGGCAACCTGAAGAAGGTCACTCTCGAACTTGGCGGCAAGTCGCCGGTCGTGGTGTTCCCCGACGCGGACCTGGAGCAGGTGATCCCGGGCGCGGCGCGCGCCTGCTTCTTCCTGCAGGGCCAGAACTGCATGGCGGGCACTCGCCTGTTCGTGCATCACAAGGTGCACGACAAGGTGGTCGCCGGCATCGCGGCAATTGCCAGCGGCATGAAGATGGGACCAGGGCTGGACCCGACATCCGACTTCGGCCCGCTGATTTCTGCGCAGCAGCGCGAACGCGTCGCCGGCTTCGTGGAAGCCGGGCGGCGCGAAGGCGGCGACCTGGTCTGCGGCGGCAAGTCCCCCACGCGCCCGGGTTATTTCTTTGAACCCACCGTGCTGGCGGGCATGAGAGCAGACATGACACCCGTGAAGAACGAGATCTTCGGGCCCGTGCTGTGCGTGCAGTCCTTTGGTGACGATGACCTCGAACAGGTTGTGCGCGACGTCAACTCGACGATGTACGGCCTTTCCGGCAGCGTCTGGACGCGCGACATCGGCAAGGCGATGCAGATGGTGCGCCGCATCGATTCGGGCCAGGTCGCGGTCAACATGCATGCGGCCATCGATCCGTCGGTGCCGTTCGGCGGCAACAAGCAATCGGGCTGGGGTCGGGAGTTCGGCCGCGAGGGCCTGGAGCCCTACATGAAGACCAAGGCCGTGTCGGTGACCTGGTGAACGGCGCGCACACCACGCCGGCGGATCTGCAGGCCTACGAGCGCGACGGCATCGTGCGCCTGCATGGCGCCTTCGCGGAGTGGGTGCAGCCACTGACCGCTGCGATCGATCGCGTGATCGGGCACGCCCAGGATCCCGGCTATGCGCTGGAGCGCCACTTCCGCTTCGCGCCGCAGAACCCACTGATGGTTGCCGGTGACTCGCGCGGCGTAACGGTCGGCGGCACGATGGCGCTCAACGTCGTTGCGCACGATTCCCTGTTCGAACGCTGGGTGACGGATTCGCCGGCCGCGCGCATCGTCGGCGAGCTGACGCGCTCCTCGCTCGTGCGCTACTGGCAGGACGCCGTGTTCATCAAGCGCGGTGCCGGCACCGGCCTGCGCGCCAACGCCGGCGACGATTCGATCGGCGACGGCACGCCGTGGCACAACGACTACTGCACCTGGCCGTTTCGCGGCGAGAAGCTGCCGATTCTCTGGATCGCCCTGACCGACGTGAACGGCCCGGACGACGCGCCGCTGCTGACCGTGCGCGGCTCGCACAAGGACCCCTGGCGCTATTACTCGCCGATGTCGCCGCGCGGGTTGCCGGTCACCGACGAGTACCATGCGTGGGACGAACTGTTGGCCAAGCCCCATGCGCCCGGCGCAGCCGTCGACGCCTGGACCGTCCGCGCCGGCGACGCGCTGCTGATGCACTCCAAGCTCGTGCACTCCTCCAAGCCACGCCTGAACGCCGCCCCGGGACGCCGCCTGTCGTTCAGCACGCGCTGGCTCGGCGACGACACGATCTGGGCGCCGGATTCTTACACGTTTCGCATCGAGACCCTGCTGGCGGATCCGCGCATGCGCCCGGGTGCGCCGCCACCCGACGAACTGTTTCCTCCGGTCTGGACGGCGCCGCGGCGGGCAGCATGAACCTGCGACGGCAATACGCTGACGGTGCGCACGGACAGGTCCACTTCACGACGCTCGGCACCGGCGATCCGGTCGTGCTGCTGCACTGGGCGCCCGCCAATGCGCGTCAGTACGAGCACGTGATGCCCGAGCTTGCGGCCCGCGGCTTCCGTGCGATCGCCGTGGACGTACCGGGATACGGTCGGTCGCACAAGGACGCCGTGGGCTGGAGCTGCGAGCAGATGGCGGCCGAGATTGCCCTCGCGCTCACGGCTTTCGGCGTATCCCGCGCCGCGCTCGTCGGCGGGCATCTGTCGGCGGCCATCGTCGCCGAGATGTCGATCGCAGAACCGTCCCGCTGGCCGCGCATCGTGCTGGACGGCTCCCCGACGCTGACACCGGAACAGATGGCGCACCTGATGGCGAGCTTCGCCGGGCTCTCGCCCGCGCCGCATCCTTCGGGCAGCCACAAGACGTTCGTCTGGGACATGACCGAGCGCTTCCTCGGCGAGTGGGACCCGGACTATCGCGCGACGCCGGAGAACTTCGCGGTGCAGTACGCCTACATGGGCGACTACCTGCAGATGGGCTACGCGCCGATCCGCGCGTTCATCGAGCCGGGAAGCGTCGCGAAGGGCGGCCTCGCCACCTATGCGGCGATGGAACGCTGGCCGCTGATACCGGCCCGGGTGCTGGCGCTCACGGCGACGCGCGATGCGCTGCGACCGGGACACCTGAAAGCCATGGAGCTGCTGAACACGGCACCGCAGGCACCGGCCGCGGAACACTGCTTCCCCGGCTCCCATCCCCTGATGGCGGCGACCCGCGCGGCCGAGTACGCACAGGCGATCAGCGCGTTCCTGCGCCTGTGAATTGCGGCCGGACCCTGCGCGGCGCAGGAGTGAGAACCCGCTGCTGGCCGACCGCTATGCAGGACTGGCATGCTCGGCTCCGCAAGCCGCTCCCAGACCCCCCCTCCTGATAGGATTCGCATGTACAAGTGGTGGGAATACCTGATTCTGATCCTGATCCTGGCAGGGCTCGCGTTTGTGGCGCGCCTGTTCGTGCGCAACGTCAAGACCGTTGAGCTGCCGACGCGTCGGCGCGCCGCCGCCGTCGGCGAGCCGGATGCCGTTGACGCTCCGGACTCGACCCTGCCGCAGACTCCCCCCCCGTTGGCGGAGGCGCCGCCTGCCCAGGCCCAGCCCCCGTCCATCCTCGATCAGCTGGAGCGTCGGATCCGCGCTGCACAGGGCCGCGGCGAGAACTGCCTGGACCTGTTCGTGAACGCGCAGCACGAAGTGCAGGGCCAGCTGGAGCGCGGAGAAATCGACGCCGCGGAACAGCAGCGGCTCGCCGCGGCGATCCGTGCCCGCAAATCCCAGTTCCTGAGCGTCTACCTGCTCAAGCATTGACTCCGGGCGCCTGCCACTGAGCGCCCCACCGTTCAGCGCCCGATACCCCAGTCGCCGGTCAACTCCAGGCGCAGGCCCAGTGCAAACGCGTCCCGCAGGGCAGGATCGGCGCCGGGGTTGATGATGTACTGAAGATCGGGCTGCAGCACCAGGTGGTCTGATACCGCCAGGCGCCAGGTGAGTTCCAGGATGGTCTCCGCCCGCTCTGCCCGGTCTCCCGCGGCGGCGGCGGCCTGGCGAAACGGATCGCCGGTGACAGCGTGTGCCACGGCCAGGCCGGTCTGGTCATCGGCCCGCACCGCGGGCCAGCCGCTGACGACAACACCCGCGCCTGCGTAGCGCGAGAACGCATTGAATCGACCCTGCGCACTGCTGAGCCGGAGGAATGCGTCGACGCGACGCGGGCCCGCCTCGTGCAGCCGTGCTTCGGCCAGCGCGTAAAAGCCGCGGTTGCCGCGAGTACGTCGCGGCGATCCGCCGGCATCCAGGGCAACGAGTTCGTCGAATCGGGCCGTATACGACCACGCACCCAGGGCCAGCTTCGAGACCCCGCCCATCGCGCGCCCGGCCTCCAGCACCAGCAGGGCGCCGTCGTTGCGATCCAGGTGCAGTCCGGTGCGGTCCGGACGGCGGCGCTCGCCAGGTACGCCATCCAGCACGGCCAGCTGGGCGTAACCCCAACCCGCTTCTGTGCGTGCTCGCAGCCCTGCGCCGGGTACCGGGAAAATGGACGGGCCGTTCTGCCCGGTCTGGCCCAGGGTCACGTCGACGCCGTGCGACGAGTTGATGAACAGACTGCTGCTTTCCAGCGTGTCGAATTCCGAGTTCAGGTCGTAGACACCTATGCGGACGGAATGAGCGCCCGCAGCGCCCAGACGGGATTCAACCCAGAACTCGTACAGTCGCCAGGATTCGGGGCCTTCGATGTTGCTGACGACCTGCGTGTCGCCGGTCAGCTCCCCGCTGAAGGAGCGGCCATTGTTGTAGAGCAGATTGGCGTAGGCAGTGACACCGCGCCAGCCGAACAGGCGATCGGCGTCTACGGTGAGCGCGGCATTCACCTGGTCGAGGTACCTCGAGCCGCGCTCGATACCGCCGCTGCATTGCCAGCCAGAAATGCGGCGCCCAGCAACACCGCCCAATGAGCTCCCGCCATCTCAACACCAGCGAATTGCAGTTCCCGGCACGAAGCTTAGCAACTCGCTGCCGGCCCGGCGCGCGGCAGCCGCGAGGATCAAAGCTCTTGTCGGGTGTGGCGGTCCTGGACGGCCGCCGTGTTTCAGCCCACAGGGCTGCCGGGAAAGATCTTCTGTAGCTTCTCTGACAACGTCGCGGCCGTGAAGGGCTTGATGACATAGCCGTTCACGCCGGCCTTTGCCGCCTCGACGATCTGCTCCTGCCTGGACTCCGCCGTCAACATCAAGACGGGCAGCTTGTTGAGGCGATCGTCGGCGCGGACTTGTTTCAGCAGGTCCAGGCCCGCCATCCCGGGCATGTTCCAGTCGGTGATCAGCAGGTCGAAGTCCCCGCCCTGGAGGAGCGGCAGGGCGGTGGTGCCGTCATCGGCCTCGGAGATATCGGAGTAGCCGAGTTCCTGCAGCAGATTCCTGATGATCCGGCGCATGGCCGAGAAATCATCCACCACCAGGATCTTGATCTCCTTTGCCATCCCAGCCTCCAGCCGGAACGCACGGGACCACGGGGATGCGGCCCGGCGTCTACCGGTTCAGGAAGTTCATCGGCGCTCGTCGAACTCAACTTGAGGGCGCGGTGGGCGGCACGAGCCGCACGACCTCAGACAGCGAAGGTGCTCACACTTCGGCCGGCAGCATTGCGCCGCCTTCACCACTGCGAAACCGCGTGCCGATCCAGCGGGCGGGCGCGCGCACTGCGCTCACCAGCGATACCAGCAGAGCGCAGCCATAGGGCACCGCCTGGATGCCGAGCACCAGGATCCAGGTGCTGAGGTCGGGACTGTCCATGGCCGGGATGCCTGCAACGGTCACCGCCGCCAGCACCAGGGCGACCAGCATCAGCGTCTCTTCACGGGCTGCCAGCACCGCGCGCCACAGCCCCATCCGGTTTGCGTTCTTGGGCGTGCGGAAGAACGGTTCACTGCGGGTGGTTAGTCCCTTGAGGACGGCGAAGCCAATCGTGTGAGTGAGCGCCAGGCCGGCAATCGCCGCGGCCAGCGTCTGCCGCAGCCCGGCGCCAACCTGCGTTCGATAGAGGTGCACCAGCTTCAGCAGCTTGAATGCGAACAGCGACAGCGGCAGCACCGAGAAGATCATCAGCGGCGGATCGACCGCCTGCGGCGCCACCAGCATCGCGATCGTCCACGCAAGTGCGGCGAAGTTGAACAGCAGGTTCAGCCCGTCGGCGACCCATGGCAGCCAGCCCGCCAGGAAGTGGTAGCGCTGCCCGGGCGCAAGACTTCCGGGCCGCAGCAACTGCGCGCCGTGCGTCTTGAGGATCTGCATCGCGCCGTACGCCCAGCGGAAGCGCTGCTTCTTGTAGTCGATGAACGTGTCCGGCATCAGCCCGCGGCCGTAGCTGCGCGCGGTGTAGGTCGCTTCATAGCCCGATTCCATCAGCGACAGGCCAAGCTCGGCATCTTCCGTAATGCACCACTCGGCCCAGCGGCTCACTCGATCCAGCAGCTCGCGGCGCACCAGGGTCATCGTGCCGTGCTGGATGATCGCGTTGCGCTCGTTGCGCGTGACCATGCCGACATGGAAGAAGCCGCGGTACTCGGCGAAGGCCATTGCCTTGAACGCGCTGTCGTCGGCGTCGCGGTAGTCCTGCGGCGCCTGCACGATGCCGATGCGCGGGTCCTGGAATTGCGGCACGAGGTCGCGCAGCCAGTCGCGCTCGACCACATAGTCGCTGTCGATCACCGCGACGATTTCGGCGGCAGGATCCGTGTTGCGCAGCGCGAAGTTCAGCGCACCCGCCTTGAATCCCTCGAGCGCCTCGACGTGAAAGAAGCGGAAGCGCGCGCCGAGCGTGCGGCAATGCGCCTCGACCGGACGCCAGACCGCTTCGTCCGCGGTGTTGTTGTCGACCACCAGCACTTCGAAGGCCGGATAGTCGAGACGCGCCAGCGCGTCCAGGCTCTCGATGACCATGTCCGCAGGCTCGTTGTAGGCCGGCACGTGAATCGACACGCGCGGTGCGGCACTCGCGGGTCGCGACGGCGCGGCGTCGATCAGGCGCTCACGCGCCGTGAACCAGCGCGCCTCGGCCCATTCGTGCGCCTCGGCCATCAGCACCAGGATGACACCCAGGCTTCCGAGCAGCAGCAGCAGCCCCACCACCACGCTCTGCAGCGACATGTACTGCTGCCAGTAGTCGTAGAACACCCAGACCGCCGTCGTCGCGGTCGCGTAGGCCACCAGCGCGAGGAAACTGCGACCGCGGCTCTGCAACGTGCGGCTGTTGAGGTAGATGACCATCAGCACAAATGCCGCGAGTGCCACCGAGATCAGCGCGAGCGAGCGCCACTCAGGCATGCGCACGATCGGTGCGATGAACGGGAACTTGGCCTCCCGGGCCACGTCGTAGACGCCCCAGTAAGCACCGACCGCGCCTTCGGTCTGCGCTTTCCAAGGTTGGTCGAACGCTTCCATTACATAATAAACCCAGCCCTCGCGTTCCGCGGCCGCCAGGAATCGCCGCAGGAACAGCGCCTGGTGCGCCTCGGTCGCCACCGCGGATTCGCGCGTGCGGCCGTTGCTTGGCCAGCCGACCTCGCCGATGACGATCTGTTTGCCGGGAAACAGGCCCTGCAGCTCGCGCATCTTCGCGATCGAGTATTCGACCGCACGCTCGACTTCGACGCCTTCCCAGTAGGGCAGCAGATGCACGGCGATGAAATCGACGTGCTCGGCAAGCTTTGGATTCTTGACCCAGACGTGCCACGGCTCGGCGGTGCTGACCGGCTGGCCGATCTGCTCGCGCGCGCGGTCCAGGTACTCGTACATTTCCTCGATCGGCACGTCACCGCGCAGCACGGCTTCGTTGCCGATGATCACGCGGACCACGTTCATGTGATCGCGCGACAGGCGCACGGCGTTGGCGATCTCCTGCTGGTTGCGGTTGCGGCGCGTATCGATCCACGCCCCGAGCGCCACGTTCAGGTCATGCTTGTCCGCGAGTTCGGGAATGACGCCGAGGCCGTCGAGGGTGCTGTACGTGCGGACGGCGTTGGTCTTGCCCGACAGCAAGGTGAGATCGGCCTCGATCTGCGCCGGTGTCGGCACGTCACCGCGCACGGCGTCCTGATCGGCCCGATACGGCGAAAATGCAAACCCCTGGATGCGCGACGGCCAGGCCGGCTCGGAGGTCGGCTGATTGACCGCCGCCCAGAAGCCATAGGTCAGTGCCGCGAACGCGGCTGCAACGAGAAGACTGGGACCCCGCAAGCTCGCCATGCTGAACGCCTGTCTACGGTTTCGGACCGTTTCGAGGCGCGGATCATAGAGCCGAACTGATGCGCTGCAACATGTGGCCGGATTGCGACAATTGCGGCTGCCGCGGTTGCTGCCTAGCCCATCCGCAGCACCGGTTTGATCGTTCGGGCCTGTTCGGCATCGTCCCAGGCGGTCAGGAACTGCTCGAAAGGGTAGTCCCGGCAGAAGCGCTCGTACGGCAACCGGCCCGCCAGCTGCAGCTCCGCCAGCTGCGGAATGAACAGGTCCGGGACGCTGTCGCCTTCGATGCAGACCACCAGCCGCGCCGCGCGCAGCAGAAGATTGAGCGGCGACCACTCGAATGGCGCGCCGAGCTTGGGGATGGTGGCAATGGCGCAGGTGCCCTGCCGGGCCAGGCACTCTATTGCGTCATTGAACGTCTGCACGACGCCGGCGGTCTCGAACGCATAGTTGACGCCGCGACCGCGGGTGGCTGCACGAATGCGGCCCACCGTGTCCCCCTGGCGCGCGTCGAACACGTGCGTCGCGCCGAGCTCGCGCGCCAGCTCCAGGCGATCCTCGCGCACGTCCACGGCGATGATCGTTGCGCAGCCCGCCAGCCGCGCGGCCATCACCGCGGACAGCCCAAGACTCCCGGAGCCGAAGATGGCGATCGAAGTACCGGGACGGGCCGCGAGCGTGTTCAGCACCGCGCCGGCGCCGGTCTGCACACCGCAGCCCAGCGGCGCGGCCAGCTCCAGCGGCAGGGCGTCCGGCACCTTGACCACGTTTCGCTCCGACGCGATCGCGTGCGTCGCGAACGACGACTGCTGGAAGAACGAGCCGTGCACCGCCAGCCCTGCCGCATCGCGCAACGTGGTGGAGCCGTCGGCCCGCTTGCCGCTGAACTGCAGCTGGTGACCGTTCTCGCAGTACGCGACATCGCCCGAATGGCAGCGCGCGCAATGGCCGCAGGACCCGAAGGTCAACGCCACGCGATCGCCGCGGCGCACCTTGCCGACACGCGCACCCACACGCTCGACGATGCCCGCCCCCTCATGGCCGAACACGGCAGGCAGCGGGAAACGCAATGCCGAGAACAGGTCCGTGTGGCAGATGCCGGCAGCGACGATCCGCACCAGCACTTCATCGTCGCGCGGTTCGTCGAGGTCGAGTCGTTCCAGGGCTGGCGCGCCTTCCGGACTGCGCCATACGGCGGCGGAGATCTGCATGGTCAGGTTCTTGCCGGCAGCGACGGGCTACCAGCTGCCGGTATTCGACATGGAAACCCAGGGTTCGGCAGGCGGCAGCGCAGCGCCGGCCTGCAGCAGCTCCACCGAGATGCCATCGGGCGAGCGGACGAACGCCATGCGGCCATCGCGCGGCGGGCGGTTGATAGTGACGCCATGTTCGGCCAGGCGCCGGCAGGCAGCGTATATGTCCTCGACCGCATAGGCGACGTGGCCAAAGTTGCGGCCGCAGGTATAGGCCTCCGGATCCCAGTTGTGCGTCAGCTCGATCTGCGCCTCGCGGTTGCCCGGTGCGCTCAGGAAGATCAGCGTGAAGCGCCCCTGCTCGTGATCGCGTCGCGACAGCACCTCGAGGCCGAGCGCATCGCGATAGAAGCGCAGCGACGCCTCGACGTCGGTTACACGGACCATCGTATGAAGGTAGCGCACCACCGGAGTATAAGATGCGGTGCATGGCCGTGCTCGATACCAAGGTTCCGCCGCCGCTCGTGATGCTGGTCAGCGCGAGCCTGGGGTGGCTCGCTGCACGCATCTGGCCGGCAGCGCGTTTCGACCTGCCCGGTCGCTGGCTCTGGATCGGCGCGCTCGTCGCCACCGGTGTGCTGGTGGCGGGCGCGGGCATCCGGGAGTTTCGTCGTGCCAGCACCACGGTGAATCCTCTCGCCCCCGAACGTGCGTCGGCACTCGTCGCAGGCGGCGTCTTCCGGTTCACACGTAATCCCATGTACCTGGGCATGGCCATGTGCCTGATCGGCTTCGCGCTGTGGCTTGGGAATGCCGCCGCGCTGACTGCGGTGCCGGCATTCACGCTCTACATCAGCCGCTTCCAGATCGCACCGGAGGAGCGCGCGCTTGCCGCGCGCTTCGGCGCGCAGTTCGACGCCTACCGCGCCCGCGTGCGCCGCTGGCTTTGAGCCAACGCTACCTGTGCGTGTACTGCGGCTCGAGTCCGGGCCGGCAGGCAATCTACCGCCAGGCGGCGCAGCGGCTCGGCGCGGCACTGGTCGCTCGGCAGTTCGGCCTGGTCTACGGCGGCGCCAGCGTCGGCTTGATGGGCATCGTCGCTGACGCGGTGCTCGAACAGGGCGGCAACGTGATCGGCGTGATACCCGAGGCGCTGCGACGCAAGGAACTCGCGCATGCCGGGCTCACCGAGCTGATCGTCACCGGCAGCATGCACGAGCGCAAGGCTGCAATGGCCGAACGCTCAGCCGGCTTCATCGCGATGCCCGGCGGCATCGGCACGCTCGAGGAACTGTTCGAGATCTGGACCTGGTCGCAGCTGGGCATTCACGGCAAGCCCTGCGGGCTGCTGAACGTCGGCGGCTACTTCGACGGCCTGGTCGGATTCCTCGATCGGACGGTTGCCGAGGGTTTCGTGCGGCCCGCCCATCGCGAGATGCTGATAGCCGAGTCGGAGCCGGCCGCGCTGCTCGACCGTTTTGCAGCCCATCGCGCCCCCCGCGTCGAGAAGTGGCTGGATGAGCGGGCGTCATGATGGCAGTGACGCGGGCCGGACGTGGGAAGGCTGCGCGATGAGCGCCCCGCCGCTGCGGGTTTACTGGCAGCCCGGCTGCACCAGCTGCCTGCGCGCCAGGGAATTCCTGCGCGCCAATGGCTTCGAATTCGAATCCATCAACGTGCGTGAGCACCCGGCCGCACTCGCGGAGCTGCTCGCGCGCGGCATACGAGCAGTGCCGGTGATCGCGCGCGGTGACGACTACGTGCTCGGCCAGGACATCGACGAACTGGCGCGATTCGTCGGCGTGACGACTGAACGGCAGAGCCTGCCGCCTGCCCTCCTGCTCGCGCGACTGGATCGACTGCTGCAGGTCGCCTCGCTGCAGGCGGCGCTCGTGCCCGAGGCGTGCTGGTCACGCAATCTGCCGCAACGCGACCGCACCTGGCTGGACCTCGGGTACCACATTGCAATGGTGGTACGCGCGTTCCTCGAGGCTGCGGGCGGTGGGGCGCTGCGCTATGAGTCCTATGAATTACGTGCGCCCGCTGGCAGCCAGACGGCCGCAGCCGTTGCGGCGGAGATCGCGGCGGCTCGTGCCGCGCTGGCCGCGTGGTCGGCGACGGAAACGCCGGTGCAGGCAAGCCGCTCGCTGCAGACGTACTTTGGCGTGCGCGAACTGCAGACCGTTCTCGAGCGCACCGCCTGGCACGTCGCGCAGCATGCGCGGCAGCTTCAATCCCTGCTGACCGACACCGCGCGCGTGACCGCCACCCTGCGACTCGAGCCACTCGATTTCGCAGGCCTGCCGCTTCCGGAAGCGTTGTGGGATGCGGAGATTCAGCCGCCCTGATCGGGCAACGGCGCGCTGCGGACTCGCGTGGCCGTGGCTGGCGCCGCTTCCGAACCGGCCTTTGGGGACCCCGCAGCCAACGGGCGGCGCGCAGCGATCACCAGTCCGCCGATGAACAGCGCCGTGAGAATGCTGTTGAAGATCGGGTACTCGAACGGGTACAGCCAGTACTCGCGGTACGCGCCGAAATGCGCCGGCATCTCGGCCGAGCCCCACAGCACGATGCCGGCGCCCACCCCGTAGCGTAGTGCGGGCGCCATGCGGATCTGCTGCGTGGTCTTGTAGATGAGGTAGGCGGCCCAAAGGCTCCACAGCGCATAGGCGCCCATCACCACGTTGAGCCCGACGCCGCGCGTGCCGAAGTAGATGACGTACAGCCAGAACTGGTAGCAGAACCAGGTCACGAACAGCACTTCCATCGCGGTGATGCGCGCAAAGCTGCGCTTGTTGTCCGGCGTCGGCATGCCTGGCGACAGCCGCAGGTTGCGATGAAACCAGCGCATGAAATTGCACTTGGTCTGCAGGTTGAACAGCCCGTACACCAGCAACAACGCCGCCATGATCGGCACCGTGGCCTGCAGCATGTTGGCCTGCGGCGCGGCCACATAGCCGCCCGCTACGTCCGGCTCGACCGCGAAGCCCTTGACCGCATACAGCTCGGCAAAGAACTTGAAGCTGTACTCGAACCAGCCGATCCACAGGAACCAGCCACCCAGCAGCCCCATCCAGGTGGCCTTCAGTTCGTCGTGCTTCAGCCCGCGACCGACCAGCGTCAGTCCGAGCACGCCCACCAGGAACGCCACGATGTACATCGCGTCGCCAGCCCAGGTCTCGATGACCTTGTAGGTGGTATGGCCAAGCGGCTGGGTGAGGAACCCCACTCCCAAGCCGAGCAGGCCGACCCAGGGCTTCTTGTAGACTGCGGTCGCCATGCCCGATCCCCCCTGCACGTGGCGCGGCTGCCGCCAGGCGCGCCGCGGTGGCCGGCTAGTTCTTGGCCCCGAACCGGTAGTTGAAGCGCACGCCGACCAGACGCGGGTCCGGCAGCGTCGCACCGATCGTGTCCGCCGGCGAGAAGTTGGTCGGATCGAAGATCGACTGCGCGACGTCACCCGGATTGGAATTGGCTGTCAGTACCGTATCGTCGTCGAACACGTTGTTGACATAGACCAGCGCATCCCAGCTCGGCGTGGTTACACCGATGCGCAGGTTGGCGAGGACATAGTCGTCGAGCTTCGACGTATTCCAGATGTCGACCTCGCGCTCGCCCTGCACCTGTAAGTCGCCCTCGACGAAGAATCGGGAACCCTGCGCGCCCAAAGCATCCACCGCGCGTGACCAGCGCGCCTGCGCCACGAGCGAGTGTTCGGGCGCACGCTCGAGCCGACGGCCTTTCAGGTTGATGTAGCAAAGCCGCGCCACCGGTCCGCGCGGGCAGTCGCCGAATCGTGCAGCGTCCGTCGGCGAAGTCGAGGTGAACGGAAAGTCAGTGAACTCGGCATCGAGGTAGGAGTAGTTGATCCCGAATAGCCAGTTGTCGTTCGGCGCCCACTGCGCATCGAGTTCCAGGCCCTTGACCTCCGCCTGGCCGGCATTGATGAGCCTGCCAACGGCGATGCCCGAGGGCGTGACCAGCTGCGCACCGACCTGCTTGTCCTTGTACTTGATGAAGAACAGCGACGGATTCAGCCGCAGGCGCCCGTCG
>JANPDV010000460.1:0-2588 GCA_031431655.1 Gammaproteobacteria bacterium | reverse complement strand
CGATCTCGACGGTCTGGCCGTTGCGCAGCACGGTGCGCAGCGGCGAGAGCCGCCGGTCCACCTTGGCGGCGACGCAGCGGTTGCCGACGTCCGTGTGCACCGCGTAGGCGAAGTCGACGACGGTGGCGCCGCGCGGCAGCCGCAGGATCTGCCCTTTCGGCGTGAATACATAGACCTTGTCGGGAAACAGGTCCACCTTGACGCTCTCGATGAACTCCTCGGACGAGCCGCTGTCCTGCATCGCGATCAGGTTCGTCAGCCACTCGCGCGCGCGGTTCTGCTCGCCGTCGGCCAGCCCTTCGCCGCTCTTGTAGCGCCAGTGCGCCGCGATGCCCGACTCGGCGATGCCGTGCATGTCCTGCGTGCGGATCTGCACTTCGATCGGCACGCCGTTCGGACCGAACAACGTCGTGTGCAGCGACTGATAGCCGTTGACGCGCGGGATCGCGATGTAGTCCTTGAAGCGCCCCGGCATCGGCCGGTAGACGCTGTGCACCGCACCGAGCGCGCGATAGCAGGTATCCACCGTCTCGACCACCACTCGCAGGCCGTACACGTCGATGATCTCGGACAGCGGCAGGCCCTTGCGCTGCATCTTGCGGTAGATGCTGTACAGATGCTTTTCGCGCGTCTCGACGCGCCCCTCGATCTTCGAGCGCGCCAGCGCGGCGCGCATCAGCTCGGCAATCTTGGCGAGGAACTCCTTCTGGTTGCCGCGCGCGCGCTTCAGCGTGCGCTCCAGCACCCGATAGCGCTGCGGATGCAGGGCGTGGAAGCCCAGGTCTTCCAGCTCGAGCTTCAGGTTGTACAGGCCGAGGCGTTCGGCGATCGGCGCGTATATCTCCAGCGTCTCGCGCGCGATCGCGCGGCGTCGCAGCGAGCCCATCGCCTCGATCGTGCGCAGGTTGTGCGTGCGGTCGGCCAGCTTCACGAGGATGACGCGCAGGTCGCGCACCATCGCCAGCATCATCTTGCGGAACGACTCCGCCTGGGCTTCTTCGCGGCTCTTGAACTTGATCTGGTCGAGCTTGGTGACGCCGTCGACGATCTCGGCGACGCTCTCGCCGAAGCGCGCGGCTATGTCGGCCTTGTCGAGCCGGGTGTCCTCGATGACGTCGTGCAGGATCGCCGCGACGATCGTGTCCGGGTCCAGCCGCAGCTCCGCGAGGATCTCGGCCGCAGCGACCGGGTGGGCGATGTAGGGTTCACCGCTCTTGCGCTTCTGCCCCCGGTGCGCCTCTGCCCCGAATTCGGCCGCCGCCCGGATGCGCTCGACCTGGTCCGGCGGCAGGTAGGCGCCGACGGTCGCCAACAGCTCCTTGAGCCCCGGGGTACGGCGCGAGCCGCCAGGCAGGAAGCTGAGCAGGGTCTGGGCATAGTCCATGGGCTGGCGCCCATGGTGTCACGGCGCAACGCGCCGCGCATTTCGACAGGCGGCGTCGATCAGTCGCCCAGGCCGAACTGGGGCGCGCGGAAACCCGGTTCCGGCTCCATGATGTCCGGCAGGGTCGGCTCAGGCGGCGGCGGCGGATCCGGCTCTTTCAGCATTTCCGGCGTGATGTTGCCGGCGGCGATCTCGCGCAGCGCTACCACGGTGGGCTTGTCGTTTTCCCACGGCACCGTGGACTCGGCGCCGTTCGCGAGCCGGCGTGCACGCGTGGAGGCGAGGATCACCAGCTGAAACAGGTTTTCGACGTTCTCGAGGCAGTCTTCGACGGTGATTCTGGCCATGGGATGTGCGGGCCTGGTGACTTGCGAAACGGCCGCGGAGTATAGGCGAGGGGGGTGGTCCCCGCCAGCGTCACCCCAGCAGGTCCAGCAGCCGTGTCGCGATGTCGGGGCGCCGGGCAGCCAGGTGAGCGCCGCTGCCGGCCAGGATGCGTTGCAGATCCGCTACAGCGGCCTCGAAGTCATCGTTAACCACGACGTAGTCGAACTCGGTGGCGTGACCCATGTCCGCGACCGCGTCCCGCAGACGCCTGGCGATTACGGCGTCGCTGTCGGTGCGCCGGTTGCGCAGCCGCTGCTCCAGCGCGGCTCGCGACGGCGGCAGGATGAAGATCGGGACGCAGTCAGGCGCCCGTACCCGTACCTGTCGCGCCCCCTGCCAGTCGATCTCCAGGATGACGTCATGGCCGCGGCCGAACGCTTCGGCGAGCGCGGCCCGGCTGGTGCCGTAGTAGTTGTCGAACACCTGGGCGTGCTCGACGAACGCATCGGCCGCAATCATCTCCCGGAACTGCTCGGGGGTCGTGAAGTGATAGTCCCGCCCATCGACCTCAGTGGGCCGCTGGGCCCGCGTGGTGTGCGAGATGCAGACGCGCAGGTTCGGCTCGCGCGCCAGCAGGGCCTTCACCAGGCTGGTCTTGCCGGCGCCGGAGGGCGCGGCGATGACGAACAGACGGCCGCCGCGCGCGGCAGCCGCGCCCGGGTCGGCTTCCGATGCGTTCTTGATGTTGTCCGGCCCTGGCATGGCCGCATTCTAGCTTCGCGCGCTGCGCGGGGTCCGTGCGGTGCTTCGAGAAGCGCGCTGTGCCCAGGCGCCTCGCGCGGAGTGAATGCGGGTCCGCGGGAACGGCGTGAATCCG
>JANPDV010000459.1:0-2179 GCA_031431655.1 Gammaproteobacteria bacterium | reverse complement strand
TCCGGCTCGATGGCGCTGCTGGCCGACGGCTGGCACATGGCCACTCACGTCGCCGCCTTCGGCATCGCGCTGTTTGCCTACCGCTACGCGCGTAAGCGGGCGGGCGACCCCAGCTTCGCCTTTGGCACGGGCAAGGTCACGACGCTGGGCGGCTTCGCCAGCGCGGTGGCGCTCGCCGTGATCGCGCTGGTGATGGCCGTTGAGTCCGTCACGCGACTGTTCGCGCCGCGCGCGATCCTGTTCGACGAAGCGATCTGGGTGGCGACGATCGGTCTCGCGGTCAACGTGCTCAGCGGCCTGATCCTGCATCGTGCGGGAGCGCACGGCCCGGGGCACGATGCGCATGGCCACGCGCACGCCCACCTGCACGACCACGGGCACGCGCACGCGCACGCGCACGCGCACGATGATTCACACGCGCATTCACCTGCGGCGCATCGCGCCGACCCGCGCTCGCACGCCGACACTGGCATGCATGGCGAGGACCACAACCTGCGCGCCGCCTATCTGCATGTGCTGGCGGACGCGTTGACCTCGGTGCTGGCAATCGCCGCGCTGCTCGCGGGCAAGTTCCTGGGCTGGGTGTGGCTGGACGCGGCAATGGGGCTGGTGGGCGCGGTGCTGATCACGCGCTGGGCGTGGGGGCTGGCACACGAGAGCTCAAGCGTGCTGCTCGACCGGGCGCCGGACACGGCGGCAGCACAGCAGATTCGTGCGACGATCGAAGCCGAGCCGGACCACGCAGTCGCCGACCTGCACGTCTGGGGACTGGGCGCCGGCAGGCTCTCGGCCGCCGTGTCGGTGGTCACCCATTCGCCGCGGTCGCCTGAGTACTACCGCGCACGGCTGCTCGAGCGCGTGGCGCTCGATCACTTGCTGATCGAGGTCAACCCTTGCGACGATCCGGCCTGCGCAGACGCTCCACCTCGCGCAGCACCCTGATCCAGTTGCCGCTCCAGATCTTGCCGATGTCCGCTTCGCTGTAGCCGCGCTTCAGCAGTTCGCGCGTGATGTTGACCGCCTCGCCCGCATTGCGGTAGCCGTCGATGCCGCCCGCGTGCTCGAAGTCGCTCGAAATACCGACGTGGTCCGCGCCGATCAGCTTGACCGCGTAGTCGATGTCGTTGACCAGATCGGCCACGTTGGCCTTCGGCAGCGCCCGCACCAGCGCGAAGTACTCGCCGTTGTAGGCGTTGCGCTGCGCTTCCGGCAGCTTCGCGAGGGCGGCGTCATCCGGCGCGTTGTACTTGGCCTTGAGCGCGGCAACATCGGCCTCGTGGGACTTCGGCGCCGGAATCAGGTAGCTGCTGAATGCGACGATGCCCACCAGGCCGCCCTTGTCGGCAATCAGCTTCAGCTCAGCATCGGTGAGGTTGCGGGCGGCGTCGACCCGCGCGCGTATCGCCGAATGCGATGCCACCACCGGCGCGCGTGACAGCGCAACCGTCTGCTCGAGCGCGGCATCCGAAAGCTGCGAGACGTCGACGATCACGCCCAGATCGTTCAGCCTGGCAAGCGTCTTGCGGCCGAGTGGCGACAGGCCGCCCCACAGGGTCGGGGCATCGCCGTTCTTGGCGAGCGGGCGCGACGAATCGGCGTAATAGTTGTGGCTGGCGTGCACGAAGCCGAGCTGGCGCATGCCGGCCGCGTAGTACTCATCGAGCAGCTCGGCGTTGCGACCAAGCACCGTCGCGTTGAGTACGCCGATGATGGCGGCCTTGCGGCCCGCGGCATTCAGTGCCACCAGTTCGTCGGCGCTGGTCGCCAGCCCGATACGGCTCGGGTACCACTCGGTCATCCGCCGGATCGCGGCGAGCTTCTCGCGTCCGGTGGCGATTGCCCTGGTGTCCTCTTCCGGCGTGCGTGCCTGCTGCCAGGCGAATGACGTGAACACGGCCGCATCCAGGCCGCCGCGCTCCATTTTCGCGATATCGATCTGGTTCTTGCCGTCGACGCCCGGATCGGCCTTCTCGGTGGCAAAAGCGGCCGGCAGAACCAGATCGATATCGCGAAGATGGAGCGCGGCGGCCTGGATGCGGCCGTGTTTACGTCGTTCGCCTGGCAGCAGGCGCGCACGCCCGAAGAGGACGCCAAGGCGATCGCCACCGGCCGCGAGAAGCTCGCCGCGATCCGGCGCATGACCGAGTGGTATCCGAGCCGCATCGGGCTTGCGACCAGC
>JANPDV010000458.1:0-2653 GCA_031431655.1 Gammaproteobacteria bacterium | reverse complement strand
GCGTTGGGATACTGCACCAGCTTGACGACCTCGGGCTTGAACAGCGCCGCCACCTCATCGCCGATACGGCGCGGCAGCACCACGCCGTCGGCGCCCCACTGGATCAGCATCGGGCGGGTGAGTCGGGCGTAGTACGCCTTGACGTCGAGTGTGTCCCACACCGCGTACTGGTCCTGGATGTAGGCGTCCACCCAGGCCTTGGCGCCCGCGCGATTGTTCAGCATCCAGTAGCGGTCGATCAGCACATCGTCGATGACGGCATCGTTGGCGCAGATGTCGCGGAGGAAGGCGACGAAGAAGGCGCGCGGCTGCACCGGCGCAATGCGCCGGCTCTCGGCCGCGGCCGCCAGCATTTCGTTCGAGGGCTGACGACGGGGCGGGCGACTGGCGGGCAGCGTCGATACCACCAGCCGATCAACGCGCTCGGGGTACTCGATCGCGAGGAACAGCGCGACCAGCGCGCCGTTCGAGGTGCCACCGATGTGAAAGCGCTTGAGGCCGAGGCTGTCGGCGACGGCGATCACCTGTTCGACCGCGCGCCGCGTGCTGTAGCGGCCGTTGGGGTTGGGGCCGGAAAGCCCGTACGGCGCATAGTCCATCCGCACGACGCGGAAGTGACGGATCAGTTCCGGCATCCACGCGTCCCACATCTGCAGGCTGCCGAGATGACCATTGAGCAGCAGCAGTGCAGGCCGGTTGCGCGGACCTTCGTCGCGCAGATGCACCGTGGAGCCATTGACGTCGATGAAACGGGACGGCGCCGTGGCGTAGCGGGCGCGCAGCTCGGCGTCGGTGAACAGTCGATCGGCTTCGGGGGCGGCCACAGCCAGCGCCGGCGCCAGAGCCAGCGTGGCGAGCAACCAGAGCACGAGTCTCAGATTCAACTGATGTCCTTCTGCGCGGCGAGCTCCGCGTGCGTGAAGCTCCTGGCGTGCGGCGCGCCGGCCACGCGTCGCACCAGCGCGTCGCGCTCACGATCCAGCTCCTCGGCGAGGGCGCCCTGCGGTACGTGCTCGGTGATCTCGCGGCGCTTCAGCACCTGCTTCTCTTCGAGCAGGTGCTCCAGCACGGTGACGCGATCCCGCAGGATCCACAGCACCGCCATCAGCTCGCTGTTCATTCGGACAAGATCATCGATCTCCGGCTGGCCGAGGTAGGCGCGCTCGGGGCGTTCGACGGTGCGGGCCATGTGGGGTGTACTCCGGTTTGCTCAGGCCGAAGGCTTGCGGCCGCGTGTGACCCAGGGGTAGCCGCGCTTCTCGAGCGCGTACTCCTCGACCTCGACGAAGCCGACGTCGCGCATCATCTGTGCGAGGTTCGCCATGGCGGCGACGCTGAAGTAAGGCTCGGCGCGGTGGTCCGTGTCCCAGTCGAGGATGACCGCCTGCAGCGGCTCGACCGCGCGGAACGGGGGTGGATCGCTGATGACCATCTCGCCGCCCGGGCGCAGGATGCGATACATCTCGGCGATGACCCTGGCGCTGATGGCGGGGGGCATCTCGTGATGCAGCGCGTAGCTGATGACGCCGTCGACGCTGGCGTCGGCTTCGGCGACCTTGCAGGCGTCTTCCTGCCGGAAGGTGATGTTCAGGCCCATCGCTTCGCTCGCGAAGTAGCCGCTGCGCAGGTTTGCGGCCGACAGGTCGCCACCGATCAGCTCGGCCTCCGGGAACTGCTGGCGGCATACGGACAGCGTGACCATCCCGCCGCAGCCGGGTTCGTAGATGCGCTTGAGATCCCGCTTGCGGAACTGCCGGATGACATTGCCGCGCTGCTGGCGGATGTCGCTATCGACGTCGACTGCTGCAAACCCGCCGTGCGCAAACACGTACGGGCCGATGCCCGCTGTGAACATCGGCTGCGCGAGGTCGTAGCCGTCCCAGCCGCCGGGCTCGAGGTGCCACTCGATGCCGTCGTACCAGTCCGGGATCGGCAGCGAGGGATCGAGCTGCAGGCGCGACGACGGCTTGGGCTGCCTGGCCGCAACCAGCGCCTGCCACTGCTCGCGGCGCGCTTCCACGGCCGGGATGGCGCGGATGAAGTTCTGCTCCGCCACCCAGCGCTGGTAGAAGCGATTGAAGCGGTAGGCGCGCGAGCGTTCTGCGACGTCGCGCGCTCGATCCAGCCGCTCGCGCCAGGCAGGCGGCCGGACGTCGGCGCGGAACTCTGCCTGCATTGCCGGCGCCTCGGGTTGCGCCGCGAAGTCCGCTTCGGCCTGGTCGCGCAGCGCGGAGCTGGAGAATTTCTGCAGCGATCCGAGTAACTGCAGGCCTGAGCGGCCGCGTTGTTGCAAGCTGATCATTTGCTGTTACTCCTGGCATTGTCGGGTTTCGCGTCGAGTTCGGCCCAGAACGCACGCACCGCGCTGCTGAACTCCTGCGGCGACTCCAGCGGCAGCAGTCGTCCGGCAGCCGGGATCACGACCACGCGGGCGTTCGGGAACTGGGCAGCCATCCTGCGTGCGCCGTCGACCGTCACCACGGTGTCGTCGCGGCCAACCGGGATCATCACCGGAACGGTGATTTTCGCCGGAATGTCACTGAAGCGGGGCCCATCGCTGGTCGTCAGGAAGGCCACCATGGATTCATAGGGCGTCTGCTCGAGCATCGTCTTGTAGCGGGCGCGCGCGATCAGCGAGGCGCTGGGGCTGACG
>JANPDV010000457.1:0-5683 GCA_031431655.1 Gammaproteobacteria bacterium | reverse complement strand
GCGCCGAGGAGTACATCCAGCGCCAGGTGTGGTTCGGCTTCGAGCCGGAGGACAGGTTCGTGCCGGATTTCATCAAGTGGACCAGGGCGCCGAACCGGCTGCTGTTCTCCGCTGACTACCCGCACCTCGATTTCGAGCCGGGCCAGCTGAAGGCCTTCCTCGAGCGCGACGACTTGAGCGCCGAGCACCGGAGGATCAGCGTGCGCGAGGCACCGCTCGAGTTCTACCGCTGGGAAGACACGGCGCGGCCCCAGGTCGTCGAGGAACGCGGGGTCGCGGCCTGAGCGACCGCCGTCCACCGGCTGCGCCCACGGCCGAGGCCGCTTCATGACGTACGCCGCCACCGCCTGCCAGCTCGAGCTGCGCTCGTGCTTCGATCCGCAGGGCGGGTTCGACCCCGCCCGCGTGGCCTGGAACCTCGCGCATACCGAGGAGTTCCTGCGTGCGCTCGCGAAGCAGACCGACAGTCGGCTCTACGTGCTGCCGGAATTCTCGCTCCAGGGCTGGGCGATGGGCCGCTCGGTCGAGGACTGGAACGCGGCGGCCGTGCGCATTCCCGGCCCCGAGACCGGGCGCCTCGGCGCGCTCGCGCGCGCGCTCGATGCGCACATCGCTGGCACGCTGTTCGAGGCGATCCCGCAGTTCCCGGGCCGTCACTTCCTGACCGGCTTCGTGATCGCGCCGGACGGTGCGGTAGTGCTGCGGTATCGCAAGCTCTACGCGGTGTCCGCCAAGACGCGGCCGGGTGACGTCTATCGACGCTACGTCGGGCTCTTCGGTCGCGAGTCGCTGTTCCCGGTGGTCGCGACGCGACTCGGCCGGCTCGGCATGGTGATCGCCTGGGATGCACTGTGGCCGGAGACCACGCGCGCGCTGGCGCTGCGCGGTGCCGAAGTGATCCTGCACCCGATGGCCTCGCCGCGCACCGCGGCCGATGCCGATACCGCATTCGGCAGCGTGCGCGCGGTGCGCGCCTTGGAGAACGTGGCCTACGTGGTCAGCGCGAATTTCGGCCCGCTCGATTCGACTGCGGCCGACGGCCCGAACGGCCGCTGGCCGTCGCAGGTGCTCGACTACGAAGGGCGATGCCTCGCCCAGGCGGGCGGCGACGGCGAATGCGGCGTCACGGCCGGCATCGATCTCGCCGCGCTGCGCGCGCAGCGGCGCAAGCCGATCCGCAACTACCTCGCGCAGCTACAGTCGCAGCTGCACGCACCCGACTACGCCGAGGCGCGGCTCTGGCCGCTGTCGCACTGGGAAGATCGCCCCCTGCAGCACCCGCGCGAACTGGTCGAACTCGAGGCCGAAGTCTGGCGCCGGCTGACCGCTGCCGGCCGATTCGAGGGGACGCCGTAGCGGTACGAGGTCTTGAGCGTGCAGCGCACCCGCCCGCCTCGGCGCCACCGTGGTGCACTTGCGTCTGGCACTTCGCCGTCACCGCATTGAACACCGGCGGCGCGACACCGTCGGTCCGACACGCGCCGTCGACGAAAATCATGTGAAGCCGCGCGTTCAGGTTCAGCGCGTAACCAAGGCGCTGCATCAGCGTGACGGCGCGGGTGTCGCCCGATGGCGCGCGATCACGCCGCGCTCAGCACCTCGATCACGGCGCGCTCGGCTGTTTCCATCGCAGCCTCCATGCCGACCTCCATCCGTCGCAGGTGCTCGCCGGCAAAATGCAGCCGCTGGAACGGCTGGTCCATTTTTGCGGCGAGCCGCGTGACCTGACCCGGCAGGAACACGTGCTTGTGCCCGCGCGTGAACGGCTCCGCGCCCCACGAGAAGACATGCCGCACACGCACCTTGCCGGCGGCCGCGGGCCGCATTCGGACGAACTCGCGCAGCACCCACTCGCCGAGGTCGGCGGGCGGAATCTGGTCCAGTCGATCGGCGGCGTAGCCATTGACCCAGACGCGCAGGATGGGGATCGAACCATCGGGTCGTTTCGGCGCGAACACGCGCTCCAGCGGGCCATCGGTGTACATCGACGGTCCATACCCGTCGGTGTCCCAGAATGGCTGGCGCGCTTCGAGCAGCACGCTCGTCGTGCCACCGTAGGCGCAGGCGCTGATCGCCTCCGCCTGCAATGGCGGCAGGGCCGGCTGCATCGCGATGCTGCGCAGCGTGCTGAATGGCAGTGTGCAGACGACGAAGTCGGCCCCGAAACGGGTGCCGTCCAGGCAGGTGACCTCCGCGCGCCGCGAGTCCTGGGTGACGCGCGTGACGACCTTGCCGAACCGCACCGGTGTCGCAAGCTTGCGGGCCATCGCTTCGGGCAGACGCTCGGTGCCGCCGATCACGTTGAACTGCCCGGGATTTCCAGCCCCGAATTGCGGCCGGCCGCCCGACGGCGAAAAGCCGGCCAGTTGCAGGCGGGACAGATCACGCAGCATCCCGAGGGCCGATGTACCCCACATATCGGTGTAGTCGGCCGACACGCTCATCAGGTCGATGGCGGCCACCGAAACACCGAGACTCTGCAGCCACGCGCCGGCCGAGACGTCGAGTGCAGCCCATTTCGGATCCAGCCAGCCCGCGACGTCCTTGCCCAGGGGATTGAGACGGGCCATCGTCGAGGATTCCAGCAGGTGCGGCAGCACGTCGCGCTCCGCGCCCACAGTCCGATTCGCCTTCGAGGCGCTCCACTGGTCGCGCCGCAACAGTTCGCCGCCGATGTGGAAACTCATCTCACCGGCAGCGCGCACGGTCGGTTCCACCTTTGCGCCGGCGCGAGTTGCGGCATCGAGCACGCGACCATAGTCGGAGCCAACCTCGGACGCGCCCATCTCGAAAGGCACACCGTCTATCAATACCGTCTTAGCGCGCCCGCCGACCCGCTGCGAGGCTTCGAGTACCGTGACGCGCGCCCCCTGCTCCTCCAGCAGACTTGCCACGCGCAGGCCGGCCAGCCCCGCACCGAGCACCAGCACTTCGCTGCGTTCCGCGGCACGCGCGCGCCGCGGCCAGGCGGATACAGCGCCGGCCGCCATCGCGGCAAGTGCAACGCGGCTCGAGCCGCTGAGGAAGGTGCGCCGCTTCATCGCGTCGCCGCCTTGAGTGCCGCAACGATATCGGCGCGCTCTTGCGGATCGGTGATCGGTGCGTAACGCATACGGTGTTTACCTTCCAGAAAAGCGGCCGGGTCTCCGATCAGCGCAGCAATCCTCGCATCGTCCCAGACGAGCCCGGCCTTGCCCGCATCGACCAACGCCTCGGAGTAGTAGAAACCAGGTGCGCTCGCTGCGCGCCGGCCAAATACGCGATGCAGGTTCGGCCCCACGCCGTGCGGCCCGCCCGCCTCGAAACTGTGGCAGAACCGGCACCACATGAAGTCCTTCTGGGTCTTGCCGGCGAGTACAGGCGCCGCGCCGACCTCGGCATACGGATCGACTGCAGGAGGTGGCCCCGACTCGACCAGCTGCTTGCCGGTAGTGAACGGCACGACACCGAAGATGCGGTAAGGCAGCGTTGCGGCGAATGCCAGCAGGGCGGCGAAGACGATTCCGTGCAGCGCTCGCGCCATTCCCACCGGTTCGGCGTATGCCGGAGCGCGGCCACCGTCGTTGGGCGCCCACTCGAACGCCGGCAGCATGCGCCACGGCCGGGCGCCGTAACGCAGCGCCTGCCACAGCGCCACCAGCACACTGAAGCCCACCAGGATCATGATCCAGAACCCGATGACGCTGTGCAGATAGCCCATGGTCACGGACAGTCGGTAGCTCTCCGCGATGAATGCCGGCAGCGTGACGATTCCGAACAGCGATACCGCATGCCCTTCCGACCAGGCAAACACCGGGCCTGTAAGGCATAGCGCCAGCAGTGTCAGGTAGAAAGCGAGATTGCAGGAACGCGCGAGCGCGTCGGCTCCGATCGGCACGCGCACCGGGCGGTCGGGCCGCGGCAATCTGCGCCACAACCACAGACGCACCAGCGTCAGCACCAGCAGCACCAGGCCGATCGAAACATGCAGGTGCTGCAGCGCTTCGCGTGCCGGTGTCCCACGCGGCGTGACGCCCACCTTGCTGGACTGGTAAAGCTGGAACAGAACCAGTGCGAAGATCAGTACCGATACCGCGCTGGCAAGCAGCGCCAGCCGGGGCTGCTCCGGACGCCGCTGCGGCACGGCGCTCATGGCGCAGCCGTCGCAGGAGCGGCCGCAGGTTCAGCCGACGGTGCGCGCATGCCACGCAGGATCGCGTTCGGGATCAGCGCGTCGTCCCATTTCTGGATCGCCCTGCCGGTGCGCACGATGATCAGATCACGCGATGGCACCATGTAGACCCGCTGCCCGCCGAACCCATCGATGAAGAAGATGTCGTCCACGACGAATGGCTCCGAGTGAAACGCCTTGACCGTCTTGTCGTTGTATATCCTTTCCGTGCCCGGCGGCGAGCCCAGCCATGTCATCAAACCATAGTTCGGATTGGTGCTGGCCGGCGTCGTCATCGCGCGGATCCACTCTGCTGGAACCACCTGGTCCTCGCCAACCTTGCCCTGGTTAAGCATCAGTCGGCCGACCTGCATCCAGCCGCGCGCCGTCGTATAGATGCAGCAGAATATGCGCGGCAGGCCTTCCTCGCGATCCAGCCACAGTGAAGCAGGCGGTGCACCGATGCGGCTCCACAGGCGCTCGGACAGATACTCTGCGTAGCGCTTGCCGGTAGCGTTCTGGATCAGCAGACCCGACAGCTGCGCGCTGCCGTTCGTATACTGAAAGCGCTTCCCGGGAGGCTCCACGCTCTGCAACCGGGTGACGGTTCCCGCCAGGTCGCTGCCGAGGTTGATGCGCAGACTGGTCCAGCCGCCGAAGCGCGGCACCTCCAGCCCGGAAGACATCTGCAGCAGGTCGCGAATCCGGATCTCGCGGCGCGCGTCGCTGCGGAACTCGGGAATGTAGTTGGCGGCTGGCTCGTCCAGCGACTTGACGAAGCCATCGGCGATCGCAGCGCCCATCAACAAGCCCATGACGGTCTTGTGACCGGAGAACGAGTCCGTGCGGGTATTGCGATCCCACGGCGCCCAGTACTTCTCGTAGCGCAGCGCGCCGCCCTGGAAGACGAGCAGCGCCACCGAGTCGTTCTGCGCGGCGTACGCTTCCGCCTTGGCCAGTGCAGCCGGGTCGAACATGTCTGCGGGCCCGGAAGGGATCTCCTGCTCGGTGCCTGGCACGGCTTCCTGCGGCTGGTTGCGCTGGGTTTGCGTGACGACCCCGACGCCCGGACCGCCGAACAGGTTGGGCAGGATCGCGCGGTCACCGACATAGACCGCGAGCAGCGTCACGCCGATCAATGCGATGACGCCCAGCACGATGCGAAACAGCCAGCGGAACAGAAATCTCATGAGTTGATGCCTTGCAATAGAGCAGGCCGGAGCGCGGTCGTCACGCGCCGGCCGCCGCCGCACCGCGCCGCGCCTCGAGCGCATTGCGGATTTCCGCATGTCGCTGCGTGTCGATGGGGTAGCGCCACATCATTGCGATGGGCACGAGCAGCATCAGCGCAGGCAGCCATGACGCTGCGAAGCGAACGCTCTGCGCCACGTCGGTGCTGAGCGCCTGCCCCATCCCCAGGTAGCCGGCCGCCTGCAGCACCCCGAGCCCAAAGAACGCGCCGAAACCCATACCGGCCTTGAACACGAACGCCAGGAACGCCATGTGACCGCCGGTCTGCTGGATCCCGGACTG
>JANPDV010000456.1:0-3502 GCA_031431655.1 Gammaproteobacteria bacterium | reverse complement strand
GCTCCATCCATACCGCTGTCAGCGGACCCCGCAACCGTGCGGTCGAGATCCAGATCCGCACGCACGAAATGCACGAATACGCCGAGCTCGGCATCGCCGCGCACTGGCGGTACAAGGAAGGCAAGGCGCCCGAGGCCGATTATGCGCGTCGGATCGAAGGCATCCGCAGGCTGCTCGACCCGCAGGGGCGCGAGGCGCCGGAGGTCGGCGGCGCGGTAAGCGAAGAGTCGGGCGCGGATTTCATCGCTCAGGCCGGCACGCGGCTCTTTGGCGACCGCGTGTATGCGCTCACGCCAAAAGGCGAAGTCATCGATCTGCCGAAAGGCGCCACGCCGCTGGACTTTGCCTACCAGGTACACACCGGCCTGGGGCACCGCTGCCGGGGCGCCAAGGTCAACGGCCGCATCGTGCCGCTGACGCGCGCCCTGATGAATGGCGAGGTGGTCGAGATCATCACGGGACGCGAGCCGGCGCCGAGCCGCGACTGGCTGTCCACCGATCAGGGCTACCTTGCCTCGCCGCGCAGCCGAGCCAAGGTGCGCGCATGGTTCCGCAAGGTCAGCGCGAGCGACAACGAGGCAGCCGGCAAGGCAATTGCGGAGCGTGAACTGGCACGTCTCGGCGTCGGTCCGGAGCTGCTGGCGGCGCTGATCGGCGACCTCAAGGCCACCGACGGCACCCAGTTGTACCGCTGGCTTGGCGAAGGTGAAGTCAGCGTGACGCAGCTATCGCAGGCAATTGCGCGCCGCCTCGAGACTGACGCACGCGCAGCCGGCGGCGCCGCGCCCGCGCGGCCGTTGCGCCATGCGCGCAATGCGACGCGTGCCGTGAGTTCCGGCAAGACCCGCCGGGGCGGGCCGATCGAGATCGAGGGCGTAGGCGATCTGCCCCTGACGATAGCGCGCTGCTGCGCTCCGGTGCGTCCCGAGCGGATCGTAGGTTACGTAACGGTCGGTCGCGGCGTGACCGTGCATGCGGACCACTGCGGCGGCGTGCGACGCATGCAGGCAGAGCACCCTGAGCGCGTCCTGGGCGTCCGGTGGCGCGACGCTGACGATGCCGGCATGCCCATCGAAATCACGGTGCTGGCATACGATCGGCGCGGCCTGGTACGGGATCTGTCCGAGACCGTTGCAGAAGAAGAGCTGAGCATCGCGTCACTCAGCACCACCACCGATCGCAGCGAGGGCACGGCACGCACGGCGCTGCGCGTGGCCGTGCGCGATCTCGACCAACTGTCGCGGCTGCTGCGCAAACTCGGTCAAGTCCCCAACGTGCTATGGGCCAGGCGCAGCGCCTGACAGCAGCCAGATCTCGCCATCGGGCGCTCGCAGCCTGAGAGACGGGGCGCCGAACTCATCGCTTCCCTCGCCCACCACCTCAGCGCCCAGTGACTGCAGGTGTCGGCGCCACGCCGCATTCCAATCGATCGCGTCCGTGTCAGCCGGCAGCGGCGCGCGCAACGTATAGGGTCCATAGCCAAGGGCGGTCGCTGCGGTGGCACGGGCCGCCTCGGCACCATTCGATTCGAGCAGAAAGATCCGCAGACGCCCCGGCCGTTGCCCGGCACCCGGGCGTGAATCCGACGCGTCGAAATCGATCTCGGTCAGGGCCTCGCCCGGCGCGAGCGGGAACATCCGGGTCGCCACGCTCTCAGGGTGATACGGGACGCGCCGCTCGCTCATGCGCCGCAAACCCAGCTGCTCATAGAACGCCAGCGCCTGGCGCTGCCCAGGACTGATGACCAGTCCGGCATGACACACTTCGCTGGCGCCGAGCAGGCAACCTGCGTCGGGAGTCCCAGAAAGCGGCACGTCGATGCCATGGCGCACCAGCACCACGTGACGGTACAGCGGCGTGAACACCGCGAGGTTGATGGACGCGGCGCCATCGCCATGGGGATGCACCACCGGGCCCGTCACGACGACCGGCGGTTGCGCCCGTGCGAGCGTATGCGCCCAGGCAAGCGCGGGAGTAATGTCGACACTGCGATGCACGCTCCAGCGACTACCCAGGGTACGCATCGGTGCAAGACCGAGCCCGGGCGAAGTCGGCGCTTCCCATTGCCACAGCCTGATCAGGCCGGATCGGGCGCTGCCATGCCGCAGCCGCAGCGCCTGCAACGGTCGGGCCAGCCCGTACAGGGCCGCGGCCGCGTCGGGCGACAGAGCGCCGCGTCTGCCGGCCGTGTAACCGAAGGCATGCCAGTGCATGGCCGCCGCATCGAGGTCCGGCACCGCGATGGTGATCTCGAATATCCCGTCGAGAACGGCGAGGTCTCGCAGCTGCATGGCTTGGCTGTATAACACGCACATGCCAGCCGCGATCACGCCGAACCCCGGGCCTGCGCAGATCGTTCCCGTGGCGCACTCGATCCTGGACGCCTCGGCCCTGGCAACGCTATGCATCACACGCTACGCGTTGCCGGCCGAAACGCGCGGCCAGCTGCTGGTGCACGGCCAGAACGACTGGTACTGCCTCGAGGCCGCGACCGAACGCTGGGCCGTGCGAGTGCTGAAGAGCGGCTCGCGCAGCCACTCGCAGCTCAACGACGAACTGCAGTGGCAGCGCGGACTCGGCAGCAGCTTTCCGACACCCGCGCCGCTCGCGACGCTGCAGGGCACGCTCCTGCTCCTCCTGCGTGCGCCCGAGGGCGAGCGTTTCGCCTGCCTGTATCCCTGGCTGCCCGGACGCACGCTCGATCGTCAGCTGCAGCTCGAAGATGCTCGCGATGCGGGCCACCTGCTGGCGGTGCTGCACGCGCATGACGCTCAGCTGCCGCCGGGCGGCCGGCGGCACGACCTCGACGCCAAGCTTGCCGCCACCGCCGCGGCACTCGACGCGGCCGTCGCCGGTACGGCGGCCACGCGCCTGGTCGCCGCCGCACGCCAGCAGGCCAGGGCCGCCCTCGACCAATTGCCGTCGCTGCCGCAGGGCTCGCTGCACGGTGACCTGCACTTCGGCAACCTGCGACGTGATGACGCGAACAGACTCTGGCTGCTTGACTTCGACGATTGCGGCCGCGGCCCACTGTGCGTGGACCTCACCGCCTTCATCTGGCGCAACCGGTGCGAACGCCTGCCGCGCGCCCTGGACGCGGCTTTCGTCGCGGGCTACGAATCGCTGCGAACGCTGACCGCAACCGAGCGCGCGGCACTGCCCGGGCTTCAAGTGGCGCGCGCCCTGTACCTCGCCGGCGTACTGGCGCGCGATCGCGACCGGCTCGGAAAGGTCGCCGGGTTCGACCGGCCCTGGCCCCATTATCTGGATCTGATCCAGGAGGCACTGGATGACGCTGTCCCGTCGTAACGCACTGCGGGCCGCCGCCATGGCTGCGGCTGCCGCATCGTCTGCCGCGCTCGTGGCACGCACGCCGCAAACCGCTCGCATTCCGACTGAGGCGCGCCTGCACCGCGGCTTCGTCGACCTGTCGTACGGCCAGTTGCACTTTCGCGCCCGTATGCCCGGACGAAACGCGGCTGGCGGCACATCGGCCGAACGC
>JANPDV010000455.1:0-2094 GCA_031431655.1 Gammaproteobacteria bacterium | reverse complement strand
GCCGCCGCTCTGTGCGCATCGATCGAGAAGCACGCTACGCGAACGCATGACGCACTCTACGGGCCCACGCTCTCGTCACTGACCGCGCGCTGGCAGGCGTTGCCGGCCATCGTCGACGCCGCGGTCAGCCGGCGCGGCGAGCAGGCACTGGAACGCTGCCGTGAAGTCATCGCCGCGCACGAACGCGAGCTCGCGCGTCTCGCCGCCGAGCGTACAGCCGACGAAGTCCAGGCGCGCGTGCGCGAAGCCGAAAGGCAGGCGCTGCAACAGGCCGCCGCCGAGCAGGCCGCCGCCGAAGCGAGCGCGCAAGCCGACGCGGAAGCAGCCCGCGTGGCGCAGGCCCAGGCGCTCGCCGATCGACAGGTCGCGGAGGCACAGGCCCAGGGCGAGATCGTCAGCCTGATCCGACTGAGCGGCGCGGCCCTGCAGCGCGGCGACACGCGCAAGGCTGCGCGGTTCCGCCAGTCGATCGAAGCGACGCTGCCGACTGCCGCCTCGCTGCCGCCGCAGCTCGCGCGCAGCCTCGAGCAACTCGACATTCGCCTGAACGAGCTGCGGCAGTGGAAAGACTACGCCGCTGCGCCAAAGCGCATCGAGTTGATCGAGGAGATGGAGGCGCTGATCGGTTCGGAAGAAGCGCCCGAGGCACTCGCGGAACACATCCGCGCGCTGCGGCAGGAGTGGCGGACGATCAACAAGGGCCTCGCCATCGACGCCGCTGCCGAGGCGGAACGGTTCGAGCAGGCCTACCAGGCGGCATTCAAGCCCTGCCAGGCCTATTTCAATGAGCAGGCCGCCGTCCGCCGCGGCAACCTCGACGCCCGCAAACAGGTGCTCGAGCGCGTGCTCGCCTTCGAAGCGGGGCTGAACACCGAGCAGCCCGATCACCCGCTGATCGTCCGCGTGCTGCGCGAAGCCCCGCAGGAATGGCGCAGCCACGCGCCCGTCGACCGCGATGCGGGTCGTCCGGTCGAGACCGAGTTCCACCGCGCGCTGGATCGACTGCGCGCACGGGTGAATGCCTGGCACGCGCGCAACGTCGCAGACAAGCAGTCGCTGCTCGAGCGAGCGCGGCAGCTCGCGACGGCCGGGGACAGCGCGCAAGCCATCGACGAGGTGAAGCGACTGCAGGCGCAATGGCAGGCGACCGGGCCGGTGCCGCACCCGCAGTCGCAGACGCTGTGGGACGAGTTCCGCGGCCTGTGCAATGCCGTCTACGAACGCCGCCAGCAGGAGTTCGCGCAGCAGTCGGCGACACTGGAGTCGGCGAAGGCGCAGGCCGTTGCGTTGTGTGGACAGATCGAACAGGCAAGCGCCGAGGCACCACCGGACCGCCGGGATGGCCAGGCGAAACTGAGCGGGTGGCGGGACGCGTTCGACGCAATCGGCGAGTTGCCGCGCGGCGACGCACGCGGACTGCGCGACCGCTTCCAGCGCGCCGTGTCGCGCTACGAAGCGCTGCTGGCCGGACAGGACCGGCGCGACGCCGAGGCCGCCGAGTCGAACGTCCATGCGGCCGCCCGGCACGTCCGCGCCTATCAGCGCGCCGTGATGCTGGGCGCAGCCGACGAGCAGCGCGCGGCGCTGCGGAACGCGGCCGAGGCCTTCATCGCCGGCGTACCGCGCTGGCCGAGCAAAGGCGTCGCGCAGGCAATCCGACAGGCACTCGCACGAGCGGATTCAACCGAGTTCGCGGGTTTGATCGCGGACGACGCGGCGCGCGAACAGGCTCTGCGCAAGCTGTGCATTCGCGCCGAGATCCTCAGCTCAACGGACACGCCGCCCGCGGACTCGGACCTGCGGCGCGACTACGAGATGCAGTTGCTGCGACAGGGCCTGGGCCAGGCGCGGCAGGTGGACGATCGCGCCTGGGAAGCCATGCGACTCGAGTGGCTCGGTATTGGCGCAGTGCCACCCGAGGTGCATGACGAACTCGAGCGCCGGTTCGTGCAGTGCCTCGCGCGGCCGCGGCCGAAGGACACCAGCAGCGCCCAGTTCCAGAACCACAACGGCCGCGATCGAAACGAATTCCGTTCTCGCAACTAGTCCGATGCGAGGCCGGCCGCGCTTTGTCGGCCTGCCCGATCAGGCCGC
>JANPDV010000454.1:0-12855 GCA_031431655.1 Gammaproteobacteria bacterium | reverse complement strand
GGAGGATGGTTGCGATGATTTCCTGCTCCGCGGCGCGGTCGACGTCGGTAACGAAGTCGTTGCGACCCTTGCTCGCGACCTCGAGCGAATCCAGCCGGTTGAGGCTGCGGATGATGACGTCGGCAGCGCGGCGTGCGGCGCGCACGGCGATATTGAGCAGGGGAGCCATGGGATCGAGAATAGCATGCGACTCCTGCACGACTCCGACGCAACACCGAGGTTATCCCCAAGATGCCTGCCCAGCTCCAGCCTGCCGACGTGCGCCTGGTTCTCGTCGAGCCCTCGCATCCGGGGAACATCGGCGCCAGCGCCCGTGCGCTGAAGAACATGGAGCTCGACCAGCTCGTGCTGGTGAAGCCGCGCGCGTTTCCCGATCCAGAGGCGAGCGCGCGTGCGTCCGGTGCGCTCGACGTGCTCGACCGCGCGAGGGTGGTCGACGATCTCGCCAGTGCGCTCGAGGGCTGCGGCTTCGTCGCCGCGACCACCGCCCGCGATCGCGACCAGAACTTCCGCGTGCTCGACGTTCGCGATGGCGCTGCACGCCTGGTCGAAGAGTCGCGCCGCGGACCCGTGGCGCTACTGTTCGGCAACGAGCGGGTGGGGCTCTCGAACGAGGAGCTGGCGCATGCGCACGTGCTGCTGCGCATTCCCGGCAATCCGCAGTACTGCTCGCTGAACCTCGCCATGGCGGTGCAGCTGGTTACCTACGAGATCTACCGTGCGCGTGGTGCGCAGTTCGAAGCGCCGCCGCCCGCTGCACCGCTCGCGCCGCCGGTCGAGATGGAGCGACTGTACGCGCACCTCAAGCAGGTGCTGGACGAAATCGACTTCAGGGATCGCACCCAGCGCGGCCTTAGCCTGATGAACCGGATTCGCCGGCTCCTGCAGCGGGCCGAGCCCGACGTCAACGAGGTGAACATCCTGCGCGGCATTCTTACCGCCGTGCAGGCGCGTCGTCGCACCGCGGGCGTGCCGCCTCCGGTGTCGCCTCCGGTGCCGCCGCCGTGACGCCAATCTACCTCGATCACGCCGCAACGACGCCCGTGGAGCCGCGGGTGGCGGCGGCAATGGCCGAGTGCCTCACCGTGGGCGGGGCCTTCGGCAATCCTGCGTCCGCCGAGCACGCCTATGGTCGCGAGGCCGCAGGCCTGATCGAGACTGCACGTGCCCAGGTCGGCGCACTCGTCGGGGCGCCAGCCGGGTGGGTGGTGTTTACCTCCGGCGCAACCGAGGCCAACAACCTCGCGGTGTTCGGCGTGGCCCAGGCCTGCGCCGATCGGGGCCGGCATCTCGTGGCGAGCGCCATCGAACATCGCGCGGTTGTGGATCCGCTGCGTCGCCTTGCGCAGCAGGGTTTTGCTGTCAGCTGGGTGGCACCCGACGCCAGCGGCCGCGTCTCTGCCGCAGCGCTGCAGGCAGCGGTGCGCGAGGACACGGTGCTGGTTTCGATCATGCATGCGAACAACGAGGTCGGCGTGGTGCAGGATCTGGCATCGCTGGCCCGCGTCGCCCACGGCGTGGGTGCGCTGCTGCATACCGATGCGGCGCAGTCGGCTGGCAAGCTGCCATTCGACGTGCGCCTGCTGAAGGTCGACCTGGCTGCCTTCACGGCACACAAGATCTACGGGCCCAAGGGGATTGGCGCCCTGGTCGTCACGCCCGACGCGCGTCCGTGGCTGCAGCCGCAGATGCTGGGCGGCGGCCACGAGGGAGGATTGCGGTCCGGTACGCCTGCGACGCACCAGATCGTGGGCTTCGGGGTCGCAGCGGCGATTGCCGCCGAGCAGCGCGAGGCGGAGGCCGGGCGAATCACGGCATTGCGCGAGCAGTTGTGGCAGCGGCTCGTAGCGGCGCTCGGTGGCGTGCAGCGCAACGGTCACGCGGAGCATTGCGTGCCTGGCATCCTCTCGGTGAGCTTCGACGGCGTCCACGGTGAGAGTCTGGTCGCGGGGCTCGAGGAGCTGGCGCTGTCGACCGGGTCTGCCTGCAGCTCGGCAACGGCCGAGCCTTCCGCGGTGCTGCGCGCGCTCGGCGTGCCGGAGCGGCTGGCGGAGAGCACCCTGCGGCTGTCGCTGGGGCGCGGCACGGGAGCCGATGATGCGGAACGGGCCGCGGCCGCGATCATCCGCGAGGTGCGGCGCCTGCGGGCCGCGGCGCCATGACGCTTGAGGCTGCCTTATGATCGGGCACACCGCTGATATCCGACCGGCGCGGTCTCCGACGGCCTCCGATCGGCTCAGTCCCGCCGTCCGCGCCCTGTTCCGGCAGCTGCCGGGAGCCGGTCCCCCGGCCGCCGACTCGGCGGGCGACGCGGCAGCCGGCAGCTGGCACACCGGGCGGGCCGGAGGGCGCGAACTCGGGACCGATGTGGCGGTCCACATCCGCTGTACATCGCCGAACGGTCCTGTGACCGATGCCCGTTTCCAGGCCCTCGGCTGCCCACATACTCTGGCGACGGCAGCCTGGGTAACCCAGCGGCTGGTCGGGCGATCGGTCGCAGACCTGCTGCCGGATGGCCCGCGCGACTGGGCTAAGGCGCTGCAGGTGCCCGTGACGCGTCTTGGGCGGCTATTGTTGATCGAGGATGCCATTCTGGCGGCTAAACGCAGTGCGCGCGGCCTGCAGCCGGCCTAAACTCCCCGCTGACGCGCGCGTCGCAAACTCGTCCGAAGTAGAAGGATTCCATGGCCGTTTCCCTGACCGACTCTGCTGCCACCCGGGTCCGCACGTTCCTTGCCTCCCGCGGCTCGGGCCTTGGCCTGCGCCTGGGAGTTCGCAAGACCGGCTGTTCCGGCTTCGCCTATGTGGTCAATTACGCCGACAGCACGACGGCGGACGACGTGGTGTTCGAGGAGCGCGGCGTACGCGTATTCGTGGATCGCGCCAGCCTGCCGCTGGTCGACGGCACCATCGTCGACTTCGTCAAGCAGGGGTTGAATGAGGCGTTCCGCTTCCGCAACCCCAACATCAAGGGCGAATGCGGCTGCGGCGAGAGCTTCTCCGTCTGAGCCGGCCCTGCGGCCGCTGCCCCGGCCGGCCCCCTGGCCTGGCCGGCGGGTAAAAAAGCCTTAAGTTTCGAGCACTTCGCGGCGCGTCCTGCGTTGCCGCGGCGTTGCCGGCCCGGTAACATTCATGGTTTGACCCGGCGCTGTCCCGCGCCGGCTTCTGCATCTCACCCACAATCACCGTTACTGCAACGCTTTACCTCAAGGATGCATCATGGCGCTGGAGCGCACCCTGTCGATCGTCAAGCCCGATGGCGTCAGCCGCAATCTCATCGGCGAGGTCTATCGCCGGTTCGAGCAAGCCGGCCTGCGCGTGGTCGCCGCGCGCATGGCGCACCTGTCCCAGCGCGAGGCCGAGGGCTTCTACGCCGTGCATCGCGAGCGCCCGTTCTACAAGGACCTGGTGCGCTACATGACCTCGGGTCCGGTGATGATCCAGGTGCTGGAAGGCGAGGGCGCCATCCTCAAGAATCGCGAAGTCATGGGCGCCACCGATCCGAAGAAGGCCGCCCCCGGAACGATTCGTGCGGACCTGGCTCAAAGCATCGAAGCCAACACCGTGCACGGCTCGGACGCTGCGGATACCGCGGCGCGCGAGATCGCCTATTTCTTCCGCGACACCGAGATCTGTCCGCGCGTCTGAAGGTCTGATCGCCGTGGATGCCGCAACTCCAAGCCCGCTCGTCAACCTGCTCGGCCTAACGCGGCCGGAGCTGGAGCAGTTTGCGGTGCAGACCGGCGGCAAGGCATTCCGTGCGCGGCAGGTCATGAGCTGGCTGTACAAGCGCGGCGAGCCGCGCTTCGAGGCCATGACCGACCTGGCCAGGGACTTTCGCGCCACCCTGGGAGCAGCGGCGGAAGTGCGTCCCCCCGAGGTGGTGTTGCGCAACGACTCCGCCGACGGCACTCGCAAATGGTTGCTGCGCGCCGACGCGAAGCAGGCGTTCGAGATGGTCTACATCCCTGAGCCGAAGCGTGGCACGCTCTGCATCTCCTCGCAGGTGGGCTGCGCACTCGACTGCGCGTTCTGCTCCACCGGGCAGCAGGGCTTCAACCGCAATCTCTCCACCGCCGAGATCGTCGGCCAGGTGTGGCTCGCGAACCGCGAGCTGCGCGCCGCCGCGGGCGTTGGCGACGGCGAGTGGGCCGGCACGGAGCACTCCGAGCGTCGGCCGGTCAGCAACGTGGTGTTCATGGGCATGGGCGAGCCGCTCGCCAATTTCCGCAACGTCGTGCCGGCCATACGCATCCTGCTCGATGACCTCGGGTTCGACATCTCGCGCCGTCGCGTCACGCTGTCCACGTCCGGCCTGGTGCCGCAGATGTACAAGCTGGCCGAGGAAGTGAACTGCGCGCTCGCGGTGTCGCTGCATGCGCCGGACGATGCGCTGCGCAACGAGCTGGTGCCAATCAACCGCATCCATCCCATCGCCGAGCTGCTCGAGGCCTGCTGGCACTACATCGACGAGCAGAACGGCCGCAGCGTCACGTTCGAATACGTCATGCTCGACGGCGTGAACGACAGCATTGCGCAGGCTCGCAAGCTCGCCGCGCTGCTGCGGGGACGGCCGGCCAAGCTCAACCTGATTCCCTTCAATCCTTTTCCCGGCACGCGCTTCCGGCGTTCCTCGATGCCGACGATCACGCGGTTTCGCGACGAGCTGATCCAGCGCGGCGTGCTCGCGACAGTGCGGCGGACCCGCGGCGACGATATCGACGCCGCCTGCGGGCAGCTCGCCGGGCGGGTTGCGGATCGCACCCGCGTGCGTCTCGGCGACAAGCTCATCGGGGTCAGCGTGCAATGACTGCGCCCGCGGCCACCCGCGCATCGCTGTCCCGGCGTCTTGCTCCGGTCCATCGTGTCGCTGCGTGCTCCGCGGTTGTGTCCGGCGTTGCGTTGCTGATCGCAGGCTGCGTGTCGACCGCACCGGGCCCCGCGCCCTCGACGCGCTCGGAAAGTGCCTCGTCCTACAACCTGCAGCTCGGTGTCGCCTACCTGCAGAAGGGCGACCTGGCCCTGGCCAAGGAAAAGATCGACCGGGCGCTGAAGCAGAATCCGCGCGATCCGAACGCGCAGAGCACCCGCGCCCTGCTGGCAGAGCGGCTCGGAAACGAGGCTGATGCGGACCGCTACTATCGCGCGGCGATCCGTCTCGCCCCGGCCAACCCGGACATCTCCAACAACTATGCCGTCTTCCTGTGCCGCACGGGGCGCGTCGATGATGGCGTGCAGCGCTTCGTCGCGGCGGCGCGCAACCCGCTCTACAACACGCCGGAGGCCGCCTACACCAACGCCGGCGTCTGCCTGCGCGGCGCCAACCGTGCGGATGAAGCTGCGGAGAATTTCGCCCGCGCGTTGCAGAAGCGGCCGAATCACATCGAGGCGGTTCTGCAGCTCGGTGAGCTGGACCTGAACCGCGGCCAGGTGGGGTCGGCACGCATCGTGGTCGAGCAGTTCGTCGGTTCGTTCCGCGCGTCGCCGGAGCTGCTGTTCCTGCTGGTTCGCATCTGCAGGGCCCAGGGCGACCGCGTGTCCGAGGAGCGCTATTCGCGGCGGCTGCGCGTCGACTTCCCGAACTCCGACCAGGTGCGCCAGTTGCCGGCCACCAACAACCCGCGAACCACCGGGTGACCATGACAACCTCGTCGTCTCCATCCGGCCCTGCCAGCGCGATTTCAACGCGGTTGCGCGCGGCGCGCGAGGCCAGCGGCCTGTCGATCGAGCTGGCAGCGGATCGCCTGCATTGCGATACGCGGGTGCTGAGCGCGCTGGAAGCCGGGCAGTTCGACGAGCTGGGCGCGCGCGTGTTCGTGCGTGGCCACATCCGCCGCTATGCCGATCTCGTTGGCGAGAACGGTCTCGAGCTGGTGGACCTGTGGTCGAACCAGTCGGGCGGCGAGGGCGGGCAGGTGCCCGATCTCACCCGCATCGCGCAGGCACCGCGGCGCACCGATCCGAGCCGGCTGCGCAACGCCGCTATCGCGGCGGGTGTGGCCACGCTGCTGGCCGTGATCGCCTGGCTGATCCTGAGCGGCCGTCTCGGTTCCTGAGACGGCGAGCCGCATCGCAATGACCGCCATAGCGCCGGTTCGTGGCATGAACGACGTGTTGCCCGCGGAAACGCCTCGGTGGCAGTTCGTCGAGTCCGCGGTGCGTCGCGTCATCGAGGGCTACGGCTACCAGGAGATGCGCGTTCCGGTAGTCGAACACACCGAGCTGTTCAAGCGCGCGATCGGCGAGTACACCGATGTCGTCGAGAAAGAGATGTACAGCTTCGTCGACCAGGGTGGCGAGGCGCTGACACTGCGACCCGAGGCGACGGCCGGCATGGTGCGCGCCGCCATTTCCAACGGCATGCTGCGCGGTGCGCGCCACAAGCTGTGGTGCATGGGACCGATGTTCCGGCATGAGCGCCCGCAGAAGGGGCGCTTTCGCCAGTTCCATCAGGTCGACGTCGAGGCGATCGGTTTCGCCGGGCCCGATATCGACGCCGAGATCATCGCGATGACCGCCCGCCTCTGGCGCGAGCTGGGCGTGCAGCGTGTCGCGCTGCAGATCAATTCGCTCGGCACGGCCGAGTCGCGCCGCGCCTATCGCGAGCTGCTGGTCGCCTACTTCGAGTCGCACCGGGCCGCGCTCGATGCCGACAGCCTGCGGCGCCTGCAGGGCAATCCGCTGCGCATTCTCGACAGCAAGAATCCGCAGATGCAGGCGATCGTGGCCGGTGCTCCGCTGCTCACGGACCACCTGGATGCGGAGTCGGCCGCGCACTTCGCGGTCCTGCGTGCCATGCTCGACGATTGCGGCATCGCCTACACCGTCAACCCGCGGCTGGTGCGCGGGCTGGACTACTACTCGCGCACCGTGTTCGAGTGGATTACCGACGCGCTCGGTTCGCAGGATGCCGTCTGCTCGGGTGGTCGCTACGACAGCCTGATCACGCAGCTGGGTGGGGACGCCACGCCGGCGATCGGCTTTGCCATGGGCGTAGAGCGCGTCGTGGCCTTGGTAGAGCTGTCTGGCGCGACGTTGCCGGAGCCGGCTGCGGCGGTCTATGTCGTGGTCCAGGGTGAGGCCGCCGGGCGCGGCGCACTCGCCCTGACGGAGAGGATCCGTGCCGCGTTGCCGGCGCAGCGGGTCGAGCTGAACCTCGGTGGCGGCAATTTCAAGGCGCAGTTCCGGCGCGCTGACCGCAGTGGCGCGGCCGTGGCGGTGGTGCTCGGCGAGGACGAATGGGCGCGTGGCGTAGTGCAGATCAAGCCGCTGCGGGGAACTGCGGCGGCGTTCGAGGCGTCTTTGGCTGAGGCCCCGCTGGCCCTGGCGGCGGCGTTCGCGCGCAACGACGGCTGAAGGAGAAGAACATGATCGACGACAATTTCAACGAGCAGGAACAATGGGATCGCGTCAAGGGCTGGATGCGCGACAACGGCTTGTGGCTGCTCACCGGAGTGCTGATCGGCGTGCTTGGCCTGGTCGGCTGGCAGTGGTGGCAGAAGCGGGTCGAGACGCAGGCACAGGCGGCCAGCAGCCAGTACCAGCAGGTGCTCGAGGCACTTGAACGCGAGGATCGCACGCGCGCCTTCACGCTGATCGACCAGCTGCGCGCCGACCAACCGCGGTCGCCGTACGCCGACCAGGCCGATCTGGTCGCGGCGCGGGTCAACGTCGAAGCCAACGAACTGCAGCTCGCCGCCGAGCGACTGGCCCGCGTCATGAACGGCACGCGTGACGAGCAGCTTAAGCTGATCGTGCGCGCGCGGCTGGCGCGCGTACAGGCTGGCCAGGGCAATTTCGACCTCGCGCTGGGCACGCTCGCCGCGGCTCCGGCCGGCGCGTTCGCGGCCCGATTCACCGAAGTACGTGGCGATGTGCTGCTGGCCAAGGGCGACAAGCCCGGCGCACTCGCGGCCTATCTCAAGGCGCAGCAGGAAGACACGGAAGGCACGCTGGACACCGCCGCCCTCGACCTCAAGATCGCCGACCTGCGCGCCGACGGCGTGGTCGAGCCGACCGCGGCGGCCGCCGCGCCGACGCCTGCTGCGGCCGCGCCTGGTGGCGCGGCACCTGTTGCCGCGCCGCCCGGGACATCGACGCCCGCGACAGCGACGCCGGGCGCAGTGCAGCCATGAAAACGCGTCGTGCGTTTGGCGCGGTGCTGCTCGCGACCCTGGTGCTGGCCGCCTGCTCCAAGGAAAAGGACGTCGATCTGCCGGCCGAGCTGGTGGACTTCAAGCCGACCGCCAAGGTGCAGCGAATCTGGTCGGCGAGCTTCGGCAGTGCGGAGCCCGAGTTGCGCCTCGGCCTGGGACTGGCTGCAGACGGCGATCGCGTGTTCGGCGCCAGCCACAACGGCGATGTCGTGGCGCTGAATGCCAAGGACGGGCGCACTGCCTGGCGCACGAAATCACGCGCGACGCTGTCCGCGGGGCCAGGCGCCGGCGCGGGCCTGGTGGTGGTCGGTTCCTCGACAGGTGACGTCATCGCGCTCGAGGCCACGAGCGGCCAGGAGCGCTGGCGCGTGCGGGTCAACGGCGAACTGCTGGCCGCTCCGGCGGCTTCGGAACGCGCGGTCGTCGTCCGTACCGTTTCCGGATTCCTCATTGGGCTGAATCCCGCCGATGGCCGCGAGCTGTGGCGCGAGGAGCAGCAGGTGCCGCGACTGACGCTGCGCGGCACCAGCGCGCCTACCCTGGTGGGCGACACCGCGCTGTGCGGATTCGACAATGGCCGCGTGCTCGCGATCGGTGCGACCAGCGGCGAAGTGCTGTGGGACGCCGCGATCGCGCCGCCGCGCGGCCGCACCGAGCTCGAGCGCCTGGTCGACATCGATTCCAGCGTCAAGGTCAACGGCGCCGATGTGTTCGTCGTCGGCTTCCAGGGCCGCGCCGCGATGCTGGCGCTGGATACCGGCCAGATCTGGTGGTCGCGTGAGCTGTCCAGCTACCGCGGCCTCGACTTCGACGACGAAGCCGTCTACGTGTCGACGTCCAGTGGCGAAGTCGAGGCGCTGCGCCGGCGCACCGGCGTCGACCTGTGGAAGCAGGCCGGCCTCAAGTTCCGTCGCCTGTCTGCACCGACTGCTTTCGGCGCGTTCGTCGTGGTCGGCGACCTCGACGGCCAACTGCACTGGCTCGACAAGGCCACCGGCGTGCTGGCGGCGCGTGTGTCGCTGGGCGGTCGCATCAGCAACGCCCCGCTGGTGGTGGGGGAGTCCTTGATCGCCGTCGACGACAAGGGGCGCGTCGCCGCATTCCGCGCCGCTCCGGGCGCATGAGCCGGGCATGCTGCCGATCATCGCCATTGTCGGACGGCCGAACGTCGGCAAGTCGACGCTGTTCAACCGGCTCACCGGCACCCGCGACGCCATCGTCGCGGATCTGCCTGGCGTAACCCGCGATCGGCAGTACGGCTTCGGCAACATGGGGCCGGTGCCCTATGTTGCGATCGACACCGGCGGCCTGGTCGCGGCGCCATCGGGTCTCGAACTGCCGATGCGCGCACAGACGCAGAAGGCTGTCGAGGAAGCAGAGCGTCTGATCTTTCTGGTCGACGGTCGTGCCGGACTGACGACCGACGATCATTTCATCGCCGGCGAGCTGCGCCGCGCCGGCAAGCCGGTGTTCCTGGCCGTCAACAAGTGCGAGGGTCGTGACGCTGCCACTGCGGGCCTGGAGTTCCACGCGCTGGGGCTCGGCGAACCGATCGCGATTTCGTCGGCGCATGGTGACGGCTGCCGTGAACTCATGGACGAGGTGCTGGCCGGCTTCGCGGCACCCGAGGACTCGCGTTCCATCGAGGCGGCTGCTGGCGGCGAGCATCCCGGCATCCGCATCGCGATCATCGGCCGGCCCAATGTCGGCAAGTCGACGCTGGTGAACCGGCTGATTGGCTCCGAGCGCGTGATTGCTGCGGATACTCCCGGCACGACCCGCGACTCCATCTACGTGCCGTTCCAGCGCGACGGGCGCGACTTCGTGCTGATCGACACGGCCGGCATCCGGCGCCGTTCCAAGGTCGAGGACGATATCGAGCGGGCGAGCGTTGCCAAGACCCTGCAGGCGATCGACGAGGCGCACATCGTCATCTTCGTCGCCGATGCCCACGACGCGATCGGCGACCAGGATGCCAGCGTGCTGGGACTGGCGTTGATGCGCGGCCGCGCGCTGATCGTGGCGGTGAACAAGTGGGACGGCATCCCGACCGAGCAGCGCGACGACATTCGCCGCCAGCTGGAGCTGAAACTCGATTTCGTGCCGTACGCGCCAGTGCACTTCATTTCGGCGCGGCATGGCACCGGCGTGGGCGAGATCGTCGCTTCAACCATCCGTGCGTTCGAAGCCTGCATGCGCACGCTGCCCACGCCGCGCCTGACGAAGACGCTGGAGCGCGCGATGGAGCAGCATCAGCCGCCGATCGTGCGCGGCCGTCGCATCAAGCTGCGCTACGCGCACCAGGGCGGCCGTAACCCGCCGCGGATCATCGTCCACGGCAACCAGGTCAAGTCCGTGCCTGATTCTTATGCGCGCTACCTTGCCAACGTATTCCGCACGGTGTTCGACCTGTTTGCGACGCCGGTCGCGGTCGAGTTCCGGCAGGATACCAATCCGTTCACCCGGACCCGGCCGAGGCCCACGCAGCGCGTCAATCGAAACGCTTCGAAACGCCGACCGTCACGCTCGTGACGCGCGCGAACGCATAGACCTCGTCGCTGTCGGCACCGCCGTCGAGCACGCGCACGCCTGCGCTGACCGACCAGCCGGCTTCGAGCTCCCGTACCAGTCGCAGCCCCGCGTCGATCGCATACCCGGGCCCGCCGCCCAGCGCATCGATGTCGGCCGACACGCTCCACTGCGTACCCAGCGGCTTGTCGAGCGTTGCATGCAGCAGCGGCACGAAGCCGGTGTTTTTCTTGCGCGCGACCACGCTGCCCTGGCGCAGCTCGATCTGCGCATCGCGGATCTTGGCGGTGACCCCGAGCCGGATCGTCAGGTCCGGCCTGTCGATCCAGCGGTAGCGCCAGGTGGCGCGCCAGGAATCGAAGCGGTAGCCGGCGCGCAGCGCGCCCGGCGTGAAGCGGCTGCCCTCGAAGCGCAGGGCCACCGGCGTGCTGCCGTTGCGCTCGATCCGCAGCGGCGCGGCGAGAAACCGCCACTCGGCGCGGTCGCCGCCGAACCTCGCGCCTGCCGGGATCGCCAGCTGCAGCCGCGGTCCGGCCACGGGACCGTCGCCCGTGATGTCATCGAGTGCGAAGCGCGAGGCCGTGGCGTCGCTCGGTGACTGCACGTCGTTGCGCTGCTGCCAGGCCAGCACGCCTTCCACGTCAAGGCTGATGCCGGCCGCTCCAGCGAGCTGCGACCAGGCCAGGCTGGTCCACGCGACGCCGACCCACCATCCGACAATACGACCTCGCGGTTGTGAAACCTGCTGCACGCTGCCTCCCTGCATTGAGCGTTGGTCGCGGCGACTCCGCGCCGCGCGACCCGCAAGCATACGGCCTCGGCGGGCGCAGGCGTTATCGCCGTTCGATGCCGCCCCGGCGTCGAATCGAGTGGCCACGCGCCGGTGGAAAAAGATCCGTTTCCTGCAGCGCCGCGGCGTAGTAGTCGACCGGCCACGCATGGCCGCTGCGCGCGTAACCCTGGCGCGCCGGCGCGCCGGTGACGTCGATATTCCAGGCGCGCGCCAGCGGTTCGTTGGTCGCACGCACCGCATCGTCGAAGTTCAGCCAGGCCTCGGCGTAGTCGGCGCAGCGGCCGTGATTCTGTGCGCCCCAGTGCGTTTCCCAGAGACCGTGGATCCCGATCGGATCCAGGAAAGTCATCGTGATCACGGGCATCGGGGAGCCGGCAGGCCAGTCCTTGCGCAATGCTTCGCAGAGCGGGTCCAGCAGGTATGCCCCCGCGCTGTGCGCCACCAGGTGCAGGCGCCGCAGCGGCAGCGCCGCGAGCGGCCCGCCCAGCCGATCGCCAACCCGCTGGCCACGCGCGGCCGCGCGCAGGAAGGTGTTGGCATGCGGCGCCCAGACATAGCGCACGACCTGCGTCTCGGGCCGGGTCCCGGCCAGCGCGAGGAATCGTTGGTGAAGCCGCTGCACCGACGGGTCGTCAGCCCCGAAACTGCCGTGAATCACGATGATCAGGTCGCGCGTGTCCGCGCGGATCGCCAGTGGAGCGGGCTCCACCTTGCTCGGCAGGTGCGTGTAGAAATCCAGGCTGCCGAGCAGCACGATCACCGCCGCGACCAGCCAGGCCACGCGTCGGGGCCAGCGCCTGCGCACCGGCATCAGGGCCGGTTCGGCCGTGCGAGGAACAGCGCCGGGTCGATGAACACGCGATTCAGCGCGACACCCCAGTGCAGGTGCGGTCCGGTGACGCGGCCGGTTGCGCCGACGGCGCCGAGCCGCTGGCCAACGGCCAGCGAGTCGCCGATCGCCACATCGATGGCGCTCAGGTGGCAGTACAGCGTCACGAAGCCCAGCCCATGGTCGAGGATCACGGTCTCGCCATTGAAGAAGTAGTCGCCGGTGTCGACGACCCGGCCGACGCGCGGCGCCAGCACCGGCGCGCCGACGGGTCCGGCGATGTCCATGCCGGAATGCGGATTGCGTGACTCGCCATTGAACACCCGTCGCAGTCCGAAGCTGCTGGAGCGCGGGCCACGCAGCGGCGGGCGCAGCTCCAGCGACCCAGGCTCGGCGGGTTCGGAGAAGGTCGCGAGTGCGGCGCGGATGCGAGCCTGCTCGCGCGCCGCCCGGGCTTCGTTCTCCGGCGAAAGATTGACCTGGCCGGGGGCGACCCGCAGGGCCTGCCGCGCATAGGCTTTGTCGACCACCTCGAACTCGAGCGTCTG
>JANPDV010000453.1:0-14658 GCA_031431655.1 Gammaproteobacteria bacterium | reverse complement strand
CCGGCGCGGCCACCGCGGCAGCGTCGCCCGCCAAGTCGCCCGCCGCGTCACCACCCGCGACTGCGCAGCCGACTTTCGCGAGCAGCCCAGACGCACCCGCGGGTCCCCACCGCGTCGTCGCTCGGATCGAACGCCCACCGCCGGAGATCGTCGCGCGCTTCAGGCAGGTGGTGCGCGAGTTCGTCACCGATGCCGTCGGCCGCTCGCAGTGGATGGATCCCGCGATCAAGCCCGTCGCCGATCGCGACTGGAACCTGTGCGGCCCCGCCGTCACCGTCAAGCTCGAGGCCGTCGATCACCTGATGTGCATCGCCGCGCTCGGCGTCGCGCAGCCGGGCGACGTCATCGTCGTCGCCGCGAACGGCGTCACGCACACGTCGGTCTGGGGCGGCGGGCTGACGCTGTCGGCCAAGAACCTCGGCGCGGCGGGCGTCGTCGTCGACGGCGCCGTGCTCGACGCGCACATGATCGTCGAGCGCAACCTGCCGGTGTTCAGCCGCGGTCGCCATCCCGCGCACGGCAGCTGGAAGACGCCCGGCTCCGTCAACGTGCCGGTCTCCTGCGGCGGCGTCGTCGTGAATCCGGGCGACCTGATCTTCGGCGACCTGGATGGCGTCGTCGTGGTACGGCGCGAGCAGGCGCTCGCCGTGCTGGAGGAGTGCGAGGCGAAGTCGCGGATCCTGCTCGCGACCCGCGAGCGCATGAACGCGAGCAAGGAGACGTTCTTCTCGCTGCGCGGCGGCCGGAAGATGGTCGAGAAGGCGGGCGTTGAGTGGATCGAGTAGGGCCGCGCTGATCGCGCTGGAGGATCGTGCCGTCCGCATGCGCCTGCTGCGCCAGCACTGCCCACAACCCGACCCGCCATGGACTCCTTCCGGCGTCGACCTTAAGTCGATTGCGTGGGATCGAGCAAATTCAGACGCGGGAACCGCAGGAAATCGCGGTCGGTGCTGCACAACGTCGCCCCCTGCTCGATCGCGAACGCGGCCAGGGATGAATCCGTGACCAGCGGCCCAGTCACTTTCGCCTGCGTCAGTTGCTCACGCAGAAGCCGCCAGAATCGCTCGCCGGCTTCCACGACCACGATTTGAGGTCGCTGCAGCCAGGCGTCGACGATCGCGCAGGCCCGCACGATGGACAATGGTGTCTTGACCGCGCGGGGGTTCGTGGCGATTCGAATAAAGGCCAGCAGGGTCTGCCAGGGCAAGCCCACCGGCTCCGGCTCATTCAGGATTCGAGTCAGCCAATCGCGGCACACCAAGTGATGGGCTGAGTCCGCGTCATAGGCGTATAGCAGGATGTTCGCGTCGAGCAGTTTCACCGACCGTCGGCGCCTTCAACCTCTTCCAACAGCGCGCCGATGTCGTCATAACTTCGACCGGCCACCGGGCCGCCGAGACGCACTGGCGCAATCGTGAAACGGGGCACGGATGGACGCGCACGTCGCTGCGCCAATGACGCACGCAGGTGCTCATTTACCAGGGTCTTGAACGGCAATCCTCGGCGGCGCGCCTCACTCTGCAGCCGCGCTGCCACGTCGTCGTCCAATGTCAATGTCGTTCGCACATCAATATGATGTGCCGTGAGCATCATGATGTCCAGCTGCCATCCGATGCGCCCGGCCACCTTCGAGGTGAGTTCCCCGCCGCGGCCTCGGCCACGCGCGCGGGCCTGCCGGCTTGCACCCCCCCCCCCGCTATCGCGACCCCCCACTGCCGCCGCCGGCCCGCCCGATGACCAGTTCGGCGGCGTCCACCGCCTCGCGCCGATAGAACACGCGCGGCCGCTGCAGGCTGCGCCGCTCGACCTCGGGGATGCGCTCCTCGCCTTCGACCATCGCAAGGTGCGACCCCAGGTCGCGCGCGCGCCGCATCTGCTCGAGCTGGACCTGCGGCACACGCCGTGTGGCGAAGTCGAACCACTCGCGCGCGAGGATGCGGCCGTCGACGGGCGCGCGGTCCGCGCGCCCCTGCACGAGCCCCTCCTCGACTAGCGCGAAGGTGAGCAGTCCGTGGCCGTACTGCGCCGCCTCGAGCGCGGCCTGGTAGCTCTGCGCGGCCGTCAGGATCAGCATGCCCTTCTCCCACGCGAGCTGCGCGAGGCCGCGGGAGTTCAGCGGCCCGCGACGCTTCTCGGTCGCCTCGAGCGCCTGCCCCGAATTGCAGGCATCGACGATCAGCAGGACCTGGGCCGCATCGAGCGGCTCGAGCGCGCGCTCCAGTTCCTCGTCCGAGACGGCGTGCGCGAAAATGTCTCGCAGCCCTCTCGACAGGGCCTCCGGCGTGCGCGGCCCGTCGAAGCCCATGTCGTGCGGGATCAGGTAGAAGCGCGGCTCGTCGGCGAGCCCGTGGCCCGCGAAGAACACGACGACGGCGTCCTCCGGCTGCACGACGCGCGCGAGCTCGGCCAGCGCCGCAAGCAGGCCCTGCTTGGTGGCCTCGCGATCGAGCAGCAGCTTCACCTCGACGCGCCCGAACTGGCCGAGCCGCTGCTGCTGGCGCTGCAGCTCCTCAGCGACGGTGCGCGCGTCGGCCACCGCGAAACCGAGGTCGAAGGCATGGTTCGCGTACTCGTTGATGCCGGCCGACAGGATGTGCAGCGTGCCCGCGCGACGCAGGCTCGCCGCGCCTTCCACCAGCCGCTTCGCATCGCCGCTCTTCACGTTGTCGGCATTGAAGGCGTACGCGACGAGCCGGTTCGCGCCCGCGACGAGCGTCACCGGCGTCTCGAGCTCGACGCCCTTCCTGCCTCCGAGCACGTCGCCGCGCCATGCCTTGACGAGCGAGCCGTTGCGGAACAGCCGCAGGTCACGCGCCCCGCTGCCGCCATCGTCGACCGCAACACGCACACTGACGCGGCGCGCCGTCGCCGGCCCCGCAACCGCGTCCGCGACGCTCAGGCGCAGCGCCGGCTGCCGGCGGTCGCGCTGCGCGAGGTCCCGCGCCGCGCGCGGCCTTGCGCCTTCCAGCAACTCGGCGAGCAGGCCCGGACGAAAGAACTCGTTGAAGAAAATCTCCACCGGCGCCACGTCGCGCAGCGCCGCCGAGAAGCGCCAGAGGATCTTCGGCCAGGCGGCCGGTGCTCCGTCGAACAACCCGTCCGGCGCCACGACCAGTCCCTCGGCATCGCCGGTCGTGACGAGTTGCGCCAGCTCCCGGCCCGTCGCCACTTCCCACAGCCGCAGCGTCGCATCGGCGCCGCCGCTCACCAGCGCACGCCCGTCCGCCGCGAAGCGCACGGCCGCGACGTTGCCGGCGTGGCCGCGGGCGGCGCGCAGCAGCTGCCCGCTGGCCGGGTCCCAGAAGGCGATCGTGCCGTCGTCGGCGCCTGCCGCGAGGACGCGCCCGTCGCGACTGAAGGCGACCGGCCAGATCGCGTTGGCGCGAAACGACTGTGCCCCCGGCGTCGCGTCCGCGGTGCCGCGCGCGAGCCGGCGCAGCGCACGGCCGGTCGCGACTTCCCACAGATCGACCCCGGCCGCGTCGCCGCTCGCGAGCACCCGGCCGTCGGCACTGAACGCCACCGAGCGATAGGCCGACACGGACCCCGCGCCCGGCGGGGACGGCGGGGAAGCCTGCGACCGCAGCCGCCGCGGCGCGCCGCCGCGCACGACGTCCCACAGGTCGATCGCGCCATCGCCCGCGACGGTCGCCAGCAGTGTGCCGTCCGGGCTGAAGGCAAACGTGCGGGCCGCACCCGGCCCCGCCATCCTGAGCGTGCGCAGCGTCCTGCCTTTCGCCACGTCCCAGAGCTGCAACGTGTCGACGCCGTACGCGGCGGTCGCGAGCATCCGGCCGTCGGGACTGAATGCCAGCGTCAGTGCGCTGCCCTCCTCGCCATGCTGCGCCATGAACGCGGCGAGCTGTCGCCCGTCCTCGGTACGCCAGACGCGGACGCCGCCATCGAGACTGCCGGTCGCGAGCGTCGTGCCGTCGGGGCTGAATGCGACCGCCGTCGCAACGTTGGCGTGGCCCACGAGGCGCTGCGGCTGCTGCGTCTCGGCGATGCGCCACAGCGCCACCGAGCCGTCCTCGCCGGCGCTCGCGAGCAAGCGCCCGTCCTCGCTGACCGCGAGCGCGTTGAGCGGGCTCGAATCACCGGCCAGCAACTGCAGAGTGCGGCCCGTGGCCGGATCCCAGATGCGGACCTGGCCGTCGAAGCCGCCGCTGGCGAGCCGGCCGTCGGGCAGGTAGAGCAGCGACTTGACCGCATCGGCGTGGCCCGCGAGACCACGCTGGGCGCGGCCGCCCGCCGCGTCCCAGAGCTGCACCGACGCGCCCTCGTTGGCCACCGCGAGCGTGCGGCCGTCGGGACTGAAGGCCACGGCGAACACGTACGGCGTACCCGCCTTGAGCGTGCGCAGCGCACGGCCGCTCGCAACTTCGTACAGGTGGACCGTGCTCGCGCCAATGCCGTCGCCCTCGGTATCGTCGCTGCCCAGCGCGAGCGTGCGCCCGTCGGGGCTGAAGGCCACGGCGTCAACGGCCCCCCTGCCGCCGCGAAACGCGCGCAGCTCGACCCAGGTGGACGTGTCCCAGAGCCGCGCGACGCGGTCGACGCCGCCGCTCGCCAGCAGCCGGCCGTCGGGGCTGTACGCGAGCGCCTCGACCGACTCGGCGAGTCCCTCGATGGTGCGCGACGCCTCGCCAGAGGCGTAGTCCCAGACCGTGATCGTCTTGTCGGTGCCGCTGCTGACGAGCGAGCGCCCGTCCGGGGCGAACGCCAGCGCGTTGACGAAGCCACGGTGGCCTGCGAGCGTGCGGATCAGCCGCCCGGTCGCCGGGCTCCACAGCCGGATGACCCCGTCGTTGCCGCCGCTCGCGAGCACAGCGTCGTCGCGGCTCCACGCGACCGCGTTGACGGCCTCGGGATGCGCGCGCAGGCTGCGCAGCTCGCGGCCGGAAGCGAGGTCCCAGATGCGTACGCTGCGATCCTCGCTGGCCGTAGCGAGCCAGCGCCCGTCGTGGCTCAGCGCGAGCGCGGCGACAGTTTCCGAATGACCAGTCTGCACGACCAGCTCTGGCCGCGGCCCGGCGGCCGCCGCCGCCCCAGCCGCCGGCGCCGCACAGACGTCCTGGCCGCGCGCGCAGAGCGCGAGTAACAACGCAGCGAGCGATCGCGCGAGCCGCAGGCGCATGCAAGCCCCTCCTCGCCTCGAAGCCTGCGCCGCCAGCGTCTTCGGGTCCAGCGCCGGACAAGCTGCACGCCCGTCTGCCGGCGGCAGTTGAACTGGCGCGGCGACGGCCGGCGTCAGCGGCGTGAGCGGCGCTCTGGCGCGGGAAATGCCTGCGCTGTCTCCCATGCCACCTGCTGGAGATAGCGGGAGTTGTCGGCAGAAAGCCCGGCGTCGTACGAGTTGCCGCGCGGGTCGATGCCATACAACGACGCCAGCACCGTGCAGGCTGCAAGGTAAGTGCCCGCGAGGGTCGGATGGCGGCGGTCCGCGACGTGCAGCGCGAGGGCGGGCCGCCCGGCGAGCGCGCGCTGGAATGCCAGCCCCGCGGGCACGACCCGCGCCGCGTTCTCGTTGCCGACCTTGAAATACTCGGCCGCCAGCGTGTCGATCATCTCCGGCTTGTCGGAATACGCCCAGGTCATGAAGAACGCCGGCGTGACCCCGCGCGCGCGCGCGGCCTTGCTGTGCTTGCGGGCGTATCGGTGGAACGCGGGCCGAGTCGCCGCGTCGAAGGGGCAGCGGCTGCAGTCCATCATCAGCATGTGTCGAACCTGAACGGCGTCGCCGACTCGATCACTTCGTTGTTGTCGTCGAACGAACTGCTGCCGATCCCGGCATCGAGGTAGGCGCCCACGTCATGCCAGGCCAGGTGGCCGCCACTGATGGTGACCGAGAAACTGGCGAACTCGCGGCGCTGGTCCGCGGGCAACGCCGCAGCCAGCAGCCGGTTCACGTGGCCGTGCAGTGAATTGTTGTAATAGTAAAAGCTGTTTCCCACATACAGCAGGTGGTGGGGCTTCCCGCCGGGCGCCGGCTCCCTGGCAGCGCCGGCGAGCGGGAAGATCAGCAGCAGACACGCGATCAGTACTCGCACGCCTGCGCCTCAGAACGCGGTCTTGACGGACGCGTACAGGTAGCGGCCGTAAGGCGAGTAGAGGGCGCCGAGATAGCCCGAGGAGCTGAGCGGCGGCGCTTCGTCGGTGATGTTGCGCGCGCCGATGCGAACACTGGTCTCGCCGACGGCGCTCTTGCGGAACTGGTACTCGCCATACAGGTTGTAGGTGGTCTGGGACTCGATGACCCAGCGGTTGCCGCCGGTGTCGAGCAAGGCAGTCTCCTCGACATCGCCGATGTAGCGGGTCGACAAGCCCACCCGCACGGGTCCCTTGCGCCAGCGCAGGGAGCCCGACCACTTAAGCTCGGGGCGGCCATTGACGCGGATGAGATTGCTCGGATCGGGTAGCGGCGTCGCCGCGTTGATCGTGCCGGCCTGTCGGGCCGCATACAGCTCGTCGACGACCGGGCCCGGCTCGCGCGAGAAGGTGCGCAGCTTCGCCGCGTTCAGCGAGACGCTGAAATCGCCCCACGCGGTGCCTTTCAGGTTCCAGTCGAGGCCGAAGTCCACACCCTTGACGGTCTGCGGCAGCAGGTTGATGAATCGGTCCTTGATCTGAAGAATGACGCCGGCGGGTGCGATGCCCGTGCCGGCAAACAGCGCGACGTCCTCGGGTGTCACGGCCGCGCGGATCACATTAGGATTGCTGGAGCCTGTGACGCGGTTGTAGTAGTCCTGGGCCGAAGCCGTGGCGGCACCCAGCAGGCCTACGATGTCGCGCTGGTCGATCTTCCAGCTGTCGACCGTGAAGGTCCAGTTGCCCAGATTGTCGGGTATGAACGTCGGCTGGAACACCAGGCCGACAGACTGCGCCGAGCTTTGCTCGGGTTGCAGATCCGGGTTGCCGGACACCCGCAGCGACTGCGAAATCGTGCGGGAACAGGCCGTGAACGAGGCGATCCGCCTCGCGCGCAGATCCGCCTCGCAACGGATGAAGTCCGTGGGCGAGGACAGCCGGGCGTATTCCTTGGCGTTGGTCTGCTCCAGGTTGGGCGCGCGGAATCCCTCGGAGTACGAGCCGCGGATCCGCACGCCCTCGACGATGTCCCAGGCGGCCGCGACCTTGGGCTTGCCGACGCTGCCGAAGTCGCTGTAATCCTCGTAGCGCCCGGCGACCTGCACGTTCAGGCTGCGAACCAGCGGAATCTGCATCTCGGCCGACACAGCGGGGATCGCGAACTCGACATACGCCGCCTTCACCGTGCGCGCCCCGTAGGTGTCGGGGTTCGGGCTCACCGCGATCACGTTCGACTCGTTGACCGCGCCAGTCACCCGGTCGACGAACGGGATCGTGCCGTCGAGGTTCTCGTCGCGGCTGTCGCGCTGCGTCTCGCGCCGCACCTCCAGGCCTGCCGCTACGCCGACATTGCCCGCCGGCACCGCGAAGAGATCTGCGCGGCTGACCTTGAAGTCAGCAAGCGACAGAGAGGATCGAGTCCTGCGGGTGAGGTCGAAGCGGATCGCATCGATGGCCGCCCGCGAACTCGGCGTGCAATCGCCGTAGGTTGGCGTCGCCACGCAGCCGCCATTGAAGGGGTTATAGGCCTCCGGCGTCGACAGCGCGAGGTTGGCCTGCAGCGCGTTCGCGCTGACGTTGTCCGACACATCCGTGGCCTCGGCTTCACCGTACAGCAGGCCGGCTTCCCAATCGTAGCCCGCGCGCTCGCCGCGCAGCCCGGCCACCAGACGCGTCTGGTAGTTGTCGACATTCACGTTCTGGAAGCCGACATCGTTGAAGCGATAGTTGGTGAGATTGACCGGCAGGCCGGCGGCCGGAACGCCGGTCAGCCCCGGGATGCGGTTGGGGTTGGGCTGCCCGTTCGGCAGCGTGGTGGCGCCGAACGGGTTCCAGTAGTTGGTCGCGGGGACCCAGAGCGTGTTGAGGAGGATCACCGGCGGCTGCAGCCGGAAGGTATCGGCAGAGTAGTAGCTGAACTCGGCGAAAGCGGTCACGCCGTTGTCGAAGCTGACGTCACCGGCGAGCAACGCGTTGATGCGCTGCGTTGCGGGCAGCAAGGTCGTGCCATTGGCCGTGTCGTAACGCAGGTCGCGCAGCGTCGTGTAGTTGATCGTGCCGGTGGCGAGGCACAGGTCTGCCGAGAAACTGTAGGCACAGCTGCCAGAGACGGCAGGACGGATGTTGAATGAGCCCGTCGCGGTTGTCAGCGCCGTCGTGCCGCGGCGAATGGTGCCGTTTACGGCGGGGGTCGCCAGGTTGGGCCAGGCGCCGCGCGTGGCGCGCGAGTCCGGCGTGCTGCTGGTCTCGAAAGCGGTACCCACGAAGAGCGGGCGCCGGTCGTCGGTGGCCGTGAAGTCCTGGTCGGCCGCTTCCAGCGCCTTGCGATCGGTGTAGTCGACGAACAGCGCCACATTCCCGCGGTCGAAACTCCTGCCGGCCGCGAAGTTCACTTCCAGGTCGCGCAGACCCGTGTTCTCGGCGCCGCCGTACTGCGCCTCGATCTCGACTCCGTCGAGCCGCTTCTTGGTGACGACATCGACCACGCCCGCGACCGCATCAGCGCCGTAGATGGCCGCCGCGCCGTCGAGCAGCACCTCGATGCGACTGATGCCGGCCACCGAGATCGCATTGGAGTTGTAGCTCAGCACGGGCACGGTGCCCGTGTCCGAGGTGCCCTGGCTGGTCGGATGGGCCACCATGCGCCGGCCGTTCACGAGTACCAGTGTGTTGCCCACGCCGAGCGAGCGCAGGTTGAACGAGTTGACGTCGCCGCGGGCCGCGTTGCTCGTTTGTGGGTTGTTCTGGGCCTCGAACAGCACGTCGCCCATCTGCGGAATGTTGCGGAACAACTCGTCACCACTCACCGCACCGGTGGCGGCGATCGCCTGCTCGTCGAAGACGAGAACGGGCAGCGCCTCGGTAGTCACGGTGCCCTTGATGCGACTGCCCACGACGGTGACTTCCTCCAGGTCGTCCGCGGTCGGTGCCGGCGTGGTATCGCGCTGCTGGGCCATCGCGCCCTGGCCGGCGATCGCGACGATGATGCCGCACACCCCCGTCACGAGACCGCGGCACCGGTGGCGATCGATGAGCCGAGTAACATCACTGGTCATGCTTTGAACTCCCGCGAAACCCTGATCGTTTTGCCGAATGCAGCGCGCACTCGAGAGCCTCGCGGCGATGGCAACCCTAAATGACGTCCCAGGCGTAGCTGCCGCGCTCCAGCGCAAACGCCGCGACCGCGTCGATGTCCTTGTCCTCGTTCTTCTGCAGGCGGCGGATGTTCGACGCCATGCGGCGCTTGGCCTGCTGCGCGAACACGCTCGCGATCGTGATCGCCTGCGCCGCATTCGCGTCGCCGTCGGCCGCGAGCGTGGCAGCGCGCGACAGCGCCGACAGGCCGACGAACAGGTCGATGGTGATGTCGGCGATGCGCTTGCACTCGAACTGCCGGTCGACGATGGCGCGGCCGTAGCGCCGCAGCACGTAGTCGGATGCCTTCGAAAGCTCCAGCGCGTACTTCTCGTAGACGGCCTTGGCCTCGACGAGCTTCGGCGGCAGCGTACTGCCGATGCGGTCGCGCCCCACGCCCGTGGCCTGGGTGAGCTTCTGCCCCGCGTAGCCCGACAGCATGCCGAAGCCCTTGATCGGGTGATTGAAGATGTCGTCGACCGCGGTCTTGAGCTCGGACAGCGCGTTGCCGGCTTCCTTCAGTCCCGACAGCGCGATGAACAGCCGCAGGATCTCGTTGGTGCCTTCGAAGATCGACAGGATGCGGCAGTCGCGCACGATCTGTTCGTAGGGGTACTCGCGCATGAAGCCGTTGCCGGCCGCAATCTGCAGGCCTTCCTGCGCCACGCGCTGGATCGCCTCGCTGGCGAAGATCTTGCTGATGGCCGCTTCGGTGGAATAGTCCTCGCAGCCCGAGTCGATGTAGTGCGCCAGCATCCACACGGTGCTCTCGGCCGCGAAGCAGTCGATCATCATCTGGCCGATCTTCTCGCGCACCAGGCCGTAGTTCGCGATCGGCTGGCCGAACTGCTTGCGCTCGCTCGCCTGCTTGGTGGCCAGCCGGATCACGGACTTCATCGCGCCGACCGCACCGCCACCCAGGCCGGTGCGGCCGTTGTTCAGGATGCCCATCGCCACCTTGAATCCCTTGCCCTCGCCGCCCAGCACGTTGGCGGCCGGCACCTGCACGTCGCTGAAACTGACGACGGTGGTGGACGAGGCGCGAATTCCCATCTTGTCTTCATGGCTGCCGTGGCTGACTCCCTTCCAACCTGCCTGGACGATGAATGCGGTGATCTTGCCCTCCGGCGAATCCGTGCGAGCAAAGACCGTGAACACCTGCGCGATGCCGCCGTTGGTGATCCAGATCTTCTCGCCGTTGAGCGTCCACGAGCCATCCGCGTTCTGCTTCGCGGTGGTGCGGATCGACGCCGCATCGGATCCCGCGCCGGACTCGGTGAGACAGAACGCCGCGATGTACTCGCCGCTCGCGAGCTTCGGCAGGTAGCGCGCCTTCTGCTCGTCGTTGCCGGACAGCAGGATGCCCTTCATGCCGATCGAGCTGTGCGCGCCGATCGTCAGCGACGTCGACGCATCGTGCGTGCTGGTCTGCATCAGCACGCGCGCGTAGCCGCCGTTCGACAGTTCGAGACCGCCGTGTTCTTCGGGAATGATCAGCCCGAACAGGCCCATGTCGCGCAAGCCCTGGATGAACTCCTCGGGCTGATGCGCATCGCGGTCCCATTTCTTGAAGTCCGCTTCCTTGTCGGCGAGGAAGCCGTCGATCGCCTCGACGATGCTGCCGAGGACCTCGCGGTCACGCTCGCGGATGCGCGGATACGGAAACAGGTTCTCCTCGAGGATCTCGCCGACGAACAGGCTCTTCGCCGCGCTCTGGTCGCGACGCAACGTGTCGGTGGTCGCTGCGGCCCTGGCTGCAGCACGGTCTTTCACTTCAGACATGAACGGTACCTGCCCTTGATTATTCGCTTGGCGGCCACGGGCAGATGCCCGGAGTCAGCGCGGAAAGCTACGCCCGGCAGGCGGGCCTGTCGAGCCGGGAAGGGCCAGTGCCGAATCGACCACAATCCTGCCATTTTCGATGGTGCTTCTTGTGCCATTCCGATGGCATGATGGACCCATGAAAACCGTAATGGACTCCGCCGGGCGCATCGTCATCCCGAAAGCGATGCGCCAGGCCCTCGGCTTCCGCCCGGGAGAACCACTGGAACTGCGCGCGGGCAACGGGCGCCTCGAAGTGGAGATCGCTCCGACCGCAGTCCGGCTGCAAAAGCGCGGCAAGTGCGTCGTCGCGGTGCCGGATCTACCCCTGCCCGTGCTGACCGCGGCCGAAGTGCGCGATGAGATCGAGCGCGGCCGCAGGTGAAGGCCGTCGACACCAGCGTGGTCGTGGCCGCGTTCGCGTCCTGGCATGAGCACCATGATGCGGCCCGAAGAGCGCTCGACGCCGGAGCGCGCCTGATCGAGCACTGCGCCCTGGAGACCTACTCGGTACTGACCAGGATGCCAGCACCGCAGCGCATGCCCGGCGCAGTAGTGCGCGACTTTCTCGCGGCGCGCTTCGCCGAACCGTACCTCCGACTGACTCCGGCGGCCTACCAGCAGTTCCTGCTGGAGCTGCCGACGCGCGGGATCGCAGGCGGAGCGGCCTACGATGCGCTCGTGGCGGCCACGGCAGCCGCGGCAGATGCCGAACTCATCACCTGCGACAGGCGCGCCGCACTGACCTACGAGGCGTATGCGGTGCGGACGCACTACCTCTAGCGCCAATGGCGCGTGCTTTGATGTCCTGGGAAATCGGCGAGCGAGTCGGCGCGCCTGCTCACCACGGAATCACGCTACCGTCGTAGTTCAGGGCCTTGCCGTTGTTCTGCAGAGTCATCGCCTCGATGACCTTCATCATGCCCGCGACGCTTTCCTGCGGCGCGATGCCCTTGCCGCGAAAGCCCGAGGCGCGCAGCAGGTCCGTCTCGACCATGCCCGGCGCGATGATGCCGACCATGATGCCCTCAGGGCGCCAGTCCGCGCCGAGCGTACGAAAGCCCATGTTCACGGCCGCTTTGCTCATCCGGTAGGCGTAGAAGCCGCCGCGCCGCGAGACCATCTCCGACGAACCGAGGCCGCTGGTCATGCCGAACACTTTCTGCATCTGGCCGGCCAGCAGGTTCGGCTTGAGTGCCTCCGACAGTTTCAGCGCACCGAACGTGTTCGCCGCCATGATCTTGTCGAACTCCGCGTGATCGAGCGTGCCAATGGTCTGCTTGGGCACATCGCCCAGTGTGCCGGCGTTGTTCACCAGCACGTCGACGGGACGGCCCTTGAGCCGGGCCGCGAAGGCCGCGATCGAGGCCGAATCCGCCACATCCAGCTTCTCGACCGAAACGCTCTTGAACTGCCTGGCCAGGGCGTTCAGTTCGGTGGCCGCCTCCGGGTTGCGCGCCGTGCCCACCACCGTCCAACCGGCGGCGGCGTACTGGCGAACCATCTCCAGGCCGATGCCGCGATTCGTGCCGGTGATGACGATGGTCGCGGCCGAGGCCAGCGACGGTGTTGCGAGCGCGCCGGCGCTCAAGGCCAGTGTGGCCAGCAGGCTTGCGATCGGGCGCGAACGAATCGGCATGCAGCACCTCGGTTGGGCGGACGCCGGCCCGGCTGGCCGGAGGCATCGTTGACGGGAGCGCGGATCATAAGGTGCACGGCCAGCGACGTCAGTCGCTGCGCCGTCGATGGATCAGGAATGCCGCCAGCGCGCCGATGCCCGGCACCCAGTGCGCCAGCGACGTCCAGGAACGCAGCGCATCGCTGCCGATGTAGTACAGCGCGCAGCCGCTGAGGGCGAGCCAGGCCGTCAGGCCGAACATCGTGCCGCCGCTGCCGCGCCGAACGCGCAGGTTCCAGCCGCGCACCACGTGGCCGCGCCACAGCACCCCGAACAGCCAGATCGCGACGAACGACGCCAGCGCATGCGCGATCAGCCAGCTGCGCATCATCGGATGCGGACTGTCGAAGCCGAACTGGTCGGTGACACGCACGAAATACTTGAAAACCAGCCACACGACACCGGTAGCCCAGACGACGCCGGACACCACGATGACCGCGCGGCGCCGGGGGGCCGGGAGCAAGCCGAGGCGGGCTCCGGGCGGCAGCGCGCTCACGTCGCCATCCCCACGGCTTGCCAGCCAGCGCCGGGCACATGCAGGTAGCCGCTGGCGCCGTAACGGCGCAGCAGCGCAGCGGCATCGGGGCCCTCGGCCAGCAGCACCTTGGTCAGGGCGTCGGCGAGCACACACGTAACCGCCACCACGGACGCGAAGCGTCGGCCAGCGACCGGTCGATGGCGGCGGGCGTCCCAGTGCACCGCCGGCACTCCCGCTGCGCTGGCGCTGCTAGCGAGGCTGGCGTCGACCAGTTCGAGTTGCGGTGCGGTGGCCTGTTCGTGACCCGGGACGTTCAGCAGCACGCGCTCCGCCTGTGGCCCGGCGACGCGCAGATCGCCACCGGCGTCGACCCGGCGGCGCTGCGCCGGCAGCCGTTGCAGGGCCTCGAGGGCCCGGTCGACGGCGTACCCCTTGGCGATGCCGCCGAGATCGATCCACAGCGGACGCCGATAGGCGATGCAATCGTCGTCTTCGATAACGACATCGCGCCAGCTTGCCGCGGGGTCGGGCGGCGGCGCGCCGGCCGGCGGCGGCAACACTCCGCATCCCACCAGGTGCGGCGCCACCGTGAAGTCGAACGCGCCGTCTGACTCTGCAGCAACCTGCAGGCCCTGGCGGACCACGTCGACCGTGGCACGGTCGACGCGCAGCGGCGCGAAAGCGGCCTCGCGGTTCAGGCGGCTGACGTCACTGGTCGGGCTGTGAAAACTCATCAGGTTATGTATCCCGGCTACGGCCGCAAAGCCACGGTCCAGGGCCGCCTCCGCGTCCGCCGCGTCCGCGGCTTCGACCCCGATGCGCACCAGCGTACCCAGCCCGAGCCGGGCCCGCTCGATCCAGACGGCCGCCGCGTGGCCGGCCGACGAACACGTGTGCAAAGTGCTTTTGTGGGGAGTGCTGTTGTCGGGCATCATTGGATGCTAACTTTCATTCGCTGCAATTCCTGCACGGAGTATCCCCATGGCCGATTCGAAGCCCGATATGAAGACCGACGCGAAACCCGCCCCCCGGCAGACCTACGCCGCCGAAGCCATCCCGTCGGACGTCAAGACCGGGATGTTTCTCGGCAACCCGGCGCTGGACAACGTGGTCAGCTGCGTGATCGCCATGAATGCGGAGATGTGGTCGATGCGCCGGCGCATGAAGGTCATGGAATCCGTCATGGCGCAGAAGGGCATCACCACCGAGCTCATCGAGAAGTACGTGCCTACCGAAGCCGAAAAGGTCGCCTGGGAACAGGATCGCGACCGCTTCATCTCGCTGACCCTCGGCTCCCTGGGCGACCAGGGGTTCCGCGGCTTCTCGACCGACTTCCCGAAGCGCTGAGCGCTGACCGCCACCGCGGTTTCACAGGAGATTCCACCATGCGTCGTCGTGAATTATTTGGTCTGGCAGCCGGTTCTGCCCTCGTGGCCCACACCCTGCAGGGCGACCTCGC
>JANPDV010000452.1:0-19077 GCA_031431655.1 Gammaproteobacteria bacterium | reverse complement strand
CGGTCCGCGACCAGTTGCGCGCGGACCGCCTCGTCCGGGTAGATGCTGGGGTCGTTGCGGATCGCGGGATCGATGAGTGGCCACGAGGCTGCGTTGGCGTTGGGGTAACTCAGCCAGGCGCTGAGCTTTGCGGCGACATCGGCCCGCAGCAGGAAGTCGATGAACCGGTGCGCATTCCCGGGGTGCGGCGCGTCGGCCACGATCGCGAGTCCGTCCGAAAACACGACCGCGCCTTCGCGGGGTATCGACATGCGGATGTCGGCGTCGCGACCGGCTTCGCGCGCTCGATTGCGGGCGCGCAGCACTTCGCCCGAGTAGCCGAGCGCGAGGCAGATCTCGCCGTTCGTGAGGGCGCCACCATAAGCCGACGTATTCACATATCGAACGTACGGCCGGATCGCGAGCAGCGCCCGCTCCGCTGCGGCCAGGTCCTCGGCGGACTCGCTGTTCGGGTCGCGGCCGAGCCAGGTCAGCACGGCACCGAGCGCCTCGACCGGCGAGTCGATGAATGCGACACCGCAGTCGGCGAAGCGCGCGACGACCCTCGGGTCGAACAGCATCGAAAAGCTCTCGAGCGGCGCGTCCGGCATCCGCGCGAGGATCTTCTTCGCGTCGAAGCCGACGACGGTGGCACCCCAGTGGTAGGGCACGGAGTAGCGTGGCGCGCCGTCCTTCAGCGTACCAGCCGGCGCATACTTCGCATCGAGCGTTGGATCGAGATTGCGCAAGTTGGGCAGCAGCGCGGCGTCAAGCGGCCGATAGACGCCCGCGCGAAGCTGGTTCTCCATGAAGTTCGCACTTATCACCACGACGTCGTAGCCCGACCGACCCGTGAGCAGCTTCGACTCGAGCAGCTCGTTGGAGTCGAAGGTGTCGTAGTTGACCTTGAGGCCCGTCTCCTTCGAGAAGCTCTCGAGCACAGCCGGATCGATGTAATCGGTCCAGTTGTAGACGTTGACCACCGGTGGTTCGGCGGCAGCGGCCGCGGCCGCAGCGCCTGGCTTCGCGCCGGGGCCGCCGCACGCGGACAGCAGCAGCGCCAGGACGATAGCGAACAGCGAATCGATCCGAATCCCGAACACACGAGGGGCGCTCATTCGCGGGAGGTTACCAGCATTCACGCGGCGTGGAGCGCCGCTGGAACAGCGCCCTCGAACGCCGCGGAGTGCCGCCGCACGCGGCACCGGCCTGTCACGCCCGGGCCCGTAGCCCTGCCGGCAGCAGGCGCCGCTCAGAAGCGCAGCGCAGCCTCGACCGCGATCGTGCGCGGCGGATCCACGAAGCCGTAGTAGCTGCGGGCCGCGAAGGTGCTGCTGGCGAGCGGGACGTCACCGGCGTAGCTGACCGTCTGCTCGTCCGTCAGGTTGCGACCGATGATCGCGAGCGACCAGCGCCCATCGCCGCCCTCCAGCGCCACGCGCGCGTTGACCTTGGAGTACGCGTCCTGGACGGCGAGCGGGTCGAGTGTCAGCGACACGAGGTAGTCGTCCGAGTACGTGACGTCCGCGCCGATGCGCAGATCGAGGTTGCTGCCGAGCGGCCACCGATACTCGCCACCCAGGACCGCGGTGAGCTTCGGTGCGAGCTGGTTGGTGAAGCCGTCGTAGATGCAATTGCCCGGCACGCGGCCCGGCTGGCCCGTCGTGAACAGGGACGCCGGTGCGCCGAAATAGCACTGGCCGTCGTACTTCTGCCACTCGAAGTCGAGGTAGCCGACGGAACCCGAGAGGTACAGCCGCTCGGTCGCCTGCCATCGGCCCTCGATCTCGACGCCCTTGACCTCGGCCGTGCCATTGCCGACGTTGAAGCCGAGCTGGCCGTCGAACGCGCTCGTCTGCAGGTCCTCGTAGTCGGTGAAGAACACCGCCGCGCTGACCTCGGCAGCGCGGGCGACCCGCGACTTCACGCCGAGCTCGTAGCTGGTGGCCTTCTCGGGCAGGTATTCGAACGTGCCGCCGAGCGCGATGGGCTTGTTGGAGCGCGCGTCGTAGCCGCCCGATTTGTTGCCCTGCGACCAGGACAGGTACGCCATTGAATCGGTCGCGAAGTCCCACTGGAAGTTCACCAGCGGGGAGAACTTGTCTTCCGAGCGTTTGCCGGCTACCGAGTGCCGGACCACGCCGAACACCGCGTTGTAGAGCACGTCGATCAGTCCGGCCGGCAGATCCGCACCGCCGAGGCCGGCCTGCAGGAACGTCTGCCGCGAGCCCGTCTTGTCTTCGGTGGACCAGCGTCCTCCAGCGGTCACGCGCAGCGTGTCGGTGATCGCGTAGGTGCCCTGCGCGAAGGCCGCGTACAACTCGCTGTCCTGCTTGAAGATGCGCGGATTCGACGTGTTGCCGAAAGCGGTGCCCGACCCCATCGGCAGCCCCGGGTTGCCGTTCAGCAGCGGCACGATGATGCTGTTGCCCGGTACGAAGACGTAGTCGCGTTCCTCGAGGTCGTACTTCTGCCAGAAAGCACCGGCGATCCACGTCAGCTTCTGGTCGGTCCCCGAGGTCAGCCGCAACTCCTGGCTGGTCTGCTTGAAGTCCTCGATGATCCCGGCGTTGAACACGGTGCCGCCGGTGAAATCGCAATCGCAGATTTCGTCAAGGTCGTAGCCGCTGTAGCCGGTCACGGAAGTCAGTGTCACGCCGCTGCCGAAGCGCCAGTTCAGCGTCAGCGCGGCCTCCTCGCTGTCGAGGTTGCTCGAGTCGCCGTTTGAGGAGCGGTCGTAGTCGAGCGTGGTGTTCAGCACGCTGGTGCCCTGGCCCAGGCGCGTCGAAAGAATCTGCCCGTAGGCCAGGCCCGGGAACGGCGGGTTCGTGACGGACCCGGCCGGGATCGTGCGACTGGGCCGCAGCAGCGGCGCCGCCGGCTGCTCGCCGAAGATCTCGACCTGGCGGCCGACGACGTCGAAGCTGCCGCCCTCGATGCGCAGCGTCGCATCGAAGCTCTCGGTCGGCTCGAAGGTCAGCGTCAGCCGACCGCCGACCTCGTCGCGCTCGGGCTCGTCGCGGCCCAGCGCCAGGTTGCGCTCGTAGCCGTCGCTCTTGCGGTACCGCGCCGCGAGCCGTGCGCCGAACACATCATTGATCTTGCCCGACAGCACGCCCTCGGCGAGCTGCTCGCCGAACTCCGGCTCGTAGCCGAGGCGCAGGCTGCCCTCGAACTCCTCGCGGGGCTTGGCGCTGATCATGTTCACCGCGCCGGCGATCGCGTTCTTGCCGAACAGGATCGGCTGAGGGCCGCGCAGCACCTCAACGCGCTCAAGGTCGAGGAACGGCATGCGCGACTGGTGGCCGCGGCCGCGGTAGATGCCGTCCTGGTAGATGCTGACCGACTGCTCGAATCCCTGGTTGAGGCCCGAGCCGATGCCGCGGATGTAGAAGTTGTTCGCGATGCCGGTCTCGGTGACCTGCAGGTTGGGCACGTAGGCCTTCAGGTCATCCAGGCGGACGATGCCCGCCTCGGCGATCTTCTCGCCGCTGATCGCGTTGACCGAGATCGGCACGTCCTGCAGCGATTCCTTGCGCTTCTGCGCCGTGACGATGATCTCCTCGAGGACAATCTCGCCCGGCGGTGGCTGCTGGGCGAACGCCGCAGGTGCGCCGAGCGCCGCCAGCACGAACGCGGATATGAGCCGGTTGCCCGAGGTGGGCAGAGTCCTTGTGTTGGTCATCGCGAATCCCTCCGAGAATGTCCAAGCAGGATAAGTGCCGGGAAGACACCCGCTGTTGAGACTATGCCAAACCGCTGCGGACGGCGCAAAAATGACCTGCAATTGCGCGTACCGCGCTGTTGCACGACAGCAAGACCTTGGAGAGATGACGCCCGCTGCGCATACCTTGAGATGTAGGCCGATGGAGGCCGGCACGGAATCAATAGACGCCGACCGCTAATGCGACGGGCGGTCCAGGAAACCGAAGTGGCTCACACCCCACCCGCCTCCAGGAATTGCGGTGAGGTGCCCAAAAGAGCGGGTCATGTCCGGAGCTGCCCAAGTGCCTTGGACTCACCTCAGTTGGGCTTGGATTCCTCGCCGAAAAAACGTCGGTGAAGCGCGTAAAGGAGCAGCGAAGGAAGCATCGGCAAGAGAATCACCGCGGTCCAGGTAATCAGCCAGACAACGGGCCACATCAACCCAGCGCCGTCGCTCAGGGAAGGCATTGAGCCCGATTGAGTCATCGACGCGAAGGCAAGGATAATCAGCCACAGGCCAATGGCCACTTTGCCATTGCCGAACCGATTGGCCAGGGGAACATAGATGCCAATCGAAAGAACGATCACGCCGATCCCGACAAGGCGCTCAAGTGTCGTCCTCTCGACGGGCTCCGCCTCGCGACGGGCCGCTCTTTCCGCGCGCAGTTCCGGCCCGGCGATCGATCCGACGCCGTTGGCCGGCCGAGACTGGCAATCGCCCCACCGGATGCAAGTCGAATTTCGAGCGATGAACTCATTGAGCCTTTGTTGCGCCTTGCCCGTGGACATCACCCTGAGCAGGGTCTGCTCTTCACTTGAGGCGTCATCGAAGTCGCTGGGCACCAAACGAAGCTGCACGGCCGTCATCCCCGACAGCTGCTGGGCCACCTGGTCGAAAGCCGGGTGCCCCTCAGAAGGCGGATTGATCGCTTGGCACACCCAGGTGACCGTCGACGACGGGTGTTGAGCGAGAGCGCGCTCGCCCACCGGCCATCGGCAATCAAAGCGGATGTCCCCGGCCCCGGTGCCCAAGGCAATGAGCTCGAACTCGCCCAAGGCAAGCCCGGTCGTCGCGTTGTTGCGAAGCGTCAGGGACAGGACCATGGTGCGGCCGCCGCTCGATGGCGAATGCGACTGCGATTGCCAAAGCCCTGGGGCGACCGCCTTCCAGCGTGCGGCATTCGCCGCGAACGGCTGCGGCAGCCGCACCGCCTCGGTTGGCCAATTCACGGACAAGTGCTGATTCACGGCGAGTGCCCAACGGGCGGCGTTGGTTTCCCGCGTTTTTAGCTGGTCTGCCTCCTGGTTGATAGGCAACTCCAACAGCTGACGCACCGTGGTTCCGGCTTCAAACGATTGACCCGACAGTCCCGATTGACCAGAGACCTGACGCAGGTAAGCGTCCGTCAGCAAGGGTCGAAGACGACCGTACTCCGCCTTCATCCCGACTTGGAGGGTCGCCTGCAGGACCCACAGGTTGGTGGCCGCATCAATGTCCATCTCGGCATCCAGAAGATCCCGGATCGCCGGACTGTCGAGAGCCGCCGACCCTCGAGGCTGCGCCAGAACGTCTGGAGGAAAGATCAGGCAGACCCCAGCGGCCCCAATCGCAACCGCTGACGAAATCCCCACAGCGAGCGCTCGGCGACACAGTGCGAACACCCGATGAATAAGCTGAGGGATTCGATTGACGGTGGCAGAAGTGAGCATCAGGTGCATTGAAGTGAGGCCAGGCTTGGGGGATACGATAGCAATTTCGAAACACCCGCCCGGCCCAGCCGATTCGTAGATCGGGACTTCCGGTGAATCAGAGTCGACGGTCGACAAGCCTCGCGCGCTCAAGCCGACGCCCCGCAGGCTCGGCCGGAGCGCCCGCCAGCCGCGGCGGACTGCCCCTTGACGCCTCTTCCACAAGAATTCCGGTAGAGTTCGCCGTCGCATAACCCTCGGGAGAACCGCATGACTCGTTTCCGTCTTGCCCTCGTTGCTTCGTCAGGCCTCGGCATTCTGGGGGGCTCTCTCCCCGCGGCCGCGCAGCTTGAGGAGGTTACGGTCACGGCTGAACGGCGCGAATCCTCACTGCAAAGTGTGCCGGTTGCGATCACCGCCTACACGGCCGAAGACCTGGAGCGGTTCCAGGTCGACAGCGTCACCGACATCGATGTGTTCGCACCCTCGCTCAGGGTCATCAACAACGTTGCAAGTTCCAACGCGCTGAACATCAACCTGCGAGGCAGCACTGAGGCCGGCGGCGCGTTCCTGTTCTCCGAGCCGGGCGTCGGTCTGTATCAGAACAGCGTGTACCGCCGGATGGCGGCCGGAAATCTGCAACTCGCCGATATCGAGCGGATCGAGATTCTGCGCGGGCCCCAAGGCACGCTGTTCGGCCGCAACACACTGGCTGGCGCCATCAACATCGTCACCAAGCGGCCGGATCCGCGTGATGAGCTCTCGGGCGGGGTCACGCTCAGCCTCGGAACTTTCGACACCTATTCCGCGCGCGGCAGCGTCTATGCGCCGCTGTCTGACACGGTTGCGGTGTCGCTGGCGGCCTATGTCCGCGATCAGGGCGAAGGCTATTTCGATGACGTGGTCGGCGGTGGCGATGCGACCAAGAGCGATTTCCAGGGCCTTACAGCGGCCCTCAGGGCCAGGCCCAGCGATGCGCTGGTCATCGACGCCTCGGTTTATGCGAGCAACAACGACAGCGACGGTCAAGGCGGCCAACCCATCTTCCTGACGAACGCCGCGAACGCGCTGTCCGGCAGCGATCAGGTCGCGCGCGGCCGCGCGGTGCGGGCAGGTCAGGCCCTCAAGACCTTCTCGGAAAGCGATACGCTCGGCGGCGACCTGGTCATCGAGTACGATTTCGGGGACATCAGCCTGAAGTCGCTGACGGCCTATTCAAAGATCGACGATGCCTGGGCGGTGGACTTCACCGCAGGTCAGTACGGCTCACCGAGTCCGGCGATCCGCGGCACGTCGGGGTTCTTCCGCGACACCTCCGGCGACATCACCCAGTTGACTCAGGAATTCCAGGTGCTCGGCACCCTCGCCTCGATCGAGTTCACTGGCGGTCTCTACTACTTCAACGAAGAAACCAACCAGTTGATCACCGACACGGCGGCGGCCTTGTCGTTCCTGCCCGGCATCGGCCTGGTCGAGAGCTACCGGCTCAAGACCACGAGTTATGCCGCCTATGGCCAGGCGACATGGCGCTTTTCCGAGAAATGGGCCGTGATTTTCGGCGGCCGCTTCACCATGGACAATAAGAGGCTGTCGGGAGCCAAGGAAGCGAGCCCTTTCGCCACGGCAACCACGCCCTTCCTGTCCGATAAGGATTTCGAGAAGTTCACCGGCAAGGCCGGCATCGAATGGCAGGCCACCGATGACGTCCTCGCTTACGCCACTTTCTCGCAGGGCTACAAGAGCGGCACCTACGATGCCGGTGCCAACGCGATCGCCATTACCAATGTCCTGGGCGAGGAAGAGAACGACACCTTCGAGCTTGGCGCGAAGGCCGAACTGTTCGGCAATCTGCGGCTGAACACCGCCGCCTTCCTGCAGAAGACCAGCAATCTCGCTGTTGGCCAGATCCTGGCCAATGGCGTCGTGCAACAGAGCAATGTGGGCGAGGTCCGGCTCTACGGCCTCGAGGTCGAGGCCACCTGGGCGCCGACCGACAGCTTTGTCGGCCGGCTCGCCTTCACCCTCCAGGACGCCAAATGGCAGGATGTTGGCAATCAGCCGCCAACCGGAATTCTGCTCAGCGAAGCGGTTGCCGGCGTATCGGACTACGTGGTCACGGTCGGGGCTGACTACACCCTGCCCGCAGGATCATGGGGCGACCTCACTTTGACCGCCGATGTCCGCGCACAGAGCGAGTACTACAACACCAGCGGCCATCGCAACAATCCGGTCAATCTCACCGACGCCTACACAGTGGCGAACGCGCGAGCCGTTCTGCTGAGCGCGGATCGCAAGCATCAGTTCGCTCTCAGCGGCAGCAACATCCTCGACGAGGAAGCGCACTACGTCACCATCAACTTCGGGCTGAACAACACCGCGGTGCGCTATCCGATCAACCCGCGGACGGTCGATATCAGCTACACGTACCGGTTCTGATCGGGCCCCCTCGTGTCAAAGGGCACGAGGGGGTTTGTCGCGATTCAAGGGCGCTGCTTGCGGCGACGGAGCGCCCTCGCCAGGGTTGGCTCGGCTCAATGGATACCGATGCGCTCCGCGCCGTCAACCGGAGATGCGGACGACGTTCACTCCCCTGGAGTGCCCGGCACCCACGTGTTGGAGCGCGGCGCTCGCCTCCGCGAATGACCAGGTCCGTTCGACAACCGGCCTGATCTTGCCGGCCTCGATGAGTTCGCGCATCACCACGAGGTCGGTGGCGTCGATGCTCTGCACGAACATCTTGAAGCGCCTGCCAGAGAAGAGAAACACGAGCAGGCCACCGATGATGCGAACAATGGGACCTAGGCAGTCGCCCCCACCGACCGAGCAGGGCACGTAGCGGCCGCCGGCGTTCAGTACCCGCTTGCAGTCTGACAGGGCGCGGTTGCCGACCATATCGATTAGCACGTCGTAGCGCGCACCGCCCTCGGCAAAATCGCTCCGCGTGTAGTCGATGACCTCGTCGGCACCGAGCGAGCGCACGAGTTCGACGTTGCGCGTGCTGCACGCGGCGGTGACGCGTGCGCCGAGCGACTTCGCAAGCTGCACGGCCCACGTGCCGACCGCACCCGACGCTCCGTTGACGAGTACGCGCTCACCGGCTTTCACCTCGCCTGCGTCGCGCAGCCCCTGGAGCGCCCTCGTTCCCCACGGAACGGCCGCTGCCTCATCAAACGACAGGTTCTTTGGCCTGTGCGCGACAAACTTCGCGGGCATCACGAGGAATTCCGCGAAGGCGCCGTTGAGTGCCTGCCCGAAGACCTCATCACCGACACGGAAGCCGGCAACTCTGGCGCCGACTGCCACCACGCGCCCCGACATCGCAGCGCCGGGCACACTGTGCTTCGGCTTGGGGAACCCGCCAAACGGACTCAGCCGCACGAGGTACGGCTTACCGCTGACGATGTGATGATTGCCGATGCTCGCGCCCGCCGCGACCACGCGAATGAGCACGTCGTCGTCGCCCGCGACCGGCATTGCAAGTTGCCCTACCGTCAACAAGCCGGGGTCGCCGTACTTGCGGTGAACGACGGCTTTCATTACGGGGGCGTTGCTGGCGACGACGGCCAGCTTCTCTACGGCCTGCATGGCGCGCTCCTTCGTCGGCTTATCCTTCCTTACACCCTACAACCACGTCCCGGGGAAGCAGCGCCTGCTTGACGGGCTGGTTGAGCTCGTGGTGGGTGAGCTCGAGCTACCGACCCTGGAGGGTGACTGGCGGAGTGCGATGCGAGGGCGGGCAATAACGGCGCATCGCGTGCTGATGCGGCACCCCTGGGCAACCATGCTGCTCGTATCGCGCATGAACATCGGACCCAACATGTTGCGGTACGTCGATCGCACCGTGGGTTGTCTGCGGGAGGCGGGCTTTTCGTGGGCGATGGCGGACCACGCCTGGAACACACTCGACGCGTTTACATACGGGTTCACGCTGCAGCGGCTCAACTTTCCGCTCGAGCCGCGGGAATACGCGTCGACGGCAAAGCAGTTCCTCCCCATGATCCCTGCCGAGACGTTCCCGTACATGAATGGCCTCTCGCAGGAGATCATCACCGGACGCCACGACGGGTTGCAGCACCTTGAAATGGGCCTGGACCTGCTGCTTGACGGGCTGGAGCGGGTTCGGACGCGAGCGAGTTGAACGCGTCGGCAGCGATGCTGGCTGCACTCTTGGACACACCAGGCGCGTAATTCCCGGTCGCCGGCGGACGCTCGGGTCTCCCGGCTTCGCCTCATTCAGCCGAAAGCTGATAGCCCCTGATGCTCGCGAACAGGTCTGTCGCAATCAGCACCGTGCAGCCGACGCACAGGATGCAGACCGCATGGATGTATGTCCTCACGTCATACGACTTTCGATGCGCAGCAATGAACTCATAGATCCTCCGAATACCCCAAGGGGTGGCTCTCCGGGACGTTGGACGCCTCTCCGGCTCGTTTCCGTCAGAACGTGTAGTTGAGGCGCAGCTCGAACTGGCGCTTTTCCTGCGGCATCACGCCCATGCCGCGGCGCGAGAAGCTCGCGCCGAACTGCGTGAAGTCGACCCCCTCGACGCCCTGCAGCCAGGCGTCCTCGTCTAACAGGTTCCTGACACCGAGCTCGACGCGCAGGTTCTCGCGCTTCACGCCGGCCGCCACGTTGACCAGCGAGTAGGGACTGAGGTACGCGAAGTTCGCCCAGTCGATATAGCGCTTGCTCGTGTAGCTGGCGTCGCCGCGCACGAACCAGTTCCAGGTTTCATTGAGCGGCGCGTTGTAGCTGGTCGCGGCGCCGCCGATCCAGACCGGGTAGCGCGGCACCTGCTTGCCCTTGCGGTTCGTCCCCGGCGCGCCCGAAGGCAGCAGGTACCACGGCTCCGAAATCGCAAACTCGGTCCACTCGTTGTGGTTGTAGCTGAGGTTCAGGGACAGGTCCCAGCGATCCGTCACCGCGAGCCCGCTCTCCAGCTCGAGACCGTACAGCTCCTGCGAGCCGGGAACGTTGACGCCGAGGGTGTTCGGCACGGCGTTCGGGATGCGGTCGCGCAGGTTCGGGTCGGTCGCGTCGCGGAAGAAACGCACGGTCAGCCCCGAGGGGATGTTCTGCCACTCGTACCGGTACGCCGTCAGGTTGAACCGCAGTCGGTCGTCGAAGGCCGCCTGTTTCCAGCCGATCTCGAAGGCGTCGAGCTCCTGCGCCGGCGTCGCCTTGATCAGCTTGCCGCCCGGTGTCTGCGCCGCGAGCTGCGCGCACTCCGACGCGGTCGACGGCTGGCCGGTGATCGGCGAGATGTACGGCACCAGGAAGTCCTGCTCGGAACACACCGCGGCGGTGGCCACGGTCTGGCCTGGCAGCGCGCCGCGCGAGGCCTGGGCGTAGACCGTGGTCTTCTCGCTCGGTTTCCAGCTGAGGATCACGCGCGGCGTGCGCTGGATGAACGTGGTCTCGAAACTCGTCTTGAAGGTACCCGCTACCAGCGGCACGGCGCGCTGGTCCTCGAGGTAGCGCGCTTCGACATCGAGTGTCCAGTGCTCGCTGAAGTCGTAGGACACGGATCCGTAGACCGCCTTGACCTGCGCGAGATTGCCGCCTGTCGTCGCCAGCGCGAAGTTGCCGGGGCCGATGGAGTTCGCCGTTAGGCAGGCCGCCTGCGAAGCCGCCGTCGCGGCCGCCAGCGGACAGGAAGAGATCGCGAGCCCGCCGGCGCCGCTGGTCACGAACTCCTGGTCGTAGTAGGTGACGCCGGCCAGCCAGCGGAAGCGGCGTTCGCCAGGTGAGGACAGCCGCGCCTCGACGCTGTAGTCGTTGGCGGTCTGCGGGTCGATATTCCACCAGGACTCGGTGTCAGTGCGGTCGAAGTCGTACCAGTAGTTGATCTTCTGGTCGTTGTAGCCGCCGTTGACCGAGAGCCGGTAGCCACTGCCGAAGTCGTAGTCGACGTTCAGCGAGGTGCGCAGGTAGTTGCGGCGCATGCCCGGCCCGTCGAGCGTGGGCACGCCGGGCAGGTACTTGCGCTGGATCGCCTGCTGGATCAGGAAATCCGGCCGGGCCGCCGCCGGCAGCGTCTGGTTGGTCTCGGCGTCGAACGCCGGGCGCACGAACGAGAACGACGCCGGTCGCAGCAGCGTGTTCGCCGTAACCTTCGGCGCGAGGGCGTCGCCCGGATTCGGCACCTCTCCACAGTAGGTCGCGCCGATCGTGATCGTCGTCGGGTTGCCGCCGGCGTCGAGGCCGGCGACCGTGCGTCCCAGGCAATTGGGCGCAAGCAGCTGCGACTGGAAGTTCGCCGTCGCCGGTAATTCGTCATCGTCTTCCGAGTAGGCGACCCGGACCTTGATCTTCAGGTTCTCGGTCGGCTTGGCCAGGAACGTGATCGCCCCCGACTTGGTTTCCTCGCCACCGAGACCGCCGCCGTCAGTGGCCGTGAACTGCGAGCCGCGATTGTAGAGCTGGACGTTGCCCTCGATCGCGAACTTGTCGGTGATCAGCGGGATCGAGGACAACAGCGTGACGTTGTACAGGCTGCGATTACCGGCGGCGATGTCGAGCCGGCTGTAGCGCTCATCGAGTTTCGGCGTGCGCGTGATGTAGTTGATCGCGCCCGCGAAGGTATTGCGACCGAAGAACGCCGACTGCGGACCCTTGATCACCTCGACGCGCTCGATGTCGTTGATCGGGATCGCGTTCGCGCCGCCGAGCGCAAACACGCCATCGACGAACAGCGAGGTCGCCGCAAGATGCGGCAGCGAGCTTGGCGAGGCCACGCCACGGATGCGGATGACCGGGTTGATGCGACCGCCGACACCGGCACCGCTGCCGCGCTGCTGGAAGTCGACGCCTGCTGTCTGGCGGACGAGGTCCGAGAGGTTGCGGAAGCCGGCCTCGCGGATCTGCTCCTCGGAGAACGCCGCGATCGCCAGCGGGATCTCGATCAGCGTTTCCTCGCGCTGGCGGGCAGTGACGAGGACCTCCTCGAGGGGTTCCTGTCCTGCGGCGCGGGTGTTCGAAGACGCGGACGGTGAGGACTGTTGGGCCTGCACGACGGCCAGTGGCAACGCCAGCAGCGCCCCGAGTGAGAGTGAGGCGCATGTTTGGATGATCTTCATCGCGTTCCCCCTTCTATAGTCGTTGCACCCGGGGTTCCTGGTTGGTCCCGGGCTGATTCAATCCCCCGGACTCGCATAGAACTATCGATACAAGACTTATCTCTCGCCGCCCGTGGCACTGTCAACCCGGACCGCGCTGACCTGCCGCGTGATCTGGCCGATGTGGCGGCCATCGGTGCCACAGCATCCGCCCCAGACATTGATGTGAGGGAACCGTCGGGCCAGCTTGGCCATCTGGGCTCCGAGTTCGCCGGGGTCGCCATCTTCAAGATGTCCGAGCTTGCACAGGTCCAGCGTCTCCATGGCCACAGCGTTCGGCATGAAGCCGCCAAGGCGTGCGGTCCACTTCCCGGGCGCAAGGCCGGGTTCGAACTCAGTCGGGTGCGTGCAGTTGATCATGTAGTACTCCGGCGCATTGCCGGTGGCCGAATCAATGCGGGAGATCGCCTCCTCCACGCTCGAGAACGTCATCGCCGTGACTTGGTCGGTCCCGGCCCTGCGAAATGTCAGGATCTGCTCGGAGTGGTAGTCCTCGGCCTCAGCCGCGTCGGGCATGCGGCCAGTGTTGTAGGCATCGCCCCGTGGGCCGATCACGCCGCCGACCAGCATCGGCGTCTCGGCGCTGGCATATTCCCGCGCAAAGTCCCGGTAGAACTCGATACCGTGAATGTTGATCTCTTCAAGGGCCTCGCGAGAAAAGCCGATGAGACCGCCCCAGTCCCTGCTTGCGCGGTGGTGCAGTCCCTCGTTGATCATGCCGAACCCGTCGACATACTGCATCCAGGTCTCGAAGCCGCCGGCGGTTGACATGAGCTTGCAGGCCTGCTGCGGAAGTGCGTTTGGGGAAGCCATTTCCACCTCCATGTCGATGCGGTCCGGAAAGCATACCGAACTGCCTGCCCCACAGTTTACGGATCGCGCGTACGAGTCACTCGGGCCGGGCGTGCCGCGCGTCAGCGCGCTGCGCTCTTGGCGGCCTCCAGCACTGCGGCGAACCGTTGCTCGTACTCGACCGTTTCGAGCGGTCGCGGATTGACCGCATCGCGCTCGAACGGCACGACTTCGTAGACCGCGCCCTGAGGTTACGCTCGACCTCGCCGAACTGTGTATGCGCGAAGCAGGCCGTCGTCTCGCCGGTTTTCACGAAACGCGCGATCGGCATCGAGCCGTCCACGTTGACGCGTTCGCTGCCTAAGGCCATGCGCAGCCGCTTCCAGTCTTCGCGCGGCAGCATCCAGCAGGTCAGGCCGCGGCGGGCGAGCGGTTCTTCGACGAAGGACACTGCCTTCATCAGCTGGATGAATCGCCACAGGTCGTTGGCGTCACGCTCGGCGCCCTTGACGCCTTCGGCCGAGATCACGCTGAGCCGGCCGACCTGCGCTTCGGCGTAGTTCGCCGACGCGGCACGCGCGGCCGGCGCTGCGGCAGCAAGCAAGGCGACTACGCCGATGCTGGCCAGGAGGATGGCGCGAAGAGGCGCAGCCTGAATCCGGGCCGCGAGCGGGTTCAGTCGGTCCATGCCCTGCGAATTTAACCCACCATGAGCGTGCGCATGTTGCCAATGCGATCGGGGACCGCGGCAAACACCGGCGGGTTGCGGCGCAGGGTGAGCCGAAGCCTACCGTCGACAGCCCCTTGCCGGTAGGCCAGGCTAGCCCGCCGGAACGCCAGTCAAGTTCATCTGGAAGTGGTCTCGGACGGAATACGTGCCAACTGCGCTGGAGCGCAGCAGGTGGGTGATGGCGCAATTGCCCATGCCTGACCGCGGCGCGGGTTCTGCTCTCGTCCACTAACAAATCGCCCCACCTTGTCGCATGGCGGATTACGCCGAACCGGGTGGGGTCGCCTCAGTTCAAGGATGCGCCCACGCGTAATCCCAGATTGAAATTGTGGTAGATGGAGGAATCATCGAGCTTCGCGTCACCGCGCCCTTCGAGCACGCCCTTGTAGCGGGAAGCGGAACGACTGTTCTGAACAGGGGCGCTTAGACTGCCGCCGCGCACGACACGCCGATGACACGACGCGGCAGTCCATGCCGAACCATCTGTGGGCGCCCCAGTGAAGTTGTCTTGGTAGCAGTCTTGCGTCCACTCCCACACGTTGCCATGCACATCATGCAGCCCAAATGCATTGACTGCGAAAGACCCCACAGGGGATGTCTGCACGCCATAGCCATCGTTGCAATCAGTGTATTTCCACACCGAACCGCGCACACTGTCTTTCGCGACCTGGTCGGGCACGTTCGCGTATTTGCATAGGTCTTTTTCGTCGTCGCCAAAGGAGTAGCGTGTGTTTGTGCCGGCGCGGGCGGCATATTCCCACTCGGCCTCGCTTAAAAATCGATAAGGTCTGCCGGTCTTGGCTGCCAGCCACTGGATGTAGTCGCTGGCGTCGTTCCATGAGATACAAACAACAGGGTGACGGTCGGTTTGGGGGAAGTTTGGGTCTTGCCAATTTTTGCCCTCAACGGCCACCCCACCCTTTACTCCCGTCCACACGACACATCGGTTGCCAGAAACATGCCCCGTCTCGCGAACAAATTGCGCGTACTCACCACGCGTGACTTCAAATTTGGAAATTGCGAAAGGCTTGGCAATCTTCACCTCGTGCCGAGGGCCCTCGTTGCCCAATCGCCCAACCTCGGTCTCAGCCGAGCCAATAAAAGCGGTTCCTGAGGGCACGACGACCATCTCGGGGCAGTCGAGACAGTCGCGAAACGCGGCACCCGGCGCAGATCTACTGTTGCCAGGACCGGCTGCGCAGCCACTCAAGGCAAAAAGCACAGATACGGCGACGATCAATCGTGCGATGGCCTTTGACATGGATCATTCCCTGCAAAACCGCTGAACGAGCACTTCATTAGTAGCATGAGGCGTTCAAACCTTGTCAACCATCGCTCGGGTGGCAAATGGCAGCGCGATCGGCAGCGACAGCGAGCCTGCGATTCCAGGCCTTCCCACGGTCCCGAAGGAATTGGCGCTTCCAAGCAAGCCCGGGCTGTCTGCTCCGGGCGGCACCGGAACCTGGGCGGCGGCACTGCTCATTCCACGCTGTCGCAACCTCAGGTAGTCGGCCCAGCCCAGTTCCCGTGCTTACTTGAGCAAGGCACGATCCCGCTTGCGGATCATCTGCTCACACTGCTGCACCAGCGCCTCGGCATCCTCCTGCAGCAACCCCAGTCCGGTCAGGGACTGGTTCAACTGGACCTTGCAACGTAGCAGCGCCGCGCGGCGCTTCAGCAGCTGCCAGAACCGCTGTTGCCCGGGGATCATGGGCTGCCACGGTCGCAGCTCGCCGATCTCCCGGTCCAGGAACCGCGCCAGCAGTTGCGCATCCTGCGCATCCGTCTTGGCCCGCCGACCCAAGCCAGCCCGAAACCCGACAGTTGGGCGGCCAGGCAGTCAGCCCGACGGCCGTCTTGCCCTGCAATCCCCGGCCCGTCCCGGCTCGCCACTGGCGCAAACCGCCCTCGCCAACCGAAATGCCGGCATGCACCGCCCCTGCCCGGCCGGGTCACCGGCCAGCAAGAATGCCCCTCACCTGCAGACCCGGTGAGTCGAGTCCGCTGGCAGCCAGCACACACCAATGCACTGCATGATGCGGGCTCAAGTATCAGACCAGGTGGCCGCACAGAGCTTGGTCCTGCGTTGGGGCACCCACGCCTGACGGAGTCGGGACTCGCAGTGTGCCGGCATGGCGGGAATGGCTAACGCCAATAACGCAGCCGAGGCGGGCTTTGATCAGACCATCACTTTTCAGGCAGAACAACGGCTCGACGCCGCCTGTTTTTGCAGGATGGCAGTACCCTTGGTTATGAACCGCTGGGCAATAGACTCCACCGGGTCACCAATTGCGTGCCCACTCACTCGCGACCGACAACTTGTCATACGGTCAGCGACTGCGAGATGGAGGCCGTCATGACGGGCGCGAAACCGCCACCCGGCGTACGAAAGTTGGTGGTCTGGCCTTGATAGAGCCGAGCCGCTACCAATAGCGGCGCGCCCGCGTAAGCGTAGTGCCTAACATCGACTTTCAGGGCCGTTGGCGCTGCCTGGGATCCTGTTTGTCGCTGGCTCGGCGCAACCATGGCTTGGGCGACGTACGTGCTGGCGGTCATGGCCTCCCATACGCGTTTCGTCAGTTTGTCGCCGCGATAAGCTGCCTTGCTGCCATAGCCGGCGGCCGGTTTGAAAAAAAGCTCGCGCCGACGGACCCACATCGCGTCACGATTCGCCGGCGTGACAGTTTCAGTGCGCGGTATCCATGCTGTGAGTGTGGCGATTACGCCATCCCCGGCACCTAACGCACGCAGCGCATCCTGATTGCATAGCAACGTCAGATTGCGTTTGTCCGCATACAAGGCATGAGCGCGCGGGTGCGGACTTACAACGACCTCCCCCGCCAGATAGGCGGACCTGAGCTCCAGCAATGCCGGGCCGTCAAGTGAAAAGTCAGTGAGGCGGTTATAGACAAAGTCGACGGGGCGTCCCTGCCAGCGCAGCGCGCCGTCGACCCGCTGCAACTCGCGCGGATCGCAGATTATCGCTGCCAGCCCATTGCGTTGTAACAACTGACGATACAGCAGGAATTCCGGATATAGATATTGCTGCTCCGGTTCAACGTCGACGACTGCAACGGTTCGCAGCACCTGCGCTCCGCGCCGCATGCGCCACTCGGCTGCAAGCACGTCGAAAATTGCCTGCGCACGGTCTGCCGCCGCCGAGGGCGCGATGACCACATCAGTTACAGCGCCACAACACGCCTTCTGGGCCTCTGCCAGCATCACGTTGAGCAGCGCACCACCGGGATTGGTATTGATCTCGATGAGTTGCGGCCCCGCGTCATTCAGATGGAAATCAAAGCCGAGCAAGCCACCCCGCGCACCCGGATCGAAGCGCGCTATCTCGGGCGCCCAGGCTAACACTGCACGAGCGTAGCCAGGCAGGGCAGTCACAGTTTCGACGGCCTGGATGACCGCAGTCATGCGTTGCAGCTGATCGCGGGAAATGAATACGGGCTGTGACGCGAACAGGTGCGGGTGCGTTTGCAGCATCTCGGCCGCCAGGCCGCGCTGCTCGAGGTCGACTTCGAGACGACGCCGCAACGCATCGGCATCAATGCCTATGCAGTAGCAAGTCTGGTTCAGCGCCTCGATATTGGCCGAGGCGGCGCAGTTTGGCTCGCGAGCGGTCGGCGGGCGTGTTGCCATAAGTGCCCCTGCAACCTAACGAGCCCGCAGGCGCGACAGCCGGCGAATGCCCACACTAACCACCGCGAATCTGCCGGCTAACGAGGCCGACTACCAGCGTTGGTAGCATCACCCACTGCAGCACCGGGACCCAACCGACGCCGAGACCGGGGATGAGCGGCATGGCCGCGGTGTAATTCCACTGCTGCAGCCACCAGCGCCGCTGCGCCAGCCATTCGATGGCAGTCGTGATACAAACACCGATAAGCAGAAAAGGCAGCATGACTCGCACGCCTGGAGCAACGATCCAGTGACGGTTGCGCCCAAGCCACGCGGCTCCCCAATACGCAACGACCATGAGGACGCCATCGCCGAGCGCAGCGATCGTGCATGTCTTTACGGCGTCCCAATGGCGCTGCTCCGCCATCCCTGCATAAAGTGGCGATTGAATGAATTCCCACGGATAATTGAGTAGGACCGCGAACAACATCACATTGAATTCGGGCAGAGCTAGCAACGCCGCGGTGCGTTGCGTTGCATAATTATGCGATTTGGCCTGCTCATTGGAGACGCTATACCCGTTCGCCCGCGCGCCGTGACTGCAGCGCATTGCTTATCGCACAGCGTATAGGAATTCCTATCCGCACCGGCAATACGATGCGCGCGGGCTCACGCTCCCGCCGAGTCCGCAGCGCTGGACATAAGTCCTGCGCGGCGATGGAGACCGGCTGCGCATCGCGCGCCGTTTCTCGACCCTTATGTCTGGAGCGAGACCGTCTGACGAGACTGCTGGCTACCGTGATCCCCATAACAAGAACGAGATCAGGGGATCCAGATGCATCTTTCAAGGGGCGGCTGCCAGCGGCAGCGCGCGGCGCAGGGCATCCTTCGTACCGGTTCGCGACTCGCGGCAGTGGCCGCGCTGCTGCTGGGCAGTAGTACAGCCGCGCTGGCGGACAACGTCCGCGGCGCGTGGTCCGGCGTACATTCGTGGCCGCTGATCGCGGTCCACGCGGTGATGATGCCCGACGGCCGCGTGCTCACCTACGGCACCGACGGGGCCGGCAAGCAGACCGGCTACTTCATCTACGACGTCTGGGACCCCTCGCTCGGCGTCGGCGCCGACTCGCACCTGACGTTGCCTAACATGACGCTGACCGACATCTTCTGCGGCTCGCAGCTGGTGCTGCCGCAGGGCGGCGGCGTGTTCCTCGCCGGCGGCGACAACTGGACGGGCACCGGGACCACGAACACCGGCAACAACAACTCGAACGTTTTCACGCTCGGCAGCAACACGCTCGCCCGCGGCAACAACATGAACCGCGCGCGCTGGTATTCGTCCTCGACGACGCTGCTCAACGGCGAGGTCTACATCCAGGGCGGCTCCAGCGGTACCGACCGGCCCGAGATCCGCGGCATCGACGGCCAGTTCCGAC
>JANPDV010000451.1:0-3250 GCA_031431655.1 Gammaproteobacteria bacterium | reverse complement strand
ACGGCCGCCGCCGTCAACGCCGTGCCGTCCGGCGGCACCCCGGCGGGCGCATCGGCGCTGTCCTCCCTCGACACGTTCACGAAGATCCGCGCCGACCTCGATGGCTGTACTGTCATCTACTGGTATCGCGGCTACATCTACGCCTACGTGGTCGACGGCGAGTCCGCCGCGCCGGTGCCCTTGATGGGCGTCGAAGGGCTGACCTTCACGCGCCACGAGCGCACGGCGCAGGGCTGGCGACAGCGCATGCACGAGGTCGGCTACTACACCGACTTCCATTCCCACGAGCCGCTGGCGGAGCTTCGCAATCCGGTGACCGGGCGCAGTGTGCGTGCCGTCCACTACCGCTCGCAACAGGTGCTCGACTTCGATCCACGGGGAATCGTGCTGAAGCCGCGCGGCGATGGCAGCGAGTCGTTCGGCTTCCTGTCGCCGCCCATCGCGCAGGCCGACTGGACCTGGGTCCACGAGCACATCGGCGGCCGCGGGCCTCCGGCCGGCAGCGGCAAGGTACGCACGATGGGGTCGGTGCTGGCGATGTACTGCTCGCCGAACGCAGACCTGTTCGATCGATCGCTCACGTCGGCGCGCTGCACCACGCACTTCGAGATCGTGGGCAGCTTCCATCCGTGGCTGGAGATGGGTGCGCTGCCGGGCCACAGCGTCTGGGTGGCCCACGGCGTGAAGCTGGCCGACCCCACGGGCGTCTCTCCCTGGCTGCTCGAGCGCATCGCGCGCGACCACCCCGACTATCTGGTGAAGCCGCAGGTCTAGCCGCATGCGGTGCCAGCCGGACAGTGCTGCAGCGCGACGCGGGGGATCATGGACAACCGGGAAGAATCCTATGAACCAGGACACGTCAGTCATCCAGCCGGCACGCCAGCGCGCATTGCGCGGTTCTGCAGCGCCGCTGCGGCGCTTCGCTCTCGTGATCGCACCGGTCGCATTCCTGGTGCTCGCCGTCGCCTCTTTCCCGCTCGGCTGGTGGAATCGCAGCGACGCCGCACTGCTGGCGCTGTTCAGCCGCGAGAACTCGCGGTTCCTGGACGTAGATGGCGCCCGGCTGCACTACCTCGACGAGGGCAAGGGACCGGCGATCCTGCTGATCCACGGTTCGAATGAAAGCCTGTTCGCCTGGGACGGCGTGGCGCGGGAGCTCGCCCGCACCCACCGAGTGATCCGCTTAGACGTCCCGGATTACGGACTATCCGCGCCGGATCCGACCGGCGACTACTCGATCGAACGCGACCTCGCGCGGATCGAGCGGCTGCGCCAGCACCTCGGCGTCGAACGCCTCGCCGTCGCCGGGTGTTCGTTCGGCGGCGTGCTCGCGTTCTCGTATGCGGCGGCCCACCCGGAGCGCGTATCGGCGCTCGTGCTCGTCAGCTCGGCAGGCGCACGGCAGCCGGACGCTCGCTTCGTGCCGCGGCCGAACGCCGTCGAGCGCTGGGTCGGCCAGTACTATCGCCCGCGGTATGTCGTCGAGCGCGAGCTGTCTGCGGTCTCCGGCCACGCGGTCGATCCGGCGGTCGTCGACGAAGTGCATGCGCTCGTCAACCGTCGCGGCCGGATCGCCGAGCAGCGGCGGCGCGGCGCCGGCGCGCAGCGCGGCGCGGTGGCCGGCAACGCGGATAACCCTCGGCTCGCCGAGGTGCGCGCGCCGACGCTGGTCATCTGGGGCGCATCGAACCGCGCCCTGCCGCCGTCGACCGCCGAGGTGTTCCGTGCCTTGCTGAAGCAGGCGCCGACGGACGTCGTCGTGCTGCCCGGTGTCGGCCACAAGCCGGAGCGCGAGGCGCCGCGGGAAGTCGCCGCCCAGGTCGCATCCTTCCTGTCCCGCAACAGCAGCGGCGTCGCCGCGGACGCGGCCCGGATCGAGGAGGCGCGACGCGTCGTCGAGCGGTTCCGCAGTGGCATGGCAGCTGGCAGCGCGGAAAACATGCTCGCGCTCTACCGTGACGACGTGGTCCTGCACCGCAGCGACGGGCGGCCTCCGGTCGTCGGCCGCGAAGCCATGCGGTCGATCGAGGAGTTTCACGCGGTGGTCCGGCCGCGGGTGACGTATCACGGGCTCGAGTTCGAAGCGCGCGGCCAGCGGGTCATGGTGTCGATGCGCGGCGCGACCGAGGAGGCCCCGCTGTTCATAGCGATGGGGCTGCCCCGGGTCACGATGCGCGCGATGCGTGACACGCTGGAAGTCGAGGACGGCCAGATCGCCGCAATGCGCGAGGCCGGCTTCAAGCCCAGCTGCGAGCGCGTGATGCCGCAGGCGATCCGCTCGACGCTGCAATGGCTGCGCGAGCGCAAAGATCCGCGCCTCGACGTGGTCGCGCCCGGCGGTCGCCCGAGGGTCGATGGCAAGTCCGCAGCGCCGTGGATCGCCGCGATCGGCGACTGGCGCCGCGCAACCGGCTGGGCACCGCCGGCGGATGCCGTCGCGGACTGCGGCCGCTTCGATCCATGAGCATGGGCCAGTTGCAGCGCTCACACCGCCACCGCGGACGCGTCGTAATCGAAGTAGGGCAGGCGCAGCTCGGCAAGGCGGCCCGCGGCGCCGTAGCGCTCGGGGTCGGCAGCCTGGTAGAGCTCCCCCTGGGTTCGCGAGTCGCGCAGCGCACCAGCGCATCGGATGGCGCGTTCGGCCTCGTAGCGCTCCAGCGCGGCGGACCCTGGCCCATGGCGTTCGAGGCTTCGCGCCAGCACGACCGCATCCTCGAGCCCGAGCGCGGCGCCGAGCCCCAGGAACGGCAGCATCGGGTGCGCGGCATCGCCGGCGAGCACCACCCGGCCGGAGCTCCACCGGGCAAGCGGATCGCGGTCGAACAGCGCCCAGGTGAACAGGCTGTCCTGCGGTGCATGGCGGACGAGTCCGATCACGTCCTCGTGCCAGTCGGCGTATTCCGTCGCGAACTCCGCGAATGTCGAGCGGTTGAACCAGCCCTCGCGCCCGGTCCTTTCGGTGCGGGCGATCGCGACGACGTTGACGAGCCGGCCCTGCTGCACGAGATAGCGGTTAACGAAGCGCTGCGGTCCGATGTAGAGCGCGGAGGGTCCGGCGCCAAGATGCTGTCGAACGCGTTGCGCGTCGACCAGGCAGCGCCAGGCAAGCTGCCCTGTAACGCGTGGTGGCGATTCGTCGAACGCGAGCGCGCGCACCGTGGATCGCAACCCATCGCAGCCGACCAGCAGTTCCGCACACGCCGCGACGCCGCCGTCGAATCGCGCGGTCACGGCGGACGCGGTGGTTTCC
>JANPDV010000450.1:0-16250 GCA_031431655.1 Gammaproteobacteria bacterium | reverse complement strand
CAGCCCGGCCCGATGACACACGAGGGGTTAATGTACGAAATGCAGCACCCCGCGATGGGCGAGCGCTCGCTCGCCGCGATTAACGCTCTGCTTGGAAATCCGAAGTCGAAAGACCTCGGCATTACCGAAGGCGAGCGGCTGCAGCGCGTCTGGCACGATGACATGATCTGGTGGGGCCCCGACGGGATCGGCGCGAGCTACACGATCCCGCGCTACCTGAAGCAGCATTCGGAACCGTTCAGCGACGGGCTGCATGCCGGGTACAAATTCAACGGGCATTTGTGCCGTATGGCCGAGGGCAATTTCGGTGGCTTTTTCGGCTGGGCCAATCTGACGGTGTTTAACTCGGGCGGCTACCTCGGCATGACCAAGGGACCGGGACCATCGGAGATGCGCGTAGTCGATCTGTATCGCGTTCAGGACGGCAAGCTTGCCGAGAACTGGATATTCATCGACTTGCTCAACTATCTTGCAATCCAGGGGCTCGACGTGTTGGCTCGCATGCAACGCATCCGCGAATACTGACGGGCATGAATACGATTGCATTTTTCTCGGACGGTTTCCGTCGAGCCTGGCCTCGCGAGGGTGCATTTCGTGCAACTTTCAGTCATGCTGGGGCTGTAATGACTGCGTATGCAATTCGAAAAATGATCGAGCGACATTGACGGGGAAACTTTCATCAACGGAGGGGGCCTATGACTATTTTGCACAAAACCAGGGAGCTTCACGGCGCGATGATCGCAGTCGTGGCGGTTTCGGCACTCTCGGCAGCCAGCCCGGTCGTCGCGCAAGGCAGGCCAGCGCCGAAAGCCGAGGCTCAGGGCGGTATTGAGGAAATCGTTGTCACTGCGCAGCGGCGTGAAGAATCGCTGCAGGATGTGCCGCTGTCGATCGTCGCGCTTGGGCGCGAAACGCTCAAGAGCAACGACGTGACCGAAGCGTCGCGGCTCGAACAGCTTGTACCCGGTCTGCGCCTCGGGCGCTCGGGTGCCGATCCCCGTCCCGCGATCCGCGGCATCTACACCGAGTCGATCCAGGGCAATGCCGACCCACGCGTCGGCTTCTACGTCGATGAAATCTATCAGTCGCGCACCTCGCAGACGAGCGTGCCGTTCGTCGATCTCGAGCGCGTCGAAGTGCAAAAGGGCCCGCAGGGCACGCTCTACGGCCGCAACAGTTTCGGCGGCAACATTGCGATTTCGACCGCCAAACCCAGCGACGAGCTCGAAGGCGCCGCTTCGCTTTTACTCGGTTCCGATTCTCGGCGGATGGTTGATGGTTACGTCAACCTACCGATCAGCGATGGTCTCGCGGTTCGCTTCGCGGGCTATGCCGAAAAGCGCGACGGGTTCATCAAGAGTCTGACCGCGCCCGGCTTTGCCGATCAGGACGACAAGGACCAGCAATATTTCCGCGCGTCGCTGCGCATTGCACCGCCCGACAGCGCTCTCGAGATTATCCTGCGCGCATCGCACTGGAATGATGACAGTAAGGGCAATGGCACGTTCAACGCCAAGGCGATCGGACAGTTTATCGATCCAGCCTTGGTTAGAGCGCCTGGCGGCACGCTGACCGTTGGCGGCGCGACTTTCACTTTTCCAAATGGCTATAACGGCCGGTCGTTCCAGGGACAGTTCCAGCCCTATGGCACGTTTCGCGACGGGATCGTCGATATCAACGGGGCTGACATTGGGTACCCGGTCCTCGGACCTTACAAAGTGCTCAACGATGCGCCCTCAAAGCAGCGCATCAAGTCGACTCAGGTCTCGGCGGTGATCAACTACGACATCGGCGACACGATGCGGATACGCTCGATCACTGGATACAATGACTTCAATGCTGTGCGCAGCACCGATAACGACGGGACGCCCGCAAATTACGGCATCGGATACTTCCTGACCGAAAACAAGGCGCTCAGCCAGGAACTGCAGCTGCAGTCGACCGGCGAGGGCCCGCTCAACTATACGGTTGGGGCCTATTACTTGAGCGATGAGGTTCCGGACGGCTTCCTTTCGGAGCGCATTCGCGGCTATTCCACCGCCGGCGCGCTCGCCAATGCCGCCGGAACTGGCGGCTATCCACTCTATTTCGGCAGCAATTTCACAACCTTGCCGAGTTCGGGCGGGGCCGTGGTCAACCCGCCATCGACAGCCTTCATCACACCCAATGCAAGCGATGCCTTCAACCCGCTGTCTTGGGCCAAGAACACCAGCTATGCAGCCTATGCGCAATCGTCGTATACCTTTGCAGATCGGCTAACGATCACCGGTGGTGTGCGCTATACGATCGACAAGAAGGATCTGCGGTCGGCTCTCGCGACGCCAGGACTGTTTCCTGCTGCGGGGACGTTCCTCGTCTATCAGCCGTCGACAGATTTCAACCGGACATGCGACGGCGTGACTGCCGCCAATCCCTCGTCGACAGCGGCTGCTAATGTCGTCGCCAACGCGCTCACTACGCGGTGCGGGCAGAAGACGTTCAAATACTCCACCTATCGTCTCGCGGCGGACTACAAGGTCAACGACGATGTACTCGTCTATGCGAGCTATTCGACCGGTAAGCATTCGGGCGGTTTCAGCTACTCGCCGATCTCTAACACCGCTGGGCAACCCTTACCGCCCTACGACACCGAAGGAGTCCAGGCGTTCGAGGTTGGGTTAAAAGGGACGTTCTTGGATCGTCGGCTCCAATTCAACGCGGCGGCGTTCTACAACCTCTACGACGACTTGCAGGTACAAACGAGCTTTCCGAACCCGCTGGTTAACAACAGCGTCATTACCTTGCTGAGCAACGGCGCAAAGAACAAGACGCCGGGTGTCGACCTGTCGATCATCGCTTTCCCGACTCCCAAGCTGCGCCTGAATGCGGCGCTCAACTACCTCCGCGCGCGTGACGATCCGTTCCCCGTGTCGGTGACCAACAACGGCGTTTGCGGCGTCGCCGCGCCCGGTGGCGCCTGCACGACGAACCCGACGGTCCAACTGGGTTATCTCGGCGGCATCTTGCCGAACCCGGTCAGCAACCCCGAACTTTTCGTTCCGGTGTTAGGTGCCAATGGTCAGCAAGTCGTCGTGGGCGGCGTACCGCAGTTCAACGCGCTCGGTTACAACACGAAAACACGGGTGCAGAACACCCCCGATTTCAGTGCCCAGTTGGGATTGGCGTACGAGTTCGACTTGGGCGAACGCGGCACGTTGACGCCTGAGTTTCAAACGCTGTACAGCGGTAGTTACCTGCTGTCGCGGGCATTCCCGCAATACTTGCAGGACTCGTATACCAAAACTGAGGTGCGCCTGACTTATCGCACTGCCAACGCGCGGCTGTCGGTGCAGGCGTTCGGCGAAAACCTCGAGGACGAGGCGACGATCGGACGTGTCACGGTGGCAAGTGGCGGCGGGTTCAGCGGCAGCTACGCTGCGCCGCGGACCTGGGGTGTGAAGCTCGGCTACACGTTCTGAGCGACGACTGTTAGGGCCCGGGGTTGCCAGCGGCGACCCCGGGTTTTTTTGCCGGACCAGTGAGGTACAGGGCGACGATGAAACATGACGGTCTGCCGTTCGCCCTTCCCGAGCGCCCCACGGTCACGCGCATTCGCCAGCGCGATACCGCGGAACTCTTGGTTTCGTCGGGCACTCGGACACAGCCGATGGCGGGCTTCGAAGACGACTTCACCGACATCGTCGACTATATCGTTCGGATCACCGAACAGATTTGGAGGGAGCGCGCGGTAGGCCGCATCTACGACACCTATGACGCCAACTGCACGGTCTACACGACCAACGGCATCGTGCGATCGGTCGAGGAAGTGATCGCTTCGACAACGATGGGCATTCACGCCGGCCCCGACGGCGAGACACATCATTTGAACGTAGCTTGGAGCGGTGACGAGACCGAGGGCTTCTACACGTCGCACCTGGGCTTCGCACGTTCGACCAACATTGGCGCTTCGCCGTACGGCCCAGCAACCGGACGCCGCCTCGGCCGCTTTTTCGTCGCCGACTGCGTCAGTCGCGACAATCGTATCCACACTGAGTGGCTGGTGCGCGACAACGGTGCTTCGGTGCGCCAAATGGGTTTCGATCTGCACGAGACCGCCAGGCGCCTCGCCGAATTGCCACAGTTTGAGATGCCAGTTGTCGCGGTCCCGACACGTCTACAGGGTCAGGCGCCGCGCAAGCCCTATGACGGACCGACTGACACCGTCGAGGGCTGGGTCGCCAATCATTTCAGCCGCATATGGAACACGCGGCGCTTCGACCACATCGCCACCGCCTATGCGCCCGACGTGATCGCGCACTGGGCCGGCGGGCGCGTCGCGGCGGGACAGCGCAACTTGAGCTCGCTGGTTATCGGCCTGCTCGCCAGCCTGCCCGATGCAACGCTGCGGGTTGAGCATGTCTGCTGGTCGGACGAGACCGACGGCATCATTGTGGCCGTACGCTGGACGCTCGAAGGAACGATGCGCCCGGGCGGCCTGTTGGGCGACGTCCCTGCCGGACGGCCGGTTTCGTTCATGGGCATGACGCACTCACGTTTCGCCGGACCCGTTGTTGTCGAAGAATGGACGATGTTCGACGAAGTGGCCGTGCTGGCGCAGGCATATCGGAGCTAATCGCGGACGGGCACAGCGCCGGTCGCTTCTGCCTGCTTCTTCGCGTCGAGCGCGGCGCGCGTTGCGTCGTGCGTCGCGCGGGTGACGCGCAGGAAGCTGTAACTCACCGCCGCGAACAGGCCGGGTAACGTCGACAGCACCGTCGCCAGCGCGAGGTTCGACAGCACGCCCGGATCGACCGCCCCGGGCGTCGCCTTGGCCGGGAACGCAATCAGCGCAAGTACCCAGCCTGCGAGCGCGGTGCCGAGCGCCTGATCGATCCGCGCGAAGAAAGTGCGCGTCGAATAGAGGACGCCCTCCTGCCGGATGCCGTGTTTCAACTCGTTCTCGTCGGCGATGTCGGCCAGCGCCGAATTAACTGTCGTTGTCATCAGGCTGTAGGCGATGTGCCCCAATGCGCCGAATGCCATGACGATCCACATGATGCCCGCTGTCGCGTGGCTGATAACGCCAAGCCAGCCGAGCAGTGGCGCGAGTGCCGGCCCCACTGCGTATAGCATCACCGCAAAGGCGCCGGTCCAGCGCTTCTCGAACCGCGCGTGCACGCGTTTCACGACGGTCGCGGCAAAGGCATAGCCGCAGAAGCTGCCGATGAAGAACAACCCGATCTGTTCGTTGCTCAGCTGCCAGAAGTAGCTGAACGTATACAGCGACAGCCCCGACCGCACGCCGATCATCATCGACACAAAGAACAGCCCTACGAGGAGCACCACGTAGTTGTAGTTCGACACCGCACGCCCGGCGTCGCGAAACCATTCGGTCAGCCCGAACCTCGCCGTTGTTGCTGTCGGGCGCGGCAGATAAGGGATAAATTTTTTCGTCGACCAGCTCGAATAGCTCAGCAGCAGCAGGATCGCCACGCCGAAACTCGCAGAGAATGCGGGCCAGCGCGTCGGGTCGAGCGCGCCGTTCTTGAAGTGCTCGCTGCTCGCAAAGAAGAAACGGAACGACAGCACCCAGGCGATCGTGTCACCGAGCCACAGGCACACGGTATTGAAGCCCATGATGCTGGTGCGCTCGAGATAGTCGTTCGACATCTCACCGCCGAGTGCAAGATGCGGTGTGTGATAGAGCGTCAGCGCTTGCAGCAGCATGGTGTTGCACACGGCCAGCCATACAAGCTGACCCATCTCGCCCCAGTCGGGCGGATTGAACACTGCCCAGAACAAGGCCGCCGCAGGAATGATCGCGGCGAACATGAACGGGTGTCGCCGACCAAGTCGCGACCGCGTCCTGTCTGACCATGACCCGACGAGCGGGTCGAACAGCGCGTTGACGATCAGCCCGGCCGCAAGCGCAGTGCCGACGTGCCCGGCGGGCAGCCCGCGCACCTGGTTGTAGAAGAGAAGCAAAAACGACGATGTCGCGGTAAAGGCGATCGCCTCGGCCGTGCTGCCCAGGCTGTAATTGACCTTTTCGACGCGCGTGAGCGGCGGCACGCTCACTTCGCAACGCTCAGGCGCAAATCGCGCCCGCTAGATGTGTGGCAGTTTGCTGCGACGACGATAGCGAGTGGCCATTCGACCGGCAAACGCGTCCCGGACAGCCTTTCGTTCAAGCCCGGTATGCCTGTATCAGCGCGTCAAGTTCGTCGAACACTGTCCATTCCTCCACCACATAGCCACCACCGAAGCGGAAATGGCTGCTGCCCCTGAGCGCGACGCTCTTGCCCGCAGGCACATCGCCGAGCAGTCCGCCGCCGCGCGCCGTGCCCTCGGCCAGCCAGCGCACCGCGAGGATGACACCGTCGGTTTCCTCCGACCAGCAGACATGCTCGACCCGGGTTGTGGCGTCGGGCAGGCTCGCGAGAAGGCTCATGACGAGCTCGCCGATCGCGCGCGGCCCCGTCGCCTCTCGAAAGCCGGGCCAGTGCGCGACGGCATCGGCGGCATAGTGAAACGGCACATGCTCGAGTCGCCGCGCATTCCAGGTCGTATCGAAATGATGACGCGCCCAGCCGTCGGGTGTGTCGGTCGGGCCATCATAGCGCCGACGCGGAGCCTGGCCGTCGAGACGCGTCGGCGGCGACACGACGAAGATGTCGGCAAGCGCGACCGTCGCCATTTTCTTCGCGGTTTCGTGCAGGTCGAGGTCGAGGTAGCGGAGGACCGCGCCGCTGTCGTGCATCAGCCATTCGGTATGAATGCGGTTGTCGCGACTGACGCAGTCGGCGACAAAATAGCTCTTCACCCACTTTCCGGTCGCGGGCCCGAATTCGGATGTGCCGAGATTGGTACCCTTCGAAAGCCCAAGATGCGAGGTGTAGAAGCCTGCGCTCTCATCGCCACGCCACGCGATGTTGACGTGCTCGGTCACCCCGTCGGGATAAGCGTTAAGCGATGCCAGCGTCGCTGCAACGACTTCCTCGACCGACCGCACGACGCTGCTCGCACCATAGACGGTGCAGCCTGCGTCATAGGTTTCATAGACACGGCCAATCGCGCGATCGCGCCAGATTTCTTCGGTGATACGGACAATGTAGTCGACGATGTCGCCATAGTGCGCGTCGAACCCGGCCATCGGCTGCGTCCGCACGGGTGGTCCTTTCAGCAGGTCCGCCATGTCGCGCTTACGGATGCGCGTGACTGGCGGGCGCTCGGGCAGCGCGAACGGCAGCGTCGGATCGCGCGTCATGCCGAGACCACGAGCGTCGTCGCCTCCTCGCTGCGGTAGGCGGCGCATTTCATCGTCGCCGAAATTACTCAATGATTTGAGTGCTCGTTTTTCAAATGCCCGATGCGCCAATCACCTGCAAAACCACGAACTCGGTAGTTCGCCGGCGCATCATCCGTCGCAACAAGGTCGAGGGCGTGATTTCGCTCGACCGCGAACGCCACCCGCTCAAACAGGCTCGCCTCAAAACGCCTCTGGTTGCGCTGCTTGGCCCGCGCGCTAGTCTACCCCCTACCCTATGAGCAGCGGTCTGCGCAGCAGCGAGCGGTCGACCCGAAACTTGAGATCGTGGAAAAGGTCGAGGCCCATCTGCTGGAGGATATGCGGTACGTCCATCATCACCCAGTTGTCGATGATCTTGTCGTCGTCGTCGAGCCGGTACCAGTCGGCGACACGCATTTCCACCTTGCGGCCGGTCGGCGGCAGGCCGAGCCATTCGCCGCCGAGGTGGGTGCCCCTCAGCGAGGGCCAACCGCCGGCGCAAGCGTAGCGCCCGTCGCCGAGCCGCATGTAGTGGCCGGGTGCGTCCTGCAATCCGCCTGGTTCCCGTCGCCACCCGCCGCGGTCAGGGAACGCCTGCAAGAACAAGGCGCCGTGGACGTCCCGGAACCCGCGAAGCCGAACCGTAAGAAGGCCAGGCCCCTGGTCGGCGGAATGCCGATCCATGGCTCGTCGAACGTGCCCATCACCTGCCCCCAGGTGCTGACCATATCGCGCCCTTCGTATTCTCCCGCTATGGTGAAGGCAATGCGGTGCTCGTGGTCGGGAAACGAAGCCTTCAACGGTTCCCAGAACGTGGCCTCCGCTGCCTCCACGCCGACCAGCGTGTTGAACGGATGGAAGACTTCAAAGCGGCAGTCGGGGTAGCAATTCTGGCGAAGCGCAGCCGCCCTGTCTACCGATGTCATCCGCTCCAGAAATTCGGCGACGACACGCTTGTTCCGCACGTGCCGGAGCGCATTCCCGCCCGCTCGCCGCCCCTGCGCCTGGGAAACAGCTGGTGCTGCGAAAGGCACAGCCGTTAGCGCAAGACTGAGGCCCGCTAAGGCCCGCCTTCTCGACATTCTTTGGAGTTGTTCCCCTGTGCCGCCGACTTCAGAAACGTTCGATTCGCTTGTTCGGTTCATGGCAACTCCCTCCTCGTTGACGCTAGCCTTAAACGCCTAACAGTTCCCGTGGAGCGCACGGGTGCCCGGCAGGGCCGACCTATCGTAGCAGCCTGTCGGGCTGGCAAATCCGGCGGGTAGCCGTAGACCAGCAGCCCCAGCAGCCGCTCTCGCGTTCCCGAAAGCGACCTGCATGTAGCGCGCGAGAGCCCCCTGCCGCGTCAGATCCAGGACTAGGCGCGCGCCTGAGCGTCGCCACGGAGTGCTACAGGGGCTCGGCGCGCGAGCCTCGCATTGATCGCCACAAGCGAGGGCACGCCGCCGCGATTCAGGTCGAGTCGCTCAAGTCCACGCAGGAATTCGCTACACGCGCGGCTCTGCACCAGTTTCATCTGACGAGCAAATAGCTCGTCCCAGATGCGGTGCTCGGCGCTGCCGCATTTACGCCGCACCGGCTCCAGCCAGTCGTCAACGAGGCCGGCGGGGCGCTGCAGCGGAGCCACACACACGCCCGACGGCAGCGGCGGAATCTGGCTGTAATCAGCAATATCGGGCGCGGTGAGCATAGTACGACCCGCAGGCAGCATGTCACTGGGCGACCCACCCAAAGCATGATGCATTTGCACACTTGCACCGTGCCACAAGACTAGGGGAATTACAGTCATGCTCAAGACCACAATCACGGCCCCGCCTGACACCGTGAGTGCTGCGCCATAAAACGACTCGTCATCGTCTGCACCGCGCGTTTCACGAAGTTCGACGCCACCCCGAAATTCGACGCCTCTCGTCTCGACGCTTCACAGCTGAGCGTGACGGTGAACGCGACTTCGATCGAGACCGATTTCCCGGATCCGCTCAAGATTGATTTCAACAAGGAACCCCAATCGCGAGATTGGCTTGATGCAGGGACGAACCCCGGCATGAGGTTTCGATCACGGCGCGTGATTGCGACGGATCAACGGGCGCGCCCCCGGCAGGTTCAACCATGGGCGTGGGCGACGACGTGGAATCGCAGATCGAGGTCAAGTTCACGGGCCCGCCGCTACGTGCTGCGACACCGTGAGCCCTGTACACACGCACTGCATTGGAAGTCAGTTTAAGAACGGGCCTTTCCGCGATCCAGGGTCTCGGGCAGTGACCACCACAGCAAGGCGCCCAGCAAGAACGTGGCGCTGCCCACGTACATGATGGCGAGCAAGCCAAAGGCATCGGCGATAGCGCCGCTCAGCAGCGCGCCAAACAACGAGACGACGCGGCCCCAGTTGAAAATTGACGCGGCGGATGCGCGCAAATGCTCCGGATAGAGCTCCGCAAAATACGGCCCCCAGATGCCGGTCGACACAAGGCACATGCCGTAGGCAAAGCCTGCAGCACCCAGAATCAATGGCGTGGGCGGTACCTGCAGGTAGACCACGACCAGCACTGCGGAGAGCGCGAAGCCCAAGGCATTGGCGCGCCGTCCGAAGCGGTCTGCGACGAGGCCCCAGGCGATTGCGCCGACCATCGATCCGACATGCAGTGCGGTCATTACACGGCCGATCGTGTCGGCCGAGAAGCCGTGGGACTCCTTGAGAAAAGTGGTCATCCAGCCGTTGAAAGCCTGGAATGCAAAGAAGTTCAGGCCGCACAGCAGGGCCAGCCGAAGCGTCAGGCGCCAGCGACCGTGCTCGAACAGCTCGCGCAGACTGGCCCTCTGGTGCGCCTGGGCGTCACGCGGCCGCTCCGCGGCCCATGGCGTCACGGACTTGTCCGGAGGCACAATCAAGAATGCCACGACCGCAGCAATGACAGCACCGGCGCCGCCAATCACCATCACGGCGCGCCAGTTGTCTGCGGCATAGTGCCGGCCAAACCACGACAGCAACGCATCGCCGCCGTTGTAGACCAGCTGCACCACGCCCGAAAGCAGGCCCCGGACAGTCGGTGAGAACAGGCCAACGTAGAGACTCACGGCACAGCCAAAGACACCGCCGAGGAAGAAACCCATGACAAAGCGCTGCACCAGCGCAGAGGGGAAGTCGTAGACCGCCAGGGCGCCGATCGAGGCCACGCCAAAACCCACCGTGAGCGCCGCGAACGTCACGCGTCGACTGTAGCGATCGGCAACCTGCGAAATCAGCACCGCGCCGACCAGCGCTCCCAGCGCCTGCAGCGTGTAGAACGCCGAGACCTGGCTGCGACTAAGCCCTAGCGACTCCGCGAGATACGGTCGCAGGAAATTCTCGGTGTTCCAGCAGAACGCGTAGAAGACATAGGGCAGCATGATCGCTGCGAAAATCAGACAACGGCGGGCCGGCGTGAAATCCTCGGCGCGCACCACCGTGTTCATAAGACGCGCGCCGCTGCGGCAGGCAACACGTTCAGACCCATCTGGGCGAGCAGGTCGGGCATGTCGATAAAGACCCAGTTCTCGAGCAGCAGGGCGTCCTCGCGTCGCCAGAAATCCATGATGCGCATCGTGATGCGTTTGCCGGTGGCGGGACGACCCAGCCAGCCGCTCCCCAGATGCGTGGCACGCAGGCTGGGCCACCCGGTCGAGGCGACGTAGAGGCCCTGGGCCAGACGCGCGCGGTGATCGCCGCCGACGCGATCAGGGAACGCGTTGAGAAACGGAACCTGATGGCAGTGTTGAAAACCGCTGAGTCCACGCGAGCTGCCGATGCCCGCTGGCCCGAACCACATCATGGCCGGATGCCAGAAACGCCCCATGCCCATGCTGGCGAGACTCTTCTGGTCATACTGCATCAAGCCCCGAATCATGGCCTCGACGAGGTCGCGGCTGCGCGTTGCCTCAGGCCCGCCAAGCGGCATTTCGGCGACGCCATCGTGAGCGGCTGGACCGGGGATGCGATCCGGAGTGCCCAGGCTCGATGGCAGCGCGGCCGGCCACTGCCCCGCCTGGCGCATGACATCGAGCAGATCGAGAATCGTGTAGACCTCAACGACGCGACCGGCGTCGAACCGACAGAACTCGCCGTAGCGAATCGTGGTCACGGCATTGCTGGGTTCGATGCCGCACCAGGGCGCAGCGAACGTGCCGACATAATGACCGGTAGTCGCAACCCAGAACCGCTCGTTGAAGAAATCGGCGACGGCAACGTCGCAATCCCGTTCGAGATCGGGAAACGCCTGAGCCAGTGGCCGCCAGAAATGACTCAATGTCGCGTCCAGACCGCGCAGCTCATTGATAGGCTGCGGACCGAACCAGCTGACCTCAGGACTCCAGAGGGTGGCCAGCCTGGTCTCGAAGGCGGCGGGACCCAGGTCGCGCAGTGCCGCCCAGGTCGCCAACACCGTGGCGCGCTCCTCCAGTCGGATACGGTCGTGCATAAGTCGGAATCATGCTTATCGTGTACTTCGAATGCAAACGGCATGCGCTAGACTTGCAGAGTGAACGAAATCGACATGGAACAGCGCCTGGTGCGCTACGCGGATCTGCGGCCCTGCACGACAGCCTTTGTCGACGCACGGACGCCGGGTAGTGACCGCAAGGAGAACTTCACGATCATTGGCCCGGGCGTTGCCGAGAACCCGGACCAGTACGTGCACATTTCGGTTCCGCACGGCTTTAACATCGGCGGCGCGCGGCAACCGCCCGGGTGCGTCAACTCCCAGCACAGTCATGAGACGGCTGAGGTGTTCGTGGTGCTGTCGGGCCAATGGCGCTTCAAAGCCGGGGAGTTCGGCACCGACGGCCATGTGGACCTGAACGCAGGCGACGTCATTTCGATTCCGACCCAGGTGTTCCGCGGCTTCGAGAATGTGGGCCAAAGCACTGGCTTTATGTTCGCCGTGCTCGGCGGCGACAACCCGGGTCGAGTCATCTGGGCTCCCTCGGTATTCACCGCGGCGAGGCAACACGGTCTGGTGCTACTGGCGGACGGCAGCTTGATCGACACACGGCTGCGGACAGTGCCGAACGGCGCCGAGCGCATGCCGGTCACGGGCCCCGCTGAGATGGCGCGGCTGCGGCGAGTGGACAGCGCGGCGCTGGCGGCTTGCACCATGCGCTCGGTCGAGATGGGCGCCAGTGACGGTGGCCTGTCGCAGGTGCCGGGTTTCAGCGAATGCGCCGTCATCGGGCCCGACAATTCCGGCGAACCGATGGCGGCCGGGAAGTTGCGCTGGTCGCACGGCTTCAGCCTGCGACGCCTGACGGTGGCGGCGGCGGCGCTGAGCCCCAGTCACGCGAGGCGTGAGCCCGAGGTGCTGCTGGTGCAGGAGGGTGAGCTGACCATCCGCTGGCTCCACGGGCGGCTGGCCCTGAACCCGGGCGACACTCTCAGCGTGCCGGCCGGTCTGATGCATCGATTCGAAAATCGCACACGCCACGCAGCGACGGTATTCATCGTGCGCGGTGGCGATTCCCCCGCCCCGCCGGCGTGGGGCGACGACTGACCTTGAAAAGCACAGGCGCCGCGGCGCGAAATAGCGGCGTGCGACGCAAACCCGCATCTCGCCCCGCGACCCAGCAGCGATCGGCGATGTCGGGCTCAATGCAAGCGACATCCTACGACGTGGCCTTGCGCGCCGGCGTGTCGCAATCCGCGGTGTCACGTTGCTTCAAGCCGGGCGCGAGCGTTTCGGCCCGCATGCGAACACGCGTCATGCAGGCAGCGCGCGAACTCAGCTACACGCCGAACGCGATCGCCCGCAGTCTGATCACGCGTCGCTCGAATCTGGTGGCAGTACTGATCTCCAATCTGACCAACCTCTACTACCCGGAGGTGCTATCCGAACTGTCGCAGCGCCTCTCGGCGCGCGGCGTACGGGTGTTGTTGTTCACGCTGCCACACGAGAGCGATATCGACGCAACGCTCGAACAGATCTGGCAGTACCGCGTCGACGGCGTCATTGCCGCCGCACGCCTGTCGGTGGCGCAGGTGGAGCTGTTCGCCGCGCGCGATACACCGCTGGTGCTTTACAACCGCTATCTGCTGGAGAAGCCGGTCAACGCGGTGTGCTGCGATCAACTGGATGGCGCGCGCTTCCTGGTCACCCGGCTCGCCGCGGCTGGCCATGTCCGTTTCGCGATCATCAGCGGACCTGCGGATTCGGTCGTGGGACTGGAGCGCACCCGCGGCGCCGTCGAACGACTGCGCGAACTCAAGCTGCCTGCGCCCACCCTCGTCAGCGGTGAGTACGACTACGCCAGCGGCTCGCAAGGCATGCGCGATATCGTGCGCAAGTCGGGCAGCGCGCCGGATGCGGTGGTCTGCGGCAACGACGTCATGGCCATCGGCTGCATTGACGTGGCGCGCCATGAACTCAAGTTGCAGATTCCCCGACAACTGTCGGTGGTGGGCTTCGACGGCGTGTCTCCCTCGACCTGGGCCAGCTATCGGCTTACCACCCTGCGTCAGCCTGTGCAGCAAATGGCGGAAGCCGCCGTCGCGATGTTGCTCGAGCGTGTGGGCCAGCGCGAGGCACCACCCGAGAAACGGGTGTTCTCTGCCCAGTTCATCGAAGGCGCCTCGGCGCGCCTCGGGCCTGGCTGAGTTGCCGCCCCGACCAAACCCAAGGAGTCGCATTGAAAATAAGCACCGAGCGTTTCTTGACCACGCACGTCGGCAGCCTGCCGCGCACCGCGGCGGTAACCACCGGCGTATTCGCTCGGGAGCGGGGCGAGCCGTTCGACGCGGCGGCTCTCGAGCAGACGATCCGCAGCGCGGTGCACGATGTGGTGCAGCGCCAGGCCGCGGTGGGAATCGACATTGTCAGCGACGGCGAGCTTTCGAAGATCAGCTACGCGACCTACATCAAGGATCGCATCAGCGGCTTCGCCGGCGACAGCGAGCGACGCACGCCGCGGGATCTCGAGGACTACCCTGACTTCGCCCGCGCCGCCTCGGCCTCGGGCGGCACACCGAGCTACGCGCGCCCCAAGTGTGTCGCCGCGGTGCACGCACGGACGCTCGAACCGCTGCAACAGGATCTCGACAATTTCGGCGCGGCCCTCGCGGCCTTCGGCGGTGACGGCGGTGGCGACAGCGGCGGCATGCGACCGGTCGAGGGCTTCATGAACGCCGCATCGCCCGGTGTCATCGCGCTGTTTCAGCCGAATGAGTTTTATCCGAGCCACGACGCCTACCTCGAAGCGCTGGGCGAGGCGATGCGCCCGGAGTACGAGGCGATCGTGGCCGCCGGCCATGTACTGCAGCTGGATTCGCCGGACCTCGGACTCGGGCGACACATGATGTTCAAGGATCGCAGCGATGCCGAGTACTTGGGCCTTGCAGCAATGCATGTCGAAGTGCTGAACCACGCACTGCGCAACGTGCCGGCCGAGCGCGTACGGATGCACTTGTGCTGGGGCAACTACGAGGGTCCGCATCACCACGACGTGTCGCTGGAACTGATCCTGCCGGCCGTGCTGCGCGCCAAACCGCAGGGCCTTCTGGTCGAATCCTGCAATCCACGACACGCGCATGAATGGACGGTGTTCCGCGATCACGGCCTGCCCGACGACAAAGTGCTGATCCCCGGCGTCATCGATTCCGTCTCCAATTTCATCGAGCATCCACTGCTGGTCGCCGAGCGCATTGAGCGCTATGCGCAGCTTGTAGGTCGCGAACGCGTGATCGCCGGCACCGATTGCGGCTTCTCCACTTTCGCCGGCTTTGGCAAGGTCGATTCCGAAATCGTTTACGCGAAGCTCGCCGCGCTGAGCGAAGGTGCGCGCATCGCCTCACAGCGCTTGTGGCGGCGCAGCGCCGCATGACGCGCATCGCCGAATTTCGCGCGCGACTGCGCGCCAGCGAACGCCTGATCGGCACGTTCCGCAAGACTCCGTGGCCGGTGTTACACGAGGTGCTGGCGCTGTCGCCGCTGGATTGCGTCTGCATCGACGCCGAGCGGACGCCCTTCGACCGCACCGAACTCGGCACCTGCGTCGCGGCACTGCGCGCCGGCAACATGCCCTCGCTGATCCGCGTCGCGCAGAATGCGCCGCATGAGGTTCTGGCAGCACTGGACCTGGGCGCGACCGGAGTTGTGGTGTCGCACGTGGCCACTGCCAGCGCCGCGAATGCGGCGGTCGCTGCCGCGAACTCGGCGCGGCATTCTTCCCGCAGGGTTCGGAGCAGCAGTGCGTGCTGGATGGGGCGCGGGTCCTCGCGGCAAAGCGATAGCAGCGTTCAGCCGCGCCGGGCCGAACAGCTCGAGGCAGGTCTCGACCACCGGCCGGATCGACTCACGAGTCCAATTCGCATCGAACATGCCGAAGCCACAGAGCTTGCAAAGCACTTTCGGCAATGCCTCCAGTTGCTGCAAGCCGCTTCGCCACGCGGCCAGTCCGGCGGGAGACGGACCCCACGGCGAGCCCCAATGGCATAGCGCGACGCGCAGTTCGGGTGACGTCGCCAACAGCTCAGCGACACGACGATGCTGCCCGCGGATAGGTGGTCTTGATTCACTTCGCAAGACCCAATGCGTCACGACCAGCGAACCGCCCTGGCGTTCCGCCTTGATGCGCACCTTGCTGCCGCCGGCGATACCCTCGAGCACCGCTCGATCCTTGACCTTGAACACCATCGCCATGCTTCAGCGTGACGATACTGGCCGCCGCTGGCGCCTTGGCCGGTGCCGTCGCGACTTTCGCCGGTGCGACCGGGTACTCCGCGGCAGCGACCAGCGCGGGAAGAGCGCAGCCGGCGAGCCCCAGCACCGCCGACATGGACTACCTCGTGCATTCCCCGGATGGGATGTGTGAAGCTATCGTGGAGCCGAAGAGGACCCGCCTTGACCGAAAAAGCAAGCCTGTTCCGCCCCCACCCCTGGCACGGCATCGACGTCGGCCCCGATGCCCCTGGCATCGTCAACGCCTACATCGAGATCACGCCGTTCGACCTGATGAAGTA
>JANPDV010000449.1:0-30132 GCA_031431655.1 Gammaproteobacteria bacterium | reverse complement strand
CGGGTCTGGGATCTGCTTCGCCAGGGCCAGATAAACCTGCTTGCGCGTGATCTTGAACGCTGCGGCCTTCTTGCTCTCCGCCAGCACGATGCCGTCGTAGCCGACCCTCACCTCCACGATGTCGGTGACGCCGTTCTTCTTGCAGGTGTCGAACTCGGCGACATTCATCCGTCGCGATGCATTCGCGATATCCGGGTGCTGTACGCCGACGCCATTGCAGAACAGCTTGATGCCGCCGCCGGTGCCGGTGCTCTCGACCTTGGGAGTCTTGAACTTGCCCTGTCGACCGAACTGCTCGGCGACCGTGGTGGTGAACGGATAGACGGTGGAGGACCCGACGACATTGATGAAGTCGCGAGCGGCCTGAGCGGACGCCGTCTGCGCGGCAACGCCGGCGAACACCGCGGCGACCATGGCCCCTGTTACAGCAGTGTTACGGAAGAAGCGGGATACGGTCACGGTTTGATCCTCCTGATTGGCTTGGCGCAGACGATACGGCCGGATTGTTACAGCGACGTTGCAGTCCCGCCGACACCGCTAACCCTCTGATCTGAAAAAGCTCTTGCGCTGCCGGTGGCTGCGCCCTATAAACCGCGCAGCCTTTGGTTTCGATGGCCGCCGCGCGTCTGCTGCGGCCCAACAGAAGTGGAGCCGATGTCCGAAACGCTCGCCCTGACCCAGGATCTGGTTTCGCGCAGCTCGGTTACCCCGGTCGACGCCGGCTGCCAGGACGCGATGTGTCGCAGGCTCGCGGCCGCGGGCTTCACGATCGAGCCGCTGCGCTATGGCAACGTCGAGAATTTCTGGGCGCGGCGCACCGCAGGGGATCCGGGTGGCCCGGTGCTGTGCTTCGCGGGGCATACCGACGTCGTTCCGACCGGGCCGCTTGAAGAGTGGCGCACGGACCCGTTCACGCCGACGATTCGCGATGGCGTGCTCTATGGACGCGGCGCCGCGGACATGAAGAGCGGCCTCGCGGCAATGATCACCTCCACCGAGGAGTTCGTGCGGCGAAACCCCCGGCATCGCGGCTCGATCGCGTACCTGATCACAAGTGACGAAGAGGGGCCGTCGGTGGACGGCACCAAGCGTGTCGTCGAAACGCTGAACGCGCGCAACGAACGGATTGACTGGTGCCTGGTCGGTGAGCCCTCCAGCCACACTACGGTCGGCGATACCATCAAGATCGGTCGGCGCGGTTCGCTGTCCGGCCGGCTTACCGTTCACGGCGTGCAGGGCCATGTTGCCTATCCCCAGAATGCGGAAAACCCCGTGCACTCGCTGGCTCCGGCGCTGGCCGAACTGACGAGTCGCATCTGGGACAAAGGCAACGAGTTCTTCCAGCCGACTACATTCCAGATCTCCAATCTCAACGCCGGGACCGGCGCGCCCAACGTGATTCCCGGCGATCTCAAAGCGCGTTTCAACCTGCGCTATTCGCCCGTACAGACGCTCGATGGCCTGAAGGAAGTCGTCGAAGGCATCCTGCGCAAGCACCGCGTGCGCTACTCGCTGGAGTGGTATCTGTCCGGCGAGCCGTTCTATACACCCCCCGGTGAACTGTCGAATGCGGCCGTCAGCGCCATCCGCGCCGTCACCGGCTCCGCACCAGCACTCTCCACCGGCGGCGGCACTTCCGACGGGCGTTTCATCGCCCCGATGGGCGCCCAGGTGGTCGAGGTGGGAGTCGTGAACTCCACCATTCACAAGGTCAATGAGTGCGTCGCCGTCGCGGACATCGACTCATTGCACAGGATCTACCTTGGTACCCTCGAGGAGCTGCTGGCCAACTGAATCGCCGCAGAGCCGGGTCAGAAAAGGGCGCCGCTCAAGGCGGCAAGGCACGCGCCGAGCAGGCCACCCACCAGCACGTCGGTTGGATAGTGAAGGCCCAGCACCACCCGCGACGCAGCCACCAGCATCGCGAAAGTCAGCAGCAGCGGCGCAAGTTCCGGAAAGCTGGCGATGGCGATCTTGGTGAAACAGACCGCATGCAGCGTGTGTCCAGAGGGGAAGCTGTAGCGATCGAGCGGTGGCAGCACGCACTCGATCCCGACCAGCCGGACGAACGGCCGCTCGCGCACCAGCCGGGTCTTGAGGAACTTGTACAGGGCCAGGCCGACCGCACCGGCCACCAGCATCCTCGCGCTGGTGCGCAGGCCCGCCTCCCCGTAGATCAACGGCAGCGCCGCCATCAAGGCGTACCAGAAAACACCGTCGCCGAGCCGGCTGACGCGCTTGAACACCCAGCGTACCGCCCGACGCTGCGCGGCTGCATTGGCGAGCAGGCAGAGCCGTCGCTCGGCTGCATCGGCGCGCGTAAACAGGCGGGCGATCACAGCCCCGCCTCGCGAACGGCCCTAGCGCTGGCAACTGCCGGGGCAGTGATGCCAGGAGGCTCGTCGGGCATGCCCAACCCGGCGAGCAGTTGCACAGCGGCGCCGTCCCCGCTTACTTCCCGATACAGATCAACGAGCCGCGAGGCCATGTTGCGCGAGGACCAGGCCTCCGCTGCAAGCAGCGCCCCGGCCGACAGCTCAGCACGACGCACCGGATCGAGCAGCAGTCTGGCGACGGCTTCGGCGAAAGGCCCCTCCTCCTCCGGCACGACCACAGCTCCCCGGCGATCGGCCAGCACATCGATCGTGCCCATCATCGCGGTCGACACCACTGGCGTGCCCTGGGCCATCGCCTCCAGCAGGACCAGGCCCTGGGTCTCGGTTCGCGACGCAAACACGAAGGCGTCGGCCGCGCGGTAGCAGTCGGGCAGCTCCCGGGCGCGGTCCATGTAGCCCTTGAACATGACGTTGCCGCCGAGAGCCAGCGAATCCACCATTGCGCGGCAATGCGGCAGTGCGGGCCCTTCCCCGGCAACGATCAGCAGCACGGAGGGGATGCGCTTGCGCAAGTCCAGCAGCATCCGGAACAGGAAATCGATGTTCTTTTCGTGCGCTACGCGACCGACGAAGAGGATTGTCGGGCGCGACGCGGATATGCCCTGCGACACGCGGAAACGCGCGCCATTGCCAGGCTGGAAGCGCTCCGGCGGCAAGCCGGTAGGCAGGACGGTGATCGGGGTGGTCACGCCGTACCCGCGCAGCGCGTCCGCCATCTGCCGCGACGGTGAAATCACGGCCTGCACCTGCTGGCACTGCGACAGCGTGAAGCGGCGAGCCAGCCAGGCCGCCAGCCGCCGCGGCAGCACCGGAAGATAGTGATGCAGGTAATGCTCGAAATAGGTGTGGTAGCTCTCGACCAGCGGCAGGCCGAGGCGTTGTCCAAGCTCCACACCTGCGTAGTGCGCAGCAAACGGCGTCTGGATGTGGATCACGTCGTAGCCGCGCTCACGCAGCCGCGGCAGCTGCGCGCGCAACCCGGCGCGCGACAGCAAACGGTCTTCCGGATCGCGCGGCACGGACCGCGAGGCGATCCGGATCACGTCATCCTCACCCCCCCGCAGGCCAGGGTATGCGGGGGCAACAAGCGTGCACTGGTGACCGAGCTCGAGCAGATCGGCGCGAAACGTCTGGATCGAAGTCGAGACGCCGTTCACGCGCGGGAAGTACACGTCCGAAATGGTCAGTACTTGCACCAGGATTCTGCCTCAAACCCTTGATGTGTTTGAGGTTACCTGCCGAGCATGACACGCGTATTGCAGCATCGAAGTGCCTTCACGCCGCCCGCTCCACGGCCCTCTCGACCGCGTCATGGACAGCCCGGGCGCCGGATCCAGGATCCTCCCCGGCGGCAAGCAGGGTGTCCGGCCAATGCAACAAGGTGAGGAAACCTGCGCGGTCCTCGACCAGGGCCGTGCAGCTCTCCACCCAATCCCCAAGATTCGCGTAGATGAAGCCGTCGCGCTGCCAGAGATCGGCGCGATGGATATGCCCGCAGACGATGCCATCGAGGCCGTGGCTGCGCGCGGAGTGGGCCGCGGCGCCCTCGAACTGGTCAATGTACCGGCGCGCATTACCGACCCGGGTCTTGAGGTAGCCGGCCAGAGACCAGTACTGCATGCCGAAACGGCGCCGCGCCCGGTTGACGTGCCGGTTCACTGCGATCGTTACGTCATAGACGCTGGAGCCAAGCGACGCCAGCCAGCCCGGGAACTTGACGATGCCGTCGAAATCGTCGCCGTGCATCACCAGCAAGCGGCGCTCCGCGGCGGTGACGTGAATGCAGTCGCGACGAATCTCGATGCCGCGAAACTCGCCGCCCGCGAGTTCACGCAACTCGGCATCGTGGTTGCCCGGCACATCGGTTCCGGGCGTGCCGCCCCGCGCCTTCTCCAGCACGGACCGCAGCACGCGCGTGTGGGTTTCCGGCCAGTAGAAATCCCGCCGCAGACTCCAGAAATCCAGGATGTCGCCAACCAGGTAGAGATGTTCGCAGCGCACGCGTGCCAGCAGATCGAGCAGCACCTCGGCACGGCAGCCTCGCGATCCAAGGTGTACGTCGGAGAGGAACAGGCTTCGCACCGCCAGTTCGCTGCAGCGGCTCAAGCGACCACCAGATCGGAGGCATTCAGCTCGCGCTCGAGACGCACGGTGCCGCGCAGATCCCGCACCTGCATCGCCACCCGGGGTGCGACCCCGGCCCAGTCGATCTCCAACAGCCCGAAATTGGGCTCGCGCAGGATCGGTTGCACTCGCAATGCATTCGGCGGCGTGACGTTCCAGACCTCCGTGAGGCCACTGGAAGTCACATCATGCAGCGGATACGGCACATTGCGTTCGAGCACCGCAAGTTCGCCGTAGTGCGTGTCGCCACTGATGCAGAACAGTCCGTTGGCGCGGGCGGTACGGATCGCCTCGATCAGGCGTTGGTGATCCTGGGCGTAGTTGATCCAGGCTTCCCAGCCCGGAAAATCCGCGACGACCTGCAGGCTCGAGGCGAGGATCCGCAGGTCCGCCGGCCGCCGCAATTCCGCTTCCAGCCAGCGCCACTGGGGTTCGCCCAGCATCGTCGCTGTTGCGGCGGGGTCGCGCTCGTAGGGGCCAGGAACCTCGCGTCCGGCTCGCTCGAGCGCCTTGGCCCACTCGCGATATGGCTGACCGCCGAGATCGAGTTTGCGGATCGGCGTGCGATTGAAGCGCAGGTCCGGCAGCAGGATCTGCAGCCGGCGACCGCCCTGCTCCAGCGTGAGCGCGTCATAGATGCCGTCGCGCGTGCGGCGCAAGGAATCGGCTGGCTCGCCCCAGAAATCGCAGAAGATCCGCCTCGACTCCTGCTTCATCGGGTAGTCGGCTCCGGCATCGTCCTCGCCGAAGTCGTGATCGTCCCAGGTCGCGAGGACCGGAGTCCGCGCGCACAGCGCACGAAACCCGGGCTGCGCCGCGAGTGCTGAGTAGCGCTGTTGCAGCACACGCATGTCGCGGGTATCGCCGTAGACGTTGTCGCCGAGGAAGATGAACAGTTCGGGCTGCAGCGCGTTGATCGCATCCCATATAGGCTGCGGCTTGTCCTGTCGCGCGCAGGACCCGAAGGCGATCCGACGCGGCAGCAGTGTGGGCTCCGGACGACGCGGACCGAAACCGGCGCCGCCAGCACCGCCGGCGGCCGGGCGCCCGGCGACGGCGTCGGCCGGCACCGCTGCGCCCGTTGCGGAGTCCTGGATGGCAGCCGCGCCGGCCGCAACCGCGAGCGCGCGCAGTACCTGCCGCCGTTGCATCATCAGAACCGTGCCTTGACCGACACGAAGAACTGCCGCGGCGCACCGCGCAGCAACGTCTGGCTGGTGCCGGTCGGGTCCGAGTTCGAGAACCCGTTGGACCCGATGGTCGAGATGTAGTCCTTGTCGCCGAGGTTGGTGATCGCGCCCTGCAGCGTGAGCTCCTTCAGCGGGCCCAGTTCCGCCATGCGGTAGCCGACGCTGGCGTTGAACAGGGTGTATGCGTCCACCCCACCCTGGTTCAGGTACGTGTAGAAGCGCTCGTCGACGTATTGGCCGTCGAGCCTCGCGAAGAACCGGCCGGTGTCGTAGGCAATCTCGGACTTGAGCATCAGCTGCGGAGTGTCGACGACCTGTTTGCCCGACACAGGCACGGTGACGCCGTTGTTCAGGAAGTTGTCGTCATAGGTTGAATCGTTCCACGAAAACGAGTTGAACCAGGAAACGCTGCGCACTGGCCGCCACTGCAGCGCCGCCTCGACGCCATTGGTGGTGACGCTGCCGACATTGGCCAGCACCGCGGGATTTCCCACGATGCCCGGGCCCTGCTGGATCGCCAGCAGCCGATCGTCGAACTGCACGCGATAAGCGGTGAGCACGCCCTCCACCGTTGCGGCGTTGAAGCGCCAGCCGAGTTCCAAGGTGGTGGCCGTCTCCGGCTGCAGCACGTTGCGGATTGCATTGAAGCCTGCGGCTGTGGTGCTGAACGGCCCAGCCGTGTTGGCGCTGACGAAAGCGCGCGCGTTCTGCGCGGCCTGCCCGAAGACTTCGTTCTGTTCGGAGAGCCGCCACGCGAACCCTGCCTGGGGCAGGAAGCTTTCATCGACTTCGATCGTGCCACTCTTGTCGGGTCCCACCAGGGTCCGTGCCGTGTTCTCGACCTTCATTCCCTTGAAGCCGAAGTTGACGCGCAGCGCGTCCGAGACTTGCCAGTTGTCCTCGATGTGGTACTGGCGGGTCTTGGTTTCGAAGGCGTACTCCCACTGCGTCGTCAGTGGGTTCCGCAGGAACTCGGTGAAGTTCTGCGTTGGCGCCGCAGGGTTCGGTTCCGGATAGAACCGGCGTGCCTGGTTGAAGTCGTTGTTCTCGATCCAGAGGCCTGCGCCGATGCGGTGCGCACCCAGTCCGAGGCTGGCGCCGAGCGTGCCGCCCTTGCGATCGATGTCGTACTCGGTGGTGCGCACGGTCAGCGGCGCTCCCATCGGTGTCGCCAGATACGGAGTCCCCCAGAGACCCTGTCCCTCGTTCGTGTGCGCGTAGTACGTTCCAGTGAACGAAAGATTCTCGCCGACCGGCAGTTTCAGGCTTGCATACCCGAGCTTGTCCTCACGCAGTCCCGACGCGTTCCAGTACGCGTCATCGCAGGCGACGGCGTTGCCGAATCCGGAAGCTGCGCAGGCATTGGCCGACGCCACTGCCGCCGTCCAGTTAGGGAACCAGTTGTCCCAGTCCTCGCCGCGTCGCTGCAGAATGTCGAACGACAGATCCTGGTAGTCGATTTCGGCGCGGTCCGAGTAGTTGTAGTAGAGGGTGAGGCTGGCCGGATCCGAACCGCTGCGCTCGCCTAAAGGCTGCACCAGCTTCACGTTGTACGCGCGCTGTTCCTGGTCACCGGCGCCTTTCCACTTCTCGGTGGATCCATCCACGGCCGACAGATAGAAGCGTGTGCCGAGGGAGCCGAGCTCTCCGGACTCGAGACGGCCGAAGTAGCGGCGCGCCGAATCGCTGCCACCGGTGAGTTCGAGCCGGCCGTCGAATTCCCGAGCCGGCTCGGCGGAGAAGAACTCGATTGTGCCACCCAGGTTGTTCGACGCAGCGGTGCCCAGCGCACCGGCACCCTGAGAGAGCACGACGCGACCCACGTTCTCGCTGGGAATCGCCCGACTGACATGCAGGCCGTTGTGATTGCCGTAGGACATGTCGCCGAGCGGCACGCCGTCGAGCGTGAAGCCGAGCTGGTTCTGGTTGAAGCCGCGCACCACGATGCGGGTCGACCACTCGTAGTTGCCATAAGGGTCGGCGGACTGGAAGTTGACGCCGGGCAGCTTCTCGATTGCCTTCAACGGGCTGGTGCCGGCCGGCAGATAGTCGATCTGTTCTGCAGTAATGGCCTGCAGCTGGCGAGTCTCACCACGGCCGAAGACGATCACTTCCTCGAGAGCGTCGGCGCCGTCGGCCGCCGAAGCGGCCTCGCCGAACGCAGCGCGCGGCAGCGCGGCGACCAGCACGATTACGCCAACGCCAAACACGGCTTGCACGACTGCCGACACCGCGATCTGATTCCGCATGATCCTTCCCCTTGGAGTTGTCCGCCATTCAGTGGCGGCAAGGATCGGTTTCGGCGGTTTCAGTACGGTGACGCCGCGATAAAGGATTTGTGGCGCGGCGCGCGGCGGCCTACTCTTCGACCGCTGCATGGCACACTTCGCTAAACTGCTGCCACTCCTGGCCCTGCTGATGATCCGCTCAGCGGGCGGCGCCGAAGCGCCTGACAGCGAGACGGCCACGGCCGTCTATGACGCTGCCTTTTTCGCGGCGTATCGCCCCATCACTCTTCAGGACATGCTCGATCGCATTCCTGGCGTGTCGCTGGCGTTTCGCCAGACCGAGGAACGCCGGGGACTGCGCGGCAACAGCGACCAGATCATGATCAACGGCCGGCAGATCTCGGGCAAGGACAACAACAGCCAGACCGTGCTGCGGCGCGTTTCCGCATCGCAGGTCGAGCGCATCGAGGTGATCAGGGGCGCCATGGCGGAGCTGGAAAGCACGTCGAGCCGCGTGATCAATATCGTGCTGAAGAGCGACAGGAAGCGCACCTGGTCTTACTTCCTCGGCGGCGTCAATTACCGCGACGGCACGATACGGCCGCTGGGCACGGTCGGTTACGCCTACGACTCGCTCGACCGGAACGTGAATGTCGCCGCGTTCTCCGACGTCAGCTATCGGCCATGGCTGCGCCTGGAGCGCAGCCGCACTCCGGCGGCCGCGATCACGTCCGACACGCACGACGACGAATCCGCTCTCAACCAGTACTACCGGATCACCGGCAACTTCGAGTTGCGCCTTGACGGCGATCGCCAGCTGCAGATCAACACGCTGGCCCAGCACCGCGACATCGACCGCGAAACGCGCCGCGTATCGCGCTCCTTTGCGACGGGTAGTGCACAGGTTGTCGGCGACACGCTCGAGAACGACGCTCGCGATCGCGACGCCGCCGAAGTCGGTATCGACTACGAGATTCCCCTCGGCGCGGGGCGCTTCACCACGGTGGCGCTGGTCAACGTCGAGGGCGAGCAGAAGCGACGCGACGTCGTGAACCTGAACGCGCCGGGTCGGCCGCGCATCGCGCTCGAGGACCGCGACGACCTGAAGACCGAGGCGATACTGCGCGGCACCTACGGCTGGGAGCTGGCACAACGGCAGACCGCGAAAGCCGGGATCGAGGGCGCGTTCAACACCCAGGATACGGAGCTCAACCTGTTCAACGTGGTCGGCGGCGTACCGGTACGCGTGCCGGTGTTCAACAACGACACGAAGATCGAGGAGTACCGGGCCGAGCTGTTCGCGACGCATCGCTGGGAGCCGTCGGCCCAGTGGCAGGTCGAGAGCGGCCTGGCCTTCGAGCTGTCAGAGCTGAAGCAGGCGGGGAACGACGTCAACAGTTCACGCTCGCTGCGCTACCTCAAGCCCGCCGTCGATGTCTTCTACAAGCCCAGGCCCAGCGACAAGCTGTGGACGACACTGCGCCGTGATGTCAGTCAGCTGGACTTCCTCGAGTTCATCGCGACGCTGCGCGCCGAGGACCAGGTGCTCGACCAGGGCAATCCGGACCTGCGCCCGGAGCGCTCCTGGGACCTCGAGAGCGGCTGGGAACACAAGCTCGCTAACAACAGCGGATTCCTGTCGGCACGCGCCTTCTACCGCGCGGTCGACGATGGCAGCGAGAAGATCGCATTCCGTGGAATCCTGTCCCAGCCCGGCAACATCGGCTCCGGTCGCGAGTACGGGGCGGAACTGGAAGCAAGCCTCAAGCTCGAGAACCTCGGTCTCTGGGACGGCACCCTGACCAGCACCTACCTGCGCCGCAGCACCCGAGTGACGGACCCGTTCAGCGGTCGGCAGCGCCAGTTCGCCGGCAAGACCGCCTACGAAGCGAGCGTCATCTACAAGCACGAGCTCAGGCCGCTGAATACGCTGCTCACCTTCATCGTCAACAAGAACGCTGCGTCGTTCGATTTCGACCTCGACCGGGCCGAGAGCCTGGAAGACGACGTCAACATTTCGATCTTTGCGGACTACACCTGGCTGAAGCAGTTTTCGATCCACGTCGAAGGCGGCAACCTCACCAATCGCGTGGGCACGCGACGGCGGAACGTGTATGCGGTGAACGCGATTGACGGTCGCGTCGGGCGCAACGACGAACGAACGGCAACCTGGGGCCGATACTGGCTGCTGTCGTTCAAGGGCCAGTTCTAGGCAGGACGGTGCGGGTCCCGCTTGAGGTTATGCGCAACGCCGAATGCGGCGAGCGCGACGGCCGCGATCAGCACCCATGCCGGCATCGACAGGCCGAGAAAGCTCCAGTCGATCTTCGCGCACTCGCCACCAGCCGTGAGCACTTTGCGCACCACGGTCAGCAACGGGAAGACATCCAGCATGTAGTCCAGCGTGGCGCCGCACGAGGGGACTGAACCTTCAGGCAGGCTCTGGATGTAGACGTGGCGGCCGGCCACGTAGATCGGGAACAGGGCCGCTGCAGCGATCAGGCCGGCGTACAGGCGCCCTCCGAGGGCGCCGCGCGGGGAATGCAGCCCCGCCAGCAGGAAGGCCAGACCGAGGAATCCAATACCGACACGCTGGAACATACACAGTGGGCAGGGCTCGAGCCCGAGCCCGTGCTGCGCATACAGGGCGTAGCCCAGCATCGTGACGCAGGCGGCGAATCCCAGCAGATTCCCCACCCGGCGCGAGGGCCAGGCCAGCCCGCCTTCGGCCATGCTCAGTTACCGCTGGCGTGCGGGTTGCGCAGCTCGGATTCGACGTCTTCGAGCCGGGTGTGGCGGACGTCCTTGCCGTGCACGATGAACACCACGTACTCGCAGATGTTCTTGGCGTGATCGCCGATGCGCTCCAGGGCACGAACCACCCACATGACGTCGAGCGCCCGGCGGATCGAGCGCGGGTCTTCCATCATGAAGGTGATGCATTGGCGCTGGATCGACTCATACTCCTCGTCGACCCAACGATCCTGGTGCGCCACCTTGATTGCGGCGTCCGCGTCCATGCGCGCAAAGGAATCCAGCGCGCCGTGCACCATGTCTTCGACGACGCGGCCCAGGTGCTTGATCTCGCGGTACTTGTCCGCCGGGCGCTCCTGCGAGGCGAGTCGCGAGGCGATATAGCCGATCTTTTCGCACTCGTCGCCCATGCGCTCCAGGTCGGTGATGACCTTGATGATGGCGACAATGACCCTCAGGTCGCCGGCGGCTGGCGCGCGGGTAGCGAGGATGCGCGCGCACTCCTCGTCGATCGACACCTCCATGGCATTGACGCGATAGTCGTCGCGCGCGACCGCCTCGCCCATGTTGCTGTCGCCGTCCACCAGCGCGGTTACGGCCTTGGCGAGCTGCTGTTCGACGAACCCACCCATCGACAGCGCCTTGGTGCGAACCCGCTCGAGGTCCTCGTTGAAGCGGCGCGATATGTGGTGTGAAAGGTCAGCGGTTTCCATGGATCGAAGAATACCCCATTGATGTGTCGGTCTGACCGCTCAGGCGCGAATGCGTTCCGGGGCCACGACCGACTTTGCCAGGGCGGTGGTCGCACGCGCCTCGGGAAAATGGCAGGTGAACGTACTTCCCTGGCCCTGGACGCTGCGGATCTCCAGCTCGGCGCCATGCCGATGCAGCACGTGTTTGACGATAGCCAGGCCCAGCCCGGAGCCGCCGGTCTGCCGCGAGCGGCCGGGGTCGGCACGATAGAAACGCTCGGTAAGGCGCGGAATGTGCTCCGCCGCAATCCCCGAACCCGTGTCGGCCACCGAGAAGTGGGCGCCGGCAGAATCGCGCCACCAGCGCAGCGCCACCCTGCCGACGTCCGGGGTGTACTTCGCCGCATTGTCGACCAGGTTCGACAGTGCGGACTGGATCAGGCCGGCATCGCCGATCAGCCAGAGGGACGCGTCGACCTCAGCGCTGATCTCGGACGGGTGATGCTCGCGGGCCAGCGCATCCTTGCGAAGGCTGGCGATCATGCCGGGAACATTGACCGGCTCGCCCTTTACCTGTTCATCGCTCGCTTCGAGGCGCGACAGTTCCAGCAGATCGTCGATGATCGCGGTCATGCGCTGCGACTGGCGGCGCATCTCCTCGAGCGGTCCGCGCAGAGTCGGGTCAATCGCGGTGTCGCCGGCGAGCGTTTCGAGGTAGCCCGCGATCACCGTCAGAGGCGAGCGCAGCTCGTGCGAGGCATTGGCGACGAAATCCCTGCGCATGGCGTCGATCCGCTCCTCGCGCGAAACGTCCCGTACGAGCAGCATCGTCTGCTTCTCGCCGAATGGCATGGCCTGGAACATCAGCCAGACGTCCTCGACCACCTTCGGCCGGATCACGATGCCGCGGCTGGACTCAGGGTCGCTGAGATAGCCCGCGAATGAGGGATGCCGCAGCAGGTTGTCGATCCGCAGCCCCAGGTCGGCGCTGCGCCGCAGGTTCAGCAGCTCGGCAGCGCGCCGGTTGAACCAGAGGATTTCGCGCTCGTGGTTCAGGATGATGGCGCCGTCGGGCATCTCGGCGGCCGCGCGTCGCAGCTCGCGGAAGATCTCGATCAGCCGCTTCTTGTGGAAGTTCTTGCGGCGGTGAAGGCGCACGACCTGCGCCACCACGTCACCCCAGAGCCCGCCGGCGTCCGGAGGATCCGACACGTTGCGATGGCGCAACCAGTACTCCAGGCGAAACAGCTGGACGAGCTGGAAACCGAGGTAGGTGGCCAGCGCGCCAGAGAGCCCAGCCCAGAAGTTGCCCACGAACAGGCCAAGCGCTGCGCCGATCGCCAGTGCGATGGTGACGCGGGCCAGCGCATAGCCCCAGCCACCAAGACCCTGGACGGGGCCGGAAGGCTGGCTCACAAGGGCCTGCTTGGAGACAAAGCGCGCATCACTGGCGCGCAAGACTAATCCAGCCTGGCCGAGAACCGGTAGCCGGATCCGCGTACCGTCTGGATCAGGCCGTCGAGCGCGAACTCTTCGAGCGCCTTGCGCAGCCGGCGGATGTGCACGTCGATGGTGCGCTCCTCGACGTAGACGTTGCCGCCCCACACGCGGTCCAGCAGCTGCTCGCGCGAAAACACCCGCTCCGGGTGGGTCATGAAGAACTCGAGCATGCGGTACTCGGTCGGCCCGAGGGTGACCTCACGCTCACCGGCCTGGACACGATGTCCGGCGCGGTCCAGGCGCAGCCCGCCCAGCTCCACCGGCTCGCCGCCAGGGGCCGAGCCCGTGCGGCGAAGTACGGCCTGTATCCGCGCCACCAGCTCACGCGGTGAAAACGGCTTGGTGATGTAGTCGTCGGCCCCGCCTTCCAGGCCGGCCACCTTGTCGGTCTCGGCGGCACGCGCAGTCAGCAGGATGATCGGCAGCTCGCGGGTGTCCCGGTCGCGTTTCAGCTGGCGCGTGAACTCCAGGCCGCTGAGGTCAGGCAACATCCAGTCGACCAGCAGCAGGTCCGGTCGTTTGTCCGTCAGCAGCGCGCGGGCCCCGCGGCAGTCCTCGGCCTCGCGCACGGTGAAGCCGGCACGACGCAGACCGAAGGCGATCATGTCGCGGATCGCACGTTCGTCCTCAACGATGAGAATGCTGGAGCTGGCGGACATGGCAGGGAGGTTACCGGGCGCCTTGGCCTTTGAGTCTTTGTTGCCGGGACATTACAGCCACAGGACGTTGCAGCTTCATGACAGGCGTCGTGACCGGCGTCGTGACCGGCCGGCCCCTGGCCCGCGACAGAGTGGGCCAGGTCATCGTCGCGGCACCGCGGCGGACGGCCGCGCTACGTCGTCTCTAACATAAACTGGCGCTGCCTCGCGCGGGTCCTGCGAATCTCCAGCCAGAAAGCGCGGCGCCGCCAGATCGAGCACGGCGCTGGCTTCGGGCCAAAGATCGGGCTCCAGCAGCAGGCCATGCTGCCGCGCAGCCGCGGCCAGGGTCCCGTAGACCCGCCAGCCCGGTCCAGCCGCCACCCAGCCCTCGATGCTGCCCGCCGTTGCCGAGCCTGCAGCCAGCGCTTCCAGCACGGCCTCCGGCGACAGCACGCGTTCGTCGCCCTGCGGGACCGGCGTCGAGCCGGTTCGGTAGCTCGCCGTATAGACCTGCTGCATGCGGGCGTCGTTGCAGACGATGACGCCGGGCGCCTGCGGGTGCTGTCGCAGGGCCTGCAGGGCTACTGCCTCCAGGCTCGATACTCCGATCACCCGCAATCCCGATGAGTAGGCCAGCCCCTGCGCAACGCTGACTGACAGGCGCACGCCGGTGAATCCGCCCGGGCCGCGCCCGAACGCCAGCCCGTCGAGTTCGTGGAGTTGCACCCGCGCCTCTGCCAGCAACTGCTGGATCATCGGCAAGAGGTGGGCGGATTGCCCCTGCTCGCGCAACTCACGCCGCTGGAACCGCTGCGAGCCTGCCTGCAATGCCACCGAGCAGAGCGCCGTAGCGGTATCGAGCGCGAGCAGCTTCATCGGCAGCGCTCGCGTCGGCGTGCATCCCGACGAGGGGCTGCCGTGGGGCGCTGACTCACGGTGCCAACCGCCGCAGGAACCGTTCGGCCTCGCCGAGTTCCTGAGTCGCCGTCATCTCCGGCAGACTGCGGCGGAACACGCGCCCGTAGGACTTCCGCGTCAGCCGCGGGTCGCAGATCACGATGACCCCCTGGTCGTCTTCGCTGCGGATCAGGCGGCCGAATCCCTGCGCCAGCGCCAGCGCGGCCTCAGGCACCTGGTATTCCTGGAATGGGTTGCGTCCACGGCCCTTCATGAAGGCGATGCGCGCCTTCACCAGTGGGTCCTCGGGCGACGCGAACGGCAGCTTCTCGATGATGACCAGCCGCAGCGCCTCGCCCTTCACGTCCACACCTTCCCAGAAGCTCGAGGTGCCGAGCAGCACCGCGCTGCCGTGCTCGCGGAATTCACGCAGCAACTGCTCGCGCGGGCTCTCGCCCTGCACGAGCAGCGGCGAGTCGGGCAGGCCCAGCGGTTTGTCGCGCAACAGCTGGGCCGCGCGCGTCAGCGCGCGATGACTGGTGAACAGCAGGAACGCGCCGCCACCCGATGCCTCGATCAAGGGCCGCGTCGCTTCGACCACGGCCTCGACATAGCGCGGGTCGGTTGGATCAGGCATGGCCTGAGGCAGGTAGAGCAGCGCCTGGTGCTGGTAGTCGAACGGGCTCGCGATGCTCAGTGCGGGTGCGGCGTTCAGACCCAGGCGACCCGCGAAATGCGCGAAATCGCCGCCGACGGACAGCGTGGCCGAGGTGAAGATCCAGGCCGCGCGATGCGAGTTCAGCAACGCCTGGAAGCGCTCGGCGATCTCGAACGGCAGCAACGCGAGGATCGCGCCGCGGCCGCTGGTCTCGACGGTGCGCACGCCCTGCTCTTCGGTGCCCAGGGCAATACGTTCGATCGCAGCGCCCAGTGCGCCGGCGCGCTCGGCGCAGTGCAGGACCGGCTTTTCGTCGCTCGCAGCCTGCAGCGCACCTGCCAGCACACCGAGCGCGGCGCTCAGGCCCAGCACGAAGGACTCGATGTCGACTCCGGAGTCCTCGAACCGCTGCCGCGGCGCCGCGCGCGGCAACGCCGCGAGCAGCGCGTTGACGGCAGACTCGCAACCGGCGGCCGCCTGCGCGATCGCGGCCAGCGGCACGCGCGCGCCCTGCACCGCGGCGCGCGATTCGCTCAGCAGCGACTCGATCTGGCGGGTGGCAGCCGACTCGCCGAAGAACTGCGTTGCGAGGTCCGGGATCTGGTGTGCCTCGTCCAGGATGATGGCGTCGGCGGTGCCGAGCAGATCCGCAAAGCCATCTTCCTTCAGGGCGAGGTCCGCCAGCAGCAGGTGGTGATTGACGATGACGACATCGGCCTCCTGCGCGGCGCGGCGCGCCATGACGACGTGGCAGCGGGCATAGTCGCTGCAGCGCGTTCCCAGGCAGTTGTCGCGCGTGGAAGTGATCTGCGGCCAGACCGGGCTGGCTTCGGTCATGCCGCCGAGCTCTGCCAGGTCGCCGGTGCGCGTCACCGCCACCCAGTCCGCCAGAACGGCTGGCGAGACGCCCGGGCGGGCTGCGCGGTCCGCAGCCCTTGGGCCGTCGAACCCACGTGGACCGTCGAAACTGCGCTGCATCTGCGCACGTTCGTAGCGCTGCAGGCAGAGGTAGTTGCTGCGGCCTTTGAGCAGTGCCACGCGAGCCGGCATACCGAGTGCGCCTGCGACCAGCGGCACGTCCTTTGAGAAGAGTTGATCCTGCAGGGTGCGGGTGCCGGTGGAGATCAGCACGCGTGCCCCGGACAGCAGCGCCGGCACCAGGTAGGCGAAGGTCTTGCCAGTGCCAGTGCCGGCCTCGACCACCAGTGGCGTCCGCTCGCGCAGCGCCTGCTGCACCTCGGTGGCCATGCGGATCTGCGCCGCGCGCGCACGGAAGCCCGGCAGCTGGCGCGCCAGCGGTCCGTCGTCGCCAAAAATGTCGCGAATGCTGTCCATCGGCTGTCGGGCAGGACGCTAACGTGGTGGGCGCAGACTGTCGAGCCGCAAATCCTTGAAATTGTCCTGGTCGAGCTTCACGCGAAACTGCAGGTACGGGCCCCGCACGGTCTGACGCGCACGGCTGAAGTCGTCATCGCGATAGCCACTGAAGTTGTAACCCAGCGAAACCCAGACATTGGTCGCAACCGTCACGCCGAGATCCAGGCCCAGCTGGTGCCGACCAACGCCCGCGTCGAGCGACTCGAGCCACGATCCGTGGGCGCCGGCGTCGAGCGCGCGCCCAGCCAGCCGCAGTGGCAGCTCGCGCCGCCAGTCCGCGCCCAGCAACAGGGTGTTGCCGCGGAAGCGCTGCTCGTCGAACTGGCTGATGACGCGGCGGAAGCCAAGCTGCAGCCCAAGCTGCTGGCGCGCATCGCGCTGCCAGTTCGCATGCAGGTTCTGCACCCAGCGCAGCGAATCGGCCTTCAGGCGCGGACCGCTGCGACTCTCGTCGAGCAGATCGCTGCGAGCCAGCACGATCCAGCGCGCATCGTCGGGTCGATATGCCCAGGAGAATCGCAGCTCGTTGCCATTGAGGTCCGGCGCTTCTCCGGCGGCGTCGCTTGCGAGGCCCTGTATCGACAACGACAGAGCGTGCCCCCTGGCCGGCTCCCGGTACCAGCCGCCGGTGAGAACCCAGCGACGTTCGAGATCGGCAATGCGGCGCTCAGCCCGGGCAGTCAGTGTCCAGTCAGCTGCGTGGTACTGGGCACCGACGAACGCTGCGGTGAAATCCTCGACCGGATTGCCGGACGCCAGCGGCGTCGTGGGCGTCAGCAACGGCTGAGGTGGCGCCCCGTCGCTGCCCGCGACGGTGCCGCTGTGGTCGAGTCCGACGTCCAGGGTCCAGCGCTCGTCGAGCCGGAAGCCCTGCGTAAGACCCAGATTGGCAAAAGTGCGCGGCCCGAACTCGCCGGCGCGCCGGTTCAAGGCAGAGAAGATCTGGGTACGCTCACCGGGCGTCGCACGCACGCCAAAACGGCTGGTGTCGGCGCGGATCGCGCTGCCGTCGGCGTGTTCCCATTCAGCGAACAACGTTGCCCAGTCGCGCACGCGCCAGTCGGCGCCGAGCAGCAGGCGACTCGGGTAATCCGCACTTTCGTCACGGCCACCCAACGCTGTGTCGAGGGTGCCGCGCAGCGTGACGCTGCGACCCGCGAGGTCGCGACTGGCCGTCAGGGATGCCAGCTCCGAGCGACGCGTGAGGCCGCCCGGCAGGTCATCTTCGACGTGGCGCAGTCCGACCGCCGCCGAGCCGAGATCGCGCGTGTAGCGCAGTTCGCCGGCGGCGAGCGTGCGGCTGGCGCCGGTGTCGAGCGCTTCCTGGCGCTGCAGCTCGCCCTGCATGGCCCAGAGCGGACCCAGATTCCAGCGCGCGTCGCCGCCGAACTTGCGGGTGCCGGCTTCGCTGGTGAGCTGCTGACCGACGCCGAATCCGCTCTGCTGCTCGCGCGCATAGACGCGCGCTTCGAATCGCTGGGTGACGCGCTCCCATTCTGCAAGCCAGGCAGCCGCCGATGCAGCACGGGTCGGGTCGTCCGACTCGCTGTAGGCCGCTTCCGCGCGCAGCAGCGTCACGGGATCGATCTGCCAACGCAGGTCGACGCCGCCGAGTCGGCTGGCGCCGAGCAGGCCACCGTCATGCAGCGCACTGGCGCCAAGCTCGAGCTCGCCGTCGTGGAGACGCAGGCTCGCCCGCCCGCCGGCGGCGGTGACCTCCTCTCCCCTGCCGCGGGTTTCGTACTCCGCGATGATGAAGATCGGGTTCAGCGCCTCGTCGCGGCTGGGCACAGGCTGGCGAAACAGCACGGTGCCGGCGTCATAGTCCAGGCTGTAGTCGAGAAAGCGCGTCAGCTCGCGCGCGCTGAGCACGCGCTCGGTGCGAAAGCGGTCGCGCACTTCGAGCCGCAGCTTGTCGCTGCCGACCACGAGCCCGCGTCGCGCCAGGCGGTAGAGCCCGGACGTGCCGTCGCCGCGCAACTCGTCGCGACCGAAGCCGAGATCGGTGCGCGCCGCGAAAGCGCTGATGCCGGCACGCTCGGCCGAGTACTCGGTCTTGAGTCCTGTCAGTGTACGGCTGTAACGGGCCAGCTCCGTTACGGTCAACCCGGAGTCGAAGTCGCCGAACAACAGGACGAACTGCCGGCGCTCCAGCTTCAGGAACAGGCGCTTGGACGTCGCCGCTTCCTCCCGCGGCTCAGTGCCGTCGCCGTACAGCAGGTAGTACTCGTCGGGCTCGATCAGGCCGGCGCTGCGCGCGCGCACCGCGCGCGGGTCCCTCTCCGAATCGAACGCGATCGTCAGCAGCGCGTCGCCGCGCACCCGTCCCTTCGCAAACAGCGCGACCCGTCCGTCCGTCGTCACTTCGTCACGCGGCGCGTCGACCGTCGTCGCGAGCGGTTCCGCGGCCTGCTAACCCGCTGCCGGGCCACCGAGCCGCTGGCGAGCGCGACCAGAATCCAGTCGCGCGCCTGTGGCTCCAGCCAGACCCGAAGATCCTGTGACTGACGCTCGTTGAAACGCAGCTGCACCAATGCGTTGCCCGATTGTGTCGTCGGTTCGAGCTCGAGGCGCGCGATACCATCCGCATCGACCTCGAACGTCGGCTCACGCGTGCCGGTGGCCAGCAACGGGTTGTCGTTGAGTGCTTCAACCTCGGCCCAGGTTCGGTAGGGCGCACCCACACGGAAGGCACCCAGCGTACCGGTGCGTGCGGGCTTGCCGTAGGCGTCGAACAGCCGCACGGCGACGACCGGTCGTGTGCGCCCGTCCGCCAGCAGCACGGAACTCTCCCGATCCACCTGTGCACGCACGGCGCCGCCCCCGTAGTGCACGGTGCGCCTGAGCACGATGGCGACGGCGCCGGGGGCCGTCGGGCCGACCCGGGCTTCGATCTCGTTCGCTCCATCGACGAGGTCGACCCCGCGCCAGCGGCTGATCGACAGAGTGCGCGCGGCGTTGCGCGTCGTGCCATCGAAATTGAGCTCGCTGACTCGCGCGCCATTGACGCGCAGGTCCACGTTCTGTCCGGGTGCGTGGGCGATTGCGATCTTGATCGACGCAATCGCCGGGTTGGCGGCCTCCAGCGGCGCCAGGAAGCGCACGCCTGGCTCGAGCGCCTCGATGTCGAATGTCTCGGCGGTGCCTGCGGTATTGCCGGCGCCGGCCTCCGGCGGCAGGGTCGTCAGCGCGCGTGCGTTCGCCGCCGGCTGCGCATTCGTGGTAGCGAGGCCGCCGGACTCCGGGCCCGGCCGAAGGCGAAAGTCCGCACGCCACAACGCGCCTGCCCGCAATTCGAGAAACTGGGATGCACCGCGCCCGGCATGCCGGGCCTGTGTCTCGCAGACCAGCGGAGACGCGCCCGGCGGCAGCGTCTCGGGGTCCAGCTGCACAACGTGAGTACCGGGGCGCACGCCCTCGAAGTGATAGCGGCCGTCGCTATCGGTCAACGCGTATCTGCCGTTCTCGAGGTACACGCGCACGCCCGCGGCTGGTTCGGTGGCGGTATCCGCCGCATCGCAGGCACCGAGCTGCACGCGACCCACGAGTATCGCGGCGTCATCAAACAGCGCCTGTTCGAGCCCCACCCGGGCGCGAGCATCGGCAGAACGCAGTCCGCCCTCGGCGACGGCGTAGGCGACATTCACGAGTTCATCGCCAGACGCCGAGGCGGTGACTTCGGCGACATACCGAACCGCCACGCTGCGGCCGGACGCGAGCTGCGGCAGTGACAGACGCAGCGCGGTGCCGCTCGCGTCCAGCGGTGGCAGCGTCCACGGCTGGCCATCAACTCGCAGGGACGCCGCACGGATCCGCAGCCCGCGAGGCAACAGGTCGATGAGCTCGACGCCGCGTGCCACGCCGCCGCGTCCCGGGTTCTGCACCACGATTTCATAGGCCAGGAAGTCACCGACACTGGCCTCGGCGGCGCTCGCGGACTTGCGCACCACCAGGCCCTCCGCGGCGGGATCGAGTGGCACGTCGACGAGTGTCGGCAGCGGGCCCGTTACGACGAAGTCGCGCCCGAAGGAGCCATCACCGAGCCGGAATGGCGCGCCGGGCAAGCGCTGCAGCACGTCGTTCGAGGCGTCGGAAGCGAACAGATACCCGGATGGCGGCTCGATCACCAACCGGTATGTGCCCGGTTGCACCAACGGAAACCGGAACCGGCCGGCCGGGTACTGATACAGCGTTCCGCCCGAATCCGTGGCGGGCGCGCCGGTAATCATCTCCGCGGGATGCGCACTGCGGCCATCGTCGCCGCGGACACTCGCCGGGCGGCCGGTGGCCACGTCGATCAACCGGATCCGCGCACCGTTGACCGGTCGGCCGGTCAGGCTGTCGAAAACCAGTCCGGAGGGATCGACCAGCGCCGCAGCGCGCGCGAAGTCGGCGGCGTCGCTGGAGTCAACGTACTCGACAGCCATCCGGGAATCGCGCCTGAGCTCGAGCGCGCAGCTGCCGGCCACGCCGCTACCGATGCGACTCGGCACATAGCCCACGAACACGCCCGTATTGACGCCCGTCTCGCTCAGCTGCAGTCGTTCCGAGTCGGCGGTGTCGTCGGACGTGACACGCACTTCCACGGTATCGATCCGGACAGCGTCGCGATTCTGGTCCGCGTCGGCGACCCGCACCAGCAAGGCCTCGCCGGCGTGCACGTTCGACGTGCCGGCAAGCTGTTGCGGCTGCAGCGGGTCGACCGCATCGCCCGCGGCGTCCACGGGCGGCGACAGCGGCACCAGGGTGCCGCCGAGCAGGCAGGCGGTGGGCCCGGCCGTGCTCACGAACCCCTCGGCAGGTGCCGCGTCGCGCGTCAGCCGCGCGATTGCAATGCTGGCGCGCGAGGCCGGCTGCTCGACCCGCAGCGTGACTTCGTTCGACGCGACCTGGCGCGGGTTGGCGCCGAGGCGGTACTCGACCTGCGCGACATTGCGCACGGTCGAGCCCGCCGGCGTGGCCCCCTGGGCCAGCGCGGGCGCTGCCGGCGTTGCCGCCGCCGCGATCGCCAGCGCAAAGCACGCCAGACGCGCGCGCACGACGCCCCCCAGGCGTGCCGACCGCGTCAGTTGATCGTGACGCGGAAGCGGACGGTCACCGCATTACCGGCTCCAACCGCCACTGCCGGCATGGCGGCGCCGCCAACCTGCAGCACCCCGGCAACCGAGCGCACGCAGCCATCCGTGTTGCTGTCGGTACCTCCGGCCTCGGCGACGCAGAACGTATCGACGCCCAGCACCGAGATACGTACATCGCGAGTTCCAGCGCTGTAGGCGTTGCTCACGAAGGTCGTATTCGCCGGCAGCGGATCGGCGATCGTGACGCCGGCGGCAGATACCGCCCCCGTGTTGGTCAGTACCATTGAGTACTCCACCGTGGCGCCAGGGATCGCCTTCGGGTTGGTAGCACCGTTGAACGGATCGCTGACCACCAGCGATGTCTTGGCAACCGACAATGCCGCGGACTGCACGGCAAACTGGTCGTCGGCCGAGTGCTGGCCATCGCGCGCCGCGTCGCCGGTGCCGGCCACGTCGGCGAACACCACGTCCACCGTGCCGGCAGCGTCGGCGCCCGCGGACTGCACCACCAGTGTGCCCGGCGTGTTCTCGACGGCCGTAGAGGCCGTGAGACGTGCATTGACGAACTGGGCATTGGTCGCAGTAACTGGAACGTCGGCAACGATGAATACGCGTACGTTGGCGTCAGCCGCCAGCGTGGCGATGTTCACCGCCGTGTCCGTTGCGGACTCATACGTGCCATTGTTGTTGGCGTCGACGAACACGCGCAGGGGAACGAAGTCTGCGTTGTCGGTGTTGCCGAACAGCGCGCCGCCGGTGTTGTTGGTCGCCGCCAGTGCGTAGGCCTGCGCCGCGTTGCCGGTGTTGGTCACGCGCATCACGGCGACCACGTTTGTCTGGCCAGGGTTGACTACCGTCGCGGCACCCGAGACTTCCGAAACCGTCAGGTCAACCTTGTTGTCGACCAGGAAGGAGGTCACTGCGCCCGCGCCAACGCCGGGCGTGCTGTTACCGGTCGGCGAGGACTCGATCGGGGTCTGCGCCAGTCCGCCTACGGTGTAGCTGACGGTGGCACGATTCGTGATCGGGGTGTTCGCGGCGGTACCTGCTGCGCCAGCATATGGCGCCGCCAGCAACGTACCCAGCGCAGCCAGCGCAAGAAATGCGCGCGAGGTCGATCGAGTGAGACTGGTCATGTTGGACTCCTGGGAATTCTGTGTGCAGTGCTCGGTGTTCACGTTCGCTCCGGCTTACTTCAGAACTGCGCGAAAACGCGCGATGGCGACCTGGCCGGGTGCTACCGGGTTGGCGAATGTCCAGCGGATTGCCGAGTACTCGTCGGCTCGCGCCACGCGCGCACTGCCATCGGCTTCGCGTACGGTCAGTGCAGCCGGCGCGTCGTAGCGCTGGCCGTCGAGGGAATAGCGCACCTCGGCTCCAGGCACAGCGGCGGATTCCGGCACGTAGGCCATGTGCGTCGGCACGGGATTGTCGATGGAGAACCGCTCGGCCTTGCCCTCGCAGACATTCGCCGCCGTGATGGTCCACACGACCTGGTCCCCCGGCACCACCTTGGTGGCCGGTGCGAGTCGCGTGCTGCGGTTGCCGCTGGCATCCAGCTCGCTGACCTCCACCTCCGCCGAGGTCTTGAGCGAAATGCAACCAGCGGACGCGGCTGCGGCCTTAGGCGCGGGCCCTGCCTTGACGGCCTGAGTTGCGCGCGGCGCATCGACTGCAGCTATCCGCAATTGCTCGGTGGCGACCGCAGCAACACTGCCCAGCGCCAGGGCCAGGGCCACGGCAACGGCAACGGCGGGCGTGCCACGCTCGAACCATAGGGTCTTCATCGGAGGCTCCTTCAATTCAATGGTCTCGGGTTCAATCGACAGTGACGACGAACACGACCGTCTGCGGTCCGCTCGCCTGGGTGAGATCGCCGAGCGCGACGCGCACGGTGGGTGACGGGGTCGCCTGATACGTGCCGGCGTCTGCGTCCGCCACGTCGCTCAACACAGAGCTGTTCAGGCGCAGGCTGCCGCTGAGGAAGCGCGTGTTGGGCGGAATCGGATCCAGCAGCACGGCGCCGATCGCGGTGCCACTGCCAGTAGGCGTCACGACAACCTGATAGGTGATGCGCGCGCCCGGCACGGTGCGTGTTCCGCCGAAGGGATCCAGGACAACCGCGGACTTCAGCGCCGCCAGCGCCAGGTCCGCGACCAGGTACTCGGACTGGGCTTCACCGTCGGCGCCGGTCGAGCCCGCGACCGCATCGGTCCCGCCGGTGCCGGCGCCGCCGAACACGGTGCCAGGCGCACCGGTACCAGTGCGGGACTGGGCGTCGAGTCGCGCGAAGCCTCGCGCCGCGTTGGCAGCGCCCGCGGGAATGCCGTGCACTGCGAGCACGGTCACGAACGCATCGGCGGCGAGCAGCGGGTCGTTGGATCCCGGAGTGTATGGCGTATCCGCAGCGCTGAGCGTCCCGCTGGAGTCGGTGTCGAAGTACAGCGCGGGGACCGCCGCCACCGGATCGAAGTCATCGCCGCCCAGCGCGCTCTGCAGAGTCAGGCGAAACGCTTCGGAACCGTTGCCGGTATTGGTGATCCGGAACACCAGCGGCACGTTGGCGGCACCCGCACTGACGCTGACACTCGGTGTCTGCGCCGTAACGACGACGTCGAGGACCTCGGCCACCCGCAGGGTAACCGTATTCGAGGTGGCCGTGACGCTGGACGTGCCCAGGGTGTAGTTCACCTGGGCGGTGTTCTCGATGTCGGTACCCGCAGGCACACCTGCTGCGGACGCCGGTTCACCCGGCAGGCAGAGCAGCAGGGCGAAACCGAGGCCCGCGAGCGCTGAATGGCGCATCGCGCTAGACTCCTCGAAAGCAATTCAAACGACCTCGAGGGGCCCCGTCAGCGGCGCGCGACCAAGCGATCCGGTGCCAGGGAGGCGAATCCAGCTCTACACCCGGAAAAGATCGGGCGTTATCGGCTGAAGTCGCCTGAACTTGAGGCTGGAGCCGATGCTAGGGGTATGGCGCAAGAACGCGCGTGACCATAATCACAGCGCCGCGGCAGGATCCTGCCGCGGCGAAACATAATGGGAAAACGGCTGCCGCTCCTGTGACGCAGCTCGCACTGGCGGGTGACCAGCGCGACTCAAGAATTCCGGAGGACTGTCGATGAGCAAGACTTCGCGACGGCGAAAGGCCGTGCCCGCACACGCCGAACACACTTCCGCCCCGGGTGCGGACGGGTTCGCTCCCGAGTCGCCCTCCAGTTCCGAACCGCCGCCGCTGGCGCGGGACTCTGCGACTGACGCTGCCGAGCAGATCCTCGGCGCCAACCCGCTGATCGGCGTCGACAAGGCTGAACTGCTGGACGCTGCGCAGCGTGCGCTGCGCATGATGTTCGGACGCCCGCAAGTGGTGGTTCAGGAGAACGTCGCGCTGGTCGGCCAGCTGCTGGAGGTCCTGCGCGGCTCCTCGGATCTCGCCCCGGACCCTAAGGACAAGCGTTTCAGCCACGACGTGTGGCAGAAGAGCGGCTACTTCAAGCGCCTGATGCAGGGCTTCCTGGCGTGGCGCGACAGCGTGAACCGCATTCTCGACCGCGCCGACGCCAGCCCGGAGGATCGCGAGCGAGCCCGCTTTCTCGTATCCATGGTCACGGAAGCGTTCGCGCCCACCAATTCGCTGCTCGGCAATCCCGGCGCCATCCAGCGCGCGATGCAGACCAAAGGCCGCAGCCTGCTCTACGGCGCCCAGAACATGCTCGACGACGTGCTCAACAACGGCGGCATGCCGCGCATGGTCGACGAGCGCAAGTTCCAGGTGGGCAAGAACCTGGCGATGACTCCAGGTGCGGTCGTGTATCGCTCGGAGGTCTTCGAACTGTTGCAGTATTCCCCTGCGGGCTCCGAGGTGCTCGCGGAGCCGCTGCTGCTGCTGCCTCCGCAGATCAACAAGTTCTACATGGTCGACCTCGCACCCGGCCGCAGTTTTGCCGAGTACGCCGTGCAGAACGGCGTGCAGTTCTTCGCGATCTCGTGGCGCAACCCGACCGCGGCGCAACGCGACTGGAATCTGGACACGTATCTCACCGCCGCGAAGCAGGCCATCGCCGCGATGCTGGAGATCACCGGCGCCAAGCATGTGCACGCCGTTGCGGCCTGCGCGGGCGGGTTCACGCTCGCCACATTGCTCGGTCACCTGGCGGCGATTGGCGACAAGTCGGTCGCGTCGGCGACGCTGCTGGTCACCGTGCTGGACACCGAATCCCCGAGCCTGCTCGGCCAGTTCGCCTCGAAGACCGGGATTGCCGCCGCGATCCAGAAGTCTCACAGCGAGGGCGTGCTCGAAGGTGCGGAGATGGCACGCGTGTTCGCATGGCTACGGCCGAATGACCTGGTCTACACGTTCGTCGCCAACAACTGGGTGATGGGCAACCGCCCGCCCGCTTTCGACATCCTCTACTGGAACGCTGACAACACCCGCCTGCCCGCCGAGTTCCATGCCGACCTGCTGCGGATCTTCCTGGAAAACCCGCTGAAGACGCGCGGCAAGAGCTCAGCCCTGGGCACACCCATCGATATGTCAAAGGTGAAAATTCCGGTGTACGTCGTGGCCGGCGTCACGGATCACATCACGCCGTGGGAGGCATGCTACGAGTCGCGCAACATCCTTAAGGGTCCGATGACATTTGTGTTGTCCTCCAGCGGGCACATCCAGAGCATCGTGAATCCGCCGACCAACCCCAAGGCCAAGTACTACTTGAACCCCAACCAGAAGCTCAGCGCGGCCCAGTGGCTCGAGACCGCCACCGTGCACCAGGGAAGCTGGTGGGGTCATTGGCGTGAGTGGTTCGGCAAGCACGCGGGGCCGATGCACCAGGCGCCAGGCGAACTCGGCAGCAGGGCGCACCCGGCCGGTGACCGCGCCCCCGGCCGCTACGTGCATCAGCGCTGACCGCGCTGCTCGTGACGCTCAGCAAGGACCGCCCAATGGCCGCGCAACCGCACGCCCCGACGCACCGGCCAGCCATCGAGTTCGTGGAGGTCGACGGCATCAGTATTCGCGTTGCGACGCAACGCGGCAGCGGCGGTGGCACGCCGCTGCTGATCTTCAACGGGGTCGGTGCCAATTTCGAAGTCGTGTTCCCGTTCATGGAAGCCATGGACGGTGTCGAGATTGTCATTTTCGACATTCCCGGTATCGGCCGTTCCGAGATGTCGTGGCGACCGCGTCGCTTCTCGGGTCTCTCGCAGCTGACCGCACGGCTGCTGGACCGCCTCGGCTATCCGGAAGTCGATGTCGCGGGCGTGTCATGGGGCGGAGCCCTGGCGCAACAGTTCGCCCGGCAGTACCCGCAGCGCTGTCGCCGACTGGTTCTCGCAGCCACGTCCGCCGGCGCATTCATGATCCCGGGGCGCCCCAAGGCGCTGTCGAAGATGCTCACCCCGCAGCGCTATCTCTCACCGGTCTACATGCTGAAAGCCGCGGGCGATATTTACGGCGGCGAGGCACGCCGCCATCCGGGGCTGATCACGGAACACTCGGCGCGGATCATCGCTCCCAGGTTCATGGGCTACATCTACCAGCTGCTCGCGGGCGCCGGCTGGACCAGCATCCACTGGCTCCACAAGCTCAAGCAACCAACGCTGGTAATGGCCGGGTCGGAAGACCCGCTCGTGCCCCCAGCCAACGCGCGCATCATCTCCCTGTTGATCCCGAACAACCGGCTCGTCGTGATACCGGGCGGCGGTCACCTTTTCATGTTGCATTCGCTCGGCAAGGTCGTGCCGGTCATCAGGGACTTCCTGGAGTCGAACGAGCCGATTCGGCCGCGCTGGAATTAGACGGGCCCACCTCTCGCTGGCCGAGGGCGAGCCGGCTGCAGGGCCCCCTGGCGGTGACCTGCGGGGCCCCTTCCCTGACCTCTCTGGCCCGCGCCCGCAATTGACCTTATGTCAAATCTGAACGGGTGGCCGAAGGGGCTTGACGCTGCATCGCACCATTTGTATGATGCGTCGCACCAATTGGTGCATCGCACCATCCACCGAGGATACAGCCATGAACCTGACCGAACGCCTTTATGAAATATCTTCCGATGTTCGCGACCAGGCCGGCGCCTACGCCGCCCGCGCCGCCGACGTTGCTCGCGACAGTGTGGACCGGGCCGCCAGCCAGGTTGACGCAGTCAAGACCCCAGTCGAGAAGCTGGCTGATGCCGGCCAGGAACTGAACAATCTCGCGCATGCCTACTTCGGCCGTGCCGTCGCACTGCAGGCCCGCGTCGTGCAGATGGGCCTGGACGAAGCCGCCAAGCGCCTGCGCATGCTCGCCGAGGCTGATTCGCTCCAGCACGCCTACGGCAGGCAGCTCCAGGCATCTGCCGGCACGCGCGAGCGCGTGATGCAGGATGCCAACGAGGCGCTCGAAATCGTGGTCGATGCCGGGCGCGGCGTTTCGGAGCTGGCGCGGCGGACCTACGCCGAGGTGCTTGGCGGCGTGAAGCGCAAGGCGCGCCCGGTGCGCGCCAAGGCGAAGAAGGCCCGCAAGTCTGTCAAGCGCAAGGTAGCGCGGGCTCGCAAGGCTGCCTGAGCCCTGAGCGCAGATTAGGGTGAATAGGACGCGCGGCGTCCCCGTGAGGGGGCGCCGCGTGTTCGTTTCCGGCGGCCACACGCCGCCCGTGGATCAGCCGCTGAGCAGCGCGTCATTACGCCCCGCGGCGGCGGGCCGGTATCATCCGCGGATGGCTACTCCCGCTCAGTCGTTTCTGGCCCTCTCCGAGGTGGCACCGACCGTCAAGGCCTGGGTCGATCAGGTCAGCGCCCTCACGCGTCCGGATCGCATCCAGTGGTGCGATGGCTCCGAGGCCGAGTTCGCGCGGCTGCGCGGCGAGCTGGTGGCCCGCGACGAAATGCAGAAGCTGAATCCGGAGTCCTTTCCGAACTGCTACATAGCCCGCTCCCACCCCTCCGACGTGGCGCGCGTCGAGCACCTGACTTTCGTCTGCACCCCGAATCGCGACGACGCTGGCCCCAACAACAACTGGATGGCGCCGGCTGAAGCGCGCGCCAAGATGCGCGCCCTCTTCACGGGTTGCATGCAGGGTCGCACCCTGTACGTGGTGCCGTACTGCATGGGTCCAATCGATTCCCCCTACGCGCGGTGCGGCGTCGAGATAACCGATAGCGCCTATGTCGCCATCAACATGGCGCTGATGACGCGAATGGGGCGCCCGGCGCTCGAGCGCATCGCCCGCGACGGCAGCTTCGTCAAGGGCCTGCACTCCACCGGCGAGCTGGATCCAAACCGCCGCTTCATCATGCACTTCCCCGAAGAGCTGGAAATCGAAAGCTTCGGCAGTGGCTACGGTGGCAACGCACTGCTCGGCAAGAAGTGCCACGCGTTGCGCATCGCAAGCTTCCAGGCGCGCACCGAAGGCTGGCTCGCCGAGCACATGCTGATCGTCGGGCTGCAGAGCCCCGAGGGCGAAACGCACTACATCGCCGCGGCGTTCCCGTCAGCCTGCGGCAAGACCAATCTGGCGATGCTGATTCCCCCGGACTCGATGCCGGGCTGGAAGGTGTTTACGGTTGGCGATGACATCGCATGGCTGCATCCCGGGCCGGATGGTCGGCTGTACGCCATCAACCCCGAGGCGGGTTATTTCGGTGTGGCGCCGGGCACCAACCCGAAGACCAACCGCAATGCGTACGAGATGATCAAGCGCGACACGCTGTTCACCAATGTCGCCCTGACAGCCAGCAACGAGCCTTGGTGGGAGGGGATGGAAACGGGCACCCCGATCACCGACTGGCTCGGGCGACCCTTCGACCCCAAGAACGGGCCGGCAGCTCACCCCAACTCCCGCTTTACGGTCTCGGCCAAGCGCAATCCGGGTTACTCACCGGAAGCAGATGGTCCGGCGGGTGTGCCCATCTCTGCCATCGTGTTCGGCGGCCGGCGCCGCGGTGTTGCTCCGCTGGTGTACGAAGCCCGTAACTGGAATCACGGCGTCCTCGTTGGCGCGTCGGTGGCGTCCGAGACCACCGCCGCGGCGGTTGGCGAAGCAGGCGTACTGCGTCGCGACCCAATGGCGATGAAACCCTTCGCCGGCTACAACTTCGGCGACTACTGGGCGCACTGGTTCCGGATCGGCCAGAAGCTCACCAGGCCGCCGCGCATGTATCACGTCAACTGGTTCCGGCGCGATGCGGCCGGAAAGTTCCTGTGGCCCGGCTATGGCGAGAACCTGCGCGTGCTGGCCTGGATGCTGGAGCGCTGCAGCCAGCGTGGCGGCGCGAGCGAGACCGCGATCGGCAATCTGCCGAGCCCGGCGGATCTGAACCTCAAGGGCCTGGCGATGGACCCTGCCGCGCTCGCCGAACTGCTGTCGGTCGACAAGGCGCTGTGGCGCGCGGAAGCCGCGGCCATGAAGACGTACTTTGACGAGTTCGGCGCCAGGACACCTGCCGCTCTCTACAGCGAACTCGAGGCGCTGCAACAGCGACTGGGCTGAGCTGCGCTCCGTTCGACCGCAGCAGCGGGCCCCGCTGAAGGGCTGGGTCAGTCCTCGCAGCTGTAGCGGATAGTTTGCGGCGAACTGGCCTCGGGCGTGCGGCCGAGTCCGATCAGGCCCTGGCCCTTGATC
>JANPDV010000448.1:0-4985 GCA_031431655.1 Gammaproteobacteria bacterium | reverse complement strand
CACCAATCCCGGCAGATCTGCAGTCGAAGGTGTGGCTGTGCTCCTTCGGCACACGCGCAGGCACCAGAGGGAATTCGGCCTCACTCACCTCATGATTCGCCAATGTTTCATCGACCACGCCAATTCAGGTGGGCGCACGTCAGTCAGGTCAGCGATCGAGCCGCGCCTGCGCCCTGTCCGTTGGCCTGCGCGCGCTCGATGATTGCCCGGGCCAGTCCGTCGAAGATCACGAGGGGCACTGGAATCATGGCGTAAATCATGGCGTACCAGTAGAGCAGGCCGCGGACGCCGGCCGGGTGCCAGACGGCGGCGTCCCGGCTCGACGCCGATAACCTCCCAGGTGTCGATCCGGTCGCCCACGTGCACCGTGTCGGGATTGGATCGGCCGCGGGTTAATCCGCCGCCGTCAATCGCCGCATCCATCAGTTCACGGATCCGCCACAGCCAGTACGACGACAGGCGGGGCGTCAGCACCGGTACCGGGATGATGAAGGGTTCGCGCCGGCCGGCGAGGCGCGCGAGCACGCGCAGGTCGCGGCCGTAGCCCATCACGTGCACGAGGCAATACACGATGCCGACGCCGTGCATCGCAGCGCGCAGCGATACCCGGTCAAGGACGTCCGCGGCTGCGAGCTCCACGTTCTGCCAGCCCTGGCGTTCAAGCACCTCCGTCGACCGCGCGGCGGCCCGCACGTCCACGCCGTCGGCCAGGAGCCGCGGCACCAGGTGCGAGCCAACGTAGCCCGAGGCTCCGAGGATCAGGACTGGACGGCTATCTCGACGGGACGCTGCGTTCAAAGCCACTGTTGCAGGGTAGCAAACTGCCGTCGCGAGAGCCGGGCGGGCCTCCCGGGTTGCTATGGGTAGCCGGGTCGGGGTGACTGGCCGATCAGGGGCGCTTAGCTTCCCTAGAACTTGTAGGTGGCCCGCACGCCGTAGACGGGGCGATTCGGCAAGCCAACAGCCAGGGCGCTGCGGCCCGCGGCGTACGCAAAATCCGTCAGGCGCTGGTAGCCGGTGAAAGTCTTGTCGTCGAAGATGTTAGTGCCGTACACCTCGACCCGAAGCTTGTCGTTCTCCGCGCCCAGTCGCAGGTTCACTTTCTGCGCTGCGCCGGTGCGGGTCACGTTTGCCTCGGTGGCGAACATGTCGCCGGTGTAGATGTAGTCGACCCGCGTGAACCACTTGTAGTCGTTGCCGAGTTGATCCGTGTAGGTCAGCGACGCCGTGCCCTTGTACTTCGGGGTCCGCGACATTTCCTTGTTCAGTCCGATCACATCCCTCACGCCGAGGATCAGCAGGCAGTCGCCGCAGTCGCGGGTGATGATGTCGGTCTTGTTGTAGGCGAACGTGCCCTCGACCGTCAGCTTCTCGGTCAGGCGCGCCTCGCCTTCCAGTTCGATTCCCGAGAGGTCGGTCTTGCCGCCTGAGCCGGTGGCCGATACCAGGTCGAGGCTGCCGTTGGCGCGCGTGATCGGCGCCAGCGCCACCGATTGCTGGTCGCGCCAGAACGCTTGATAGACCGCGGCCGTCAGGAAGGCGCGACCGTCCCACAGGCGGCCCTTGAATCCGATCTCATAGCTGTTGAGTTCCTCTTCCGGCACGCTGATGTCCGCGCTGATCTGCGCCCGGATCTGGTCCAGCTCCGACTGAGGCCGGCCCACCAGGGTGGTGTTGAACGTTCCGGGCCGAGTGCCCTTGGCCCAGCTGCCGTAGAACGTGATATCGCTCGTCGGCTTGTAGTCCAGCACCACGCGCGGCGTGAAGCTCTTGAAGGTATCGGACAGGACCAGCCCGCCGATGACTCCGTCGGAAATCTTGTCCCAGGCCCGCCGCGCCTCGACGTTCAAGGTCAACTGCGTCGTGATGTCGTAGGCGAGTGAGCCGAAGACGCCGTAGTTCTTGACCAGGTTGACCGAGCCGACGGCCGTAGACCGGAACGTCCCGGGCGGCAGGCGGAAACCGCTGGTGTTGGAGGCATCCTGGTCGACGTAGTTCGCGCCGACCATCCAGCGCAGCTTCTGGTCGCTGGCGGAGGTGAGCCGAATCTCCTGGCTGTAGTCGGAGTACTTCGAGTTGTTGAGCAGCAGCGTGTCGAAGGCAGCGCCCAGCTGGGCCGTGGGTCGGCCGTCCAGGTCGGCCAGGGCTGCCCATTTGTTGTAGTGGTAGGCGCTGATGCTGGACAGCGTGATGCCGCTGCCGAATTCATAGTCCATGATCAGGCTGGTCTCGAGGGCGTGGCGTTCGAGGCCAAAGCCATCCAGGAACTGCGGATTGAACAGGAACTGCAGCTGGTTGGGCGGGATCGCAGCGTTGCCGAGCAGAATCGTCTGGATCGCCGGCGTGAGCATGGTGTCGAGCGCGATCTGGTCGGGTCGCGGGAACGGCGGCCTGCCGCAGATCCAGTTGTTGTTGCCGTTGACCCGGCCGGCGGTGCCGCCGAGATTGCAGTTGTACAGATCAGCGCCATTGCCAAAGCCGTAGCTGAATGACGCGGCGGGTCCGTCCTTGTCTTCCCAATAGTGGGCGCGCGCCTTGACGGAAAAATTCTCGGATGGCTTCCCGTACAGCGTGCCCGAGACGTCGACCGTTTGCCGCGCGCCGAGCTTGTCACCGCCGAGCGCGTTGGTGTACTGGCCGTCGGTATCGAAACGGTTGGCGCTGACCCGATACAGCAACCGCTCCGTGCCCAGCGGTCCTTCGAGCGCCAGACCGATATCCGTCAATCCGAAGCGGCCCGCCTCGGCCTTGACCTGGCCCTTGAATTCATTGCTGGGTGTCTTGGTGATCACGTTGATCGCGCCGGCAAAGGTGGCGCGTCCGAAGTAAGCGCTCTGCGGGCCCTTGACCACCTCGATCCGTTCGGCGTTGTCGGTGCTGCCGATGTCGCCGCCGAGGACCGGCGCGCCGTCGATGAATACCGTCACTGCCTGCTTGGTCTGCACGTCCGTATTGATCTGCATGCCGCGAATCAGCAGCCGGCGATTGGAGCGGTCGTTGCGCCCCACGGTCGGCGTGCCGTAGAAAAAGCCGGGCGAAAAATTGACGATGTCGGTCAATTCCTTGATCTGCTTGACGTCGATGGCGTCTGCGGTCAGCGCGGTGACCGTCAGCGGCACGTCGAGCAACGATTCATTGCGCTTGCGGGCGGTGACGGTGACTTCCTCGAGGGTGACCTTCGTGTCCTGCGCCCAGGCAGGGCGAACGAACCCCGCGGCCGTGAACGCCGCGCAGACTGAACTCAAGGCCATGATCGAGGCCCTGGAGGAATTCCGCATGGGTCGACTCCTGAAGAGATTGACGGAGATCTGTCGTGGAAAGTCGTGGAGCTCGTCGTCGGCGATCGTTCGCGGATCGGTCCGGGGGGATGTCTCGCGAGACGGTGCAGATAGGTGGTGCGGCAAACCGGCGCTGTCCAGTACGCCAGTTTGGAGTAGGGCGGTCGCGATGCGCACCGGGCCTGACATTACCGGAGAACTTAGCGCGCATTGCGCGCGCCGTAAAGGGCCACCGGGCGCAGTGTCAGCGGCCAGTCGCCGGGCTCTGCATATCCATGACAACGGTCGCAATGGCCATCCGGCCTCGTCGAGCTTGCTGCAGCACGTCTGGTGGTGCTGCCGGGGCAGCGCGGCGCCGCATGGTAGGCTCTGCTGCCGCAAACAACTCGCACTGCGCCCGCCGTTGTGACCATCCTCCACGTTCGCCACAAGACGACCTATCGCTACCGGCGTCCCGTGCAGTTCGGCGAGCACCGGCTGATGTGCCGCCCGCGCGACAGCCACGATCTGCGGCTGATCGACACGGCGCTGTTGATCGACCCGGCGCCGAGCTCAGTGCGCTGGCTGCACGATGTGTTCGGCAACTCGATCGCGCTGGTGAACTTCGCGCGGCCGGGCATGCAACTGGTGTTCGAGTCGGGATTCCGCGCCGAGCATTTTCCGGCGCCGCCACAGGCCATCGAACTCGAGTCGTCGGCGACGCGGTTGCCGTTGAGCTATTCGGTGGACGAGGCCTTCGATCTCGGTCGCACCCGGGATCGTCACTACGCCGATCCCGAGCAGCGTATCGACGGCTGGTCCCGGGCCATCGTTGAGCGCACGCCCGCGGCCGCGACGCTAGAGGTGCTCGCCGACATGACGCGCTCGATCAAGGCGCAGTTCCGCTACCTGGCGCGCGACGCGGTGGGCGTGCAGTCGCCGCTCGAGACGCTGGCGCTCGGCACGGGCAGCTGCCGGGATTTCGCGGTGTTCATGATGGAGGCGGCGCGCAGCGTCGGGCTCGCCGCGCGCTTCGTCTCGGGCTACCTGTACGACGAACGGCTGATCGGCGCGGGCAGCGGCCTGGTGGGGCTGGGCGCGACGCACGCCTGGCTGCAGGTCTACCTGCAAGGTGCGGGCTGGGTCGAATTCGACCCGACCAACGCGCTGGTCGGCGGGCGCAACCTGATCCGTGTCGCCGTCGCGCGCGATGCGTCGCAGGCGGCGCCGCTGGTGGGCAGTTTCAACGGCCTGCCCTCCGATTCGCTCGACATGCGGGTCGAGGTGCAGGTCACGACGGAGTGATGGGCTCGACGCGCACGCGCACCGTCAGCTGATGGTGCGCGCCGCCGAGGATCACGCCGCGCAGCGGCGAGACGTCGCCAAAGTCACGACCCCAGGCGATCGCCACGTGATCGAGGCCGACGACGCAGCGGTTGGTCGGGTCGAGCTCGACCCAGCCGAACGGCGGCGCGTACACCGCGACCCAGGCATGCGAGGCGTCGTAGCCGACCATGCGCGGCTCCCTGGGCGCTTCGGGCGGATCGAGTGCGCCAGCCGCAGTGACCGGCGGCGCGGCGCGGTTGTGCAGGTAGCCACTGACGTAGCGCGCCGCGAGGCCGCGCGAGCGCAGGCAGGCGATCATCAGGTGCGCGAAGTCCTGGCAGACGCCGCGCCGACGGCTGAGTACTTCGGTGGCCGGCGTTGCGACGCTGGTCGCGCCCGGCG
>JANPDV010000447.1:0-9148 GCA_031431655.1 Gammaproteobacteria bacterium | reverse complement strand
CAACCAGCAGCGCGGCGCCGACGAATGGCGCGCTGATGCTGACATCCGCGAACAGGACTCCTGACGCAATCGGCGTGAGCACTTTGCCGAAGTTCCCGGCTCCCTGGAAGACGCCGAGCAGCGCGCCACGCTCATGCTCGCCGGCGCGCGCGGCTACCAGGCTCGAGGATGGCGCGATGAACAGCCCGAGCGACATCGCGAGTGCGAGGCACCCGACCAGCAACATCAAGGGCGAGCCCGACACGGCGATGAGAACGTGGCCGAGCATGAGCGCCGCCAAACTGACCAACACCGTATCGAGCGCGCCCAGGCTGGCGACGATCCGACCGAGCAGAGCGCCCTGCACCAGCGTCGTCACGGCGCCCATCAGCATGAACGTGAAGCCGATCTGGCGCGGTGTGAACTCCTGCGCGCTTACGGCGAACAGCGCGAGCGTCGAGTCAACGACCGCGAATGATCCGGCGAACGCAAGGTGCACCAATGCCACGCGTCGCAGCATCGGGTCGCGCAGCGTGCGCTGCAGTGCCGGGTAGCGGTCCGGTTCCGTGGCCTGGCGCCTGGCGGCGCGCGCCTCGGCGCGGGCCGCCGGCGAACGTGTCTCGCGGAAGAACACCAGCGCGACGCCTGCCGCGAGCAAGTCGAGCCACGCGACGACCATCGCGATGCGGCGATAGTCCGTGTCGGCACCGCTGCCGGACAGCAGTCCGCCGAGCGCCGCGCCCAGAATGAAGCCCAGCGAGAACGTCGCGCCGATTCGGCCCATCACTCGCGCGCGATCCGCACCCTCGGTAGCGTCCGCCACCGCCGCGAACGCAACGGCACCGACGCCGGTCATGAGCCCGGCCAGCAGGCGCGAGAGCATCAGCATGGCAACCGATTCCGCCCAGCCGAGCATCAGCGCCGCCACTGCGCTGCCCAGCAACGTGATGATGATCACCGGCTTGCGCCCCAGCCGGTCGCTGGCCCACCCCCAGAAGGGCGTCGAAACGAGCTGGCCAACCGCGACCACCGCCATCGCCGTCGTGATTGCCTCCGGCGGGGCACCGATCCGCGTGCCGAAGAACGGGAACAACGGCACGACGACGCCGATGCCGACGAAGGCGATGCAGATGACGATTCCGAGGATTCCCACGCTGGCCGGCCTGGTTCCCACGCCGGGCTGGGCGCTGCTGGGCGGCCACTATATAGATCAACCGCCTTGTCGACAGGCCGACGCCTTCGCGGCGTCAGCGCGCCAGGACGCAGGCTCGGGTCATCGCGGCGCGAGCGCTCCCACGAGCAGCAGCGCCCCCTCGGGACCGGCCACTTCGGAGTGCGCAATCCCCGCGGCGAGTTCGAAGACATCGCCGGCCGCAAGCAGGCGGGGCCCATCATCTGTGGTCAATGTGAACGAGCCCTGCAATACCAGGCCGTGCGCATCGAAGCTGTGCACGTGGCTGGCCCGGGCGTAACCCGCCTCCCATCGAGCGACAAGTGGGTTCGCACAGCCGAGCGCGGCGAGCCGGCGCCGGTACTCCGGCTCATCCACGCGCGGATCTCTGGCTTGTTGCATCGTGAAACGAGAATGCCGCGGTGGCAGGCCCGGTGCAATACAGGGCTCAGAGCGAAGCCATACGCGCCCCCGCAACGCTCGGGGGCGATGCCACCCTGCGCGTCCCCTACAATTCCCTGATGAACACCCCGGATCCCACTACCGACACGCCATTTTCCGCCGGAGAGTTCGGCGCCTGCCTGCGCGTGCTGAAGGCCATCGACGCCGATCGCGGCTGCCTGACGAAGCTAACAAAGGATGAGCGGCGCGAACTGCTGACGCTGGCGGGGCTGGTCGCGAAGCCGGAGCGTCACGGCCTGGTGCGCATGGCAAAGGCTTTCAGGCGCACGGAGCGGACGGCTGCCCAGCAGCAGGATCGACAGGCGCTCGAGCAGTCTGGACTACGCCTCCAGCGTCGCAGCGCGACTTACGCGCCGCTGTGGCTGCCGCCCCCTGATGCAGAAAGCGCGCAGGAACAACCGGAGCTGCGCTCGGCGCGTTCCTGCTATGTCTGCAAGCAGCCTTACACCGCGGTGCATCGCTACTACGACTCGATGTGCCGGTCATGCGGCGACTTCAACTATGCCAAGCGGGAACAAAGCGCGGATCTTGCGGGCACCTTTGCGCTCGTCACCGGCGCGCGCGTCAAGATCGGCTTCCAGGCGTCGCTGAAACTGCTGCGCGCCGGCGCGCACGTGGTGGTAACCACGCGGTTTCCGGTGGACGCTGCCGGACGCTATGCGCAGGAGCCGGACTACGGTGAGTTCGGCGCACGGTTGCAGATCCACGGGCTCGACCTGCGACACACGCCCAGCGTCGAGCTGTTCGCGCGCTGGCTTGGAGAACAGCTGCCGCGTCTCGATTTTCTCGTGAACAACGCCTGCCAGACTGTGCGTCGACCGGCGGGCTTCTTCCGTCATCTGCTTGCGCGCGAGTACGAGGCGCCCTCATCGCTCCCGGACGACTGGCGCGGGCCGCTCGCACAGCACGAAGCCCTGTGCCGGACGATCACCAATGCGCCGGCGATGCAGGGCGGCCAGCTTGTCGCGAGCTCGAGCCGCACTCCGGCCGAGGGCCTGGTTCGCAGCGCCGCCCTTTCGCAACGCCGCTACCTGGACGAGGACTTCCATGACGGCGAAACCCTGTTCCCGGCGGAGAAGTACGACGAAGACCGCCAGCAGCTGGACCTGCGCGAGACCAACAGCTGGCGGCTGCGCCTGCATGAGGTCGAAACGCCGGAGCTCCTGGAAGTGCAACTGGTGAATTCCATCGCACCCTACATTCTCAACGCGCGGCTCAAACCGCTGATGATGCGTTCCGGCGGCCGGCAGATGCACATCGTCAACGTCAGCGCGATGGAGGGCCAGTTCTACCGGACGACCAAGACCGACCGGCACCCGCATACGAACATGGCCAAGGCCGCGCTCAACATGATGACGCGCACCAGCGCGCCCGATTTCGTGCGCGACGGAATCCACATGAACGCTGTCGACACGGGCTGGGTAACGGACGAGGACCCCGCCGTGCATGCGGCGCGCAAGGCCGAGCTCGGGTTCGCGCCGCCGCTGGACATCATCGACGGCGCCGCACGAATCGTCGATCCGATCTTCTCGGGGATCACGACCGGCGTGCATGCCTGGGGGCAGTTCCTGAAGGACTACAAGCCGGCGCCTTGGTGAGCGCCGCGCCAGGATGCGCGCAGGTCAGGCGCGCTCGTTGATCTCGATCATCAGCCCCGCAGGCGACAGCACCGTCAGGCTGCGCTGCCCGGCGCCACTGCCGAATCGAGGCTGCGAACAGAGCCCGTTGCCGGTTGCCACCTTGCGTACGCGCTGTTCGACCTGATCGAACACTGACGTACCAAAGCTCCACATCACCAGGCCGCGATTCGGCAGCCGTGGCGCCACGGGATTCGCGCGCGCGACCGCCATCATGTCCAGCAGGCAGATGTACGCGGTGCTCGCGCCCGGTGCAAACAGCTGCACGAAGCGGAACTGCGTGCCCGCATCCAGGCCCAGGCCGCCGGCGGGACCCGATGTCGTCAAGACGATGTTCTGCCGCGCTTCCCAGCCCAGCACCTCGCGGTAGAAATCGATCTCGCGCGCCGCATCCGGAACGACGATGGCCGAGTAAGCAGGGCCACCCATGCCGGTCGCGGAATCGATCGGACCCACCGGCGTCATGTCCGCGGGCCGCCCGACGGCGAGCATGTAGAGCTGCTCGGGGCCGCGGAACAGGACCTCACCAGAAACATAGCTGCTGCCATCGGGCCGTGTGATCGTCAGCCGAACGATGCCGGCCGTGGACTCGAAACCGAGCGCGGTGACGCGCGCCAGTGTCTCCTCGAGGCTCGCCGCCGGAAAACCAATCGACAGGCCGCCAGTCAGACGCGATTCCATCCCCGGGCGAATCAGCCCGCCGCTCGGCATCACGATGACCCGGACGGTCACTCCCGAACGCCCGTCCGTCGAGACGAACAACAGCTCTCGCCATGCGGCCGACGCCGGCAGCCCCCAGAGCTCGCGGGTGGCCTGGGCCTCATGCCCCGATCGTGCGACTTCGCTCGCCAGCCGCATGCGCATGGCCTGCGTCATGAACCGCGTGGCGGAGGCCGCGTCGTTGGTCATGAACGTGACGCGCTCGAGCGGGCCGCAAAGAGTCGGCGCCGCACCGGCGCGCGGCGCCATGGGATCCGGGTTGGTCATCGGCCCGGAGTCTAAACCCGAACGTGCGGGCTGCCGATGGCCTCCGTCGTCAGAATCGATACGACGCGCGCACGCCACCCCGGACCGGATCCGGCGCGACCAGCACGTAGGAGCGGCTTCCCGGACTGGAGAACAGGCCGAAGAAATCGCCCTGCGTAAAGCCGTTGCGGATCGTGTCGTCGTCCAGCAGGTTCTCGACGTAAGCCGTCACGGACCAGTTGCCCCGCTCGAAGGTCAGGCGGGCGTCCGTGTTGACGAACGAGTCGAAGAACTGCGCGTTGTACTGGTCGAAGTAGCGCTTGCCCTGGTACTGCGCTGCCAGTTCCGCGATGACGCTCGAACGGTCGCCGATCGGATGGGTGTACGTGAGCGTGGCCGTGGCGGCACCGCGCGGTGCGCGCTCCAGCCGGTTGCCTGCGAGATCCAGTTTGCACTGGGTGCTCTGGTTGCCGGTGCCGACCGTGACGATCTCGCAGCGACCTGCGAGTGCGATGTTGGACGAGTTGCGGCTGAACTCGAGGAACTCGGTGTATTCGGTGTCCAGGAAAGTGTACGCCGCCGTGAAGCGCAGGCTGCGTGTAAGGAACAGGCTCGCCTCGATTTCTGCGCCGCGGACTTCAGCGCCGCCCGCGTTGGAAACGACGCCGCGCAGGCCGGTTGGCTGCGTAGCGTCGACCACCAGCGCCGACACCTGCTTGTCCTTGTAGTCCATGAAGAACAGCGCCGCGTTCAGCACGACGCGGTTGTCCAGCCACGAGGTCTTCGCGCCGATTTCATAGTTCCAGAGTGTTTCGGCCTTATAGACATTGTCTGCCAGGCTGTTGAACACGCCGACCGTCGAGATTCCCGCCGGCTTCACGCCCTTGCCGATGCTGCCGTAGAACATGGCGTCTTCACTCGGCTTGAACTGCACCGTCAGTTTTGGCGCGAAATACGTCGCATCGAGCTTGATGTCCAGCACCTGCGGAGCACGCGCTGGCGCAGCCAGTGGCGTTGCGCCCGCGCCCAGCACCAGGATGCTGGTCGGGAAGTCGTATTCGAAGTCTTCCTTGTAGTAGCGCGCCTCGACCCCGACGGTGAGGCGATCGGTGAAGTCGTACTCCAGCAGTCCGTACACGGACTTGTGACTGGTATCACGCCCGCTCAGCGATGGCGTCACGTTGGAGTTGACGAGCCGCGTATTCAGCGCGGCCGACGCGCCCGGAGCGCTCAGGATCGTCGCGAAAGTCTTGTTGTTCTGGCGGTACTCCTCGTCCCAGTGCAGTGCGCCCAATGCCCAGCGCAGGCCGTCGCCGTCGAGGGAGGCGATACGCAGCTCCTGGCTCAACTGGCGGACGTCATCGACCGTGTTGAATTCGAATGCCGACCCCAGCGGTTCGGCGATTCCGCCCGGTGCCGGCAGCAGGACCTGGGTCGCAGCGCGGCCGTAGCCCTCGATGTCCTGGAAGTTCGTCGCCGTGCCGTCCAGGTAGCCCACCGTTGCCGTGACGGTTGCGAATCCGAGTTTCCAGTCGGCCTGCAGGGTGCCGAATTTCGACTTCAGCGACGAACCGGCGTAATCCTTGCCGGTCCGCGGGTCGACGCTGACCTGGACATCAGGCCGCTCCACGAAGGCACTGGGCAGCAATGAACGGATCGAGGCGGGTAGCGTCAGGTTGCCAACCCGCTGGCCCGCGACATTCGCAGGCAGCGGCAGCGGCACTGTCGAGTTGTCGATGGTGGAGTACTGGTAATAGGGCTGCTGCTCGTTCTGCTGGTCGCCGTAAGCAAGGAATCCGCGCAGTGCGAAGCGCTCGCCACCGGTGTAGCCGAACGAGACCGATCCCTGGGTCGCTTCGTATCCGCCCAGTTTCTCTCCGGAGACGATGTTTCGATTGAATCCGTCGGACCGCGAGTGGCCGCCATAGACGCGCGCGCGCCATCCCGAATCGCCGATGGGCCCGCCGTACGCGCCGCCGACCTCATAGGTTTCGCCCGACGCGAGCGTCGCATTGAGACGGCCGGCCAGTGTATCGCCCGGCCTTGCGGTGACGTAGTTGATGGCTCCGCCAAAGGCTACGCGGCCGTACAGCGCGCTCTGCGGGCCCTTGACCACTTCGATGCGCTCGACATCCAGCAGGCGAAGATTCAGCAGGATGCCGCCGCCCGCGGTGGCGATGGCTTCGGACGACACGTCAATGCCATCGATCAGCACGCCAACCGGCGGACGGCCGCGCGTGGCCGGCAAACCGCGGATGGTGGGGCGCGTGTCGTTGGCGCCGAAGTCCTGGTCAAACACCAGGCTGGGAGTGAGTTTGGCGACATCGGCGAAGTTGGATATGCCAGCACGCTGGATGTCGGCTGCGGTGAACGCACTGATGGAGAGCGGCACCTCCTGCAGCGATTCCTCGCGACGACGCGCCGTCACCGTGACCTCCTCCAGGCCCACCACCGGAGCGGCGCCCGTGGTCTGCGAAAGCGCTGGCCCTGCAGCACCTGCGACCAGGCCCGAGAAAATCGCAACGAGCGACAGTGCGCTCTTGTTATTGGAGCTCGCCTTCATAGATCCCCCTGCGCACGACCGCCTGGCCGCACTGGTTTCGAGCCTATACCCACGGGCCGCAGTCGCTCGCGACGCGATTCACGGCATTTCACCCTGCGAAATCCAGGCTCCTTGGGTCGCGTGCGGCTAGGTGGTCGCTTCCCAATTGCCGAGAATCGGACCGATGACTGGCAGCGACGGTACCGGCACGACTCCGACAGCAGGCACGCCCGCGCGCAACAAGTGGACGCCACTGCGCAATCCGCGTTTCCGGCGTGTCGCCATCGGTGGTGCGGTATCACTCAGTTGCTACTGGATGGCCGAGGCCGCTCTCGCCTGGCAGATGCGGATCGCCACCGATGCGGATCCGTTCATGGTCTCACTGGTGACCGGAACGCTGCAATTCACCGTAATGGCGCTCGTGATGCCGGCCGGCGTGATCGCCGATATCGTGGACCGGCGTCGACTGATTCTCCTCAGCCATCTGTGGCTCGCGACGATGCTCGCGATCGTCGCCGGACTGCTGTTCGCCGACCTGCTCTCGCCGATGGGACTGGTGGCCTTGCTGCCGCTGATTGCGATCGCCCAGGCCATCCGCATGCCCGTGATCGGCTCACTGATCTTCGACAGCGTCGAACGCGACGACCTCGCGGCGGCCGTCGCACTGAACTCGCTCGGCCAGAACGGTTCCCGCATGATCGGGCCCGCGCTCGGGGGCGCGCTGATCGGACTGGCAGGCGCGTTGGCCGCACTGTCTGCGGCCGCTGTTGTGCTGCTGTTCGCCGGCACCACACTCGCGTCGGCGGTGCCACGCAATGTTCACGCAGCAGCGACCCTGACCTGGAGCCGCATGGTCGCTGATGCCCGGCAGGAGTGGACCTACACGGCACAGACTCCGTGGAAGCGGAACCTGCTGCTTCGACTGGCCTTGTTCTTCATGTGCACGTCGGCCGTACCCGCGCTGCTGCCGGTCGAGTTCAACTCGGGCACGACCTACGGGCTGATGCTCGCGCTGTATGGAGTCGGCGCGTTTGCCAGCCTGCTCGTGCTCGGACCGCCCCGTTCGGCCGCGGCCATCGAGAAGCGTCTCGTCGCGGCACAGATCATCCACGCAGGCGGGCTGGTGGCGATCGGCATGACGTCGGCCATCTGGATCGCGGCTCTCGCGCTGATGATCTGCGGCGGAGCATGGCTCGCCGTGTCGAACGGCATGATGACGGCTGCGCAACTGCAGTTGCCCGCCCAGGCGCGCAGCCGCGGCCTGTCGGCCGTGTACGCCGTCGGCATGGGGGGTCTCGCGGTGGGCGGCCCGCTGTGGGGCTGGATTTCGCGCCACTTCGAGGTCGGGACGGGCTTTGTCTGTGCCGGCGTGACGTCAATCGCCCTGCTGCTGCTCACGTTCCGCAGCAGCGTGACCACGGAGTTGCAGCTCGAACCCGCGAAATAGGCTGGGCGGCGCGCCGCGCGAACCGTGCGGTACCATGAGTCCATGAGCGCGAAGCCCCTCCGCACCGGACTGCGACTGCTCAGTGTGCTCGAAGTCCTGAACACCCTGGGACAGGCGAGCAACGCCGACGTCGCCGTTGCGCTGAACCTGTCGCGGCCGACCACGTACCGGATCCTGGCGACCCTGCTCAGCGAGCGTTACATCTCGAAGCATCCGGTCACGAAACTCTACCGGCCCGCCGAGCGCGTGCGCGCCCTCAGCGTCGGCTTCGACGAACCCACGTCGATCGCGGACTGCGCGCGGCCGCTGCTCGCGCAGCTCGGTGCCGAACTGCTCTGGCCCGTGGCAATCGCATCCGTGGTAGGCACGGCGATGATCGTCCATGAAACGACGGACGCCGACAGCCCGCTGGCCATACGCCGGGTCACGCCGGGGCGCCGGGTGGGACTGATGGACACGTCCTCGGGCCGTGTGTTCCTGTCGTTCTGCCCGCCCGAGCAGCGCGACACGCTGCTGGACCTGCTCGCGCTGTCGGACGATCCGCACGATGCGCAGGCGCGCCAGCCGCGGGCGACGATTCTCGCGGAACTGCACGCCGTTCGCGTGCAGGGTTATGCGACTTCCAGCCGCGCGGGGCGCGTCCGCCCGTGGGCCGCCGTGGCCGTGCCGGTGTTCGCCAACCAGCGCCTGCTGGCGACACTGAGCCTGCGTTACACCCAGGGCGCGATCAACGAAGGCAAGCTGCAGAAGCAGATCCTGCCGCAGCTGCGCAACACGTCGGCGGCGATCGGCAAGCGCTTCGAGGAGGCCTTCGCGGCGCGCGACGTCAGCGTGCGCCCGCGGCGCACGCGCTGAAATACCGCGGGCGCCGGTTGCGCCGCGAGGTCATCACGCCGGGGTCAGGATCTCGAGTGCCGCGCGTTCGCCGGACTCCATCGCGCCTT